>NZ_JAXBRE020000021.1:0-54407 GCF_047520985.2 Stenotrophomonas sp. BR163
CCCGCCGACGTTATCAAAAATAAACGCGCCGCCCGGGGGGGCCCCGCTCTGCTCTCAACAATGCTCAGTCGAGCATGGCCCGACTTTACTTGACCGAAGCCTTGTCCTTCATCATCGCGTCGCGGGCCGCCTTGAACGGGTTGCCTGCATACCAGTTCGGCCAACGATCACCACCGGCCAGCTCCTTGCCGACGCCGTACATCAGCTGCAGGTCTTCGACGGTGCCATCCAGCTTCCAGGTGGCCGCGTCGAACTCGTCCTTCGGGCCATGGTAGCGGTTGGCGCCGTAGTCCGCCGCGGCCTTGCGGCCCGCTTCCACGCCACCCTCGCGCAGGTCCTCGCCGCCATCGGCGTACAGGGCCGGCACACCGGCCTTGGCGAAGTTGAAGTGATCCGAGCGGAAGTAGAAGCCGCTTTGCACCGAGGTCTCACCGTGCAGCGTACGGTCCTGGGCGGCGGCCAACGGCTTGAGGATGTCCTCCAGCTCCGAGCTGCCGAAGCCGGTGACGGTCACGTCCTTGGCACGGCCGGCCACCGACATCGCATCGATGTTGATCACACCGGCGATCTTGTCCAGCGGGAAGGTCGGATGGGCGACGTAGTACTTCGAACCCAGCAGGCCGGATTCTTCCAGGGTCACGGCCAGGAACACCACCGAACGCTCCGGCTTCGGGTCCTGGTGCGCCATGGCTTCGGCCACTTCGAGAATGCCGGCCACGCCGGTCGCGTTGTCGACGGCGCCGTTGTAGATGTTGTCGCCGGTTTCACCCTCATGCTTGCCCAGGTGGTCCCAGTGCGCCATGTACAGCACGGCCTCGTCGGCACGCTTGCTGCCCGGCAGCACGCCGACCACGTTGCGCGACTGCTTCTGTGCGATCTGGCTCTTCAGGTCGACCGCAGCGGTGGCCTTCAGCGGCACCGGCTTGAAACCGCGCTTGCTGGCATCCTTGTAGGCCTGCGCCAGGTCCAGGCCGGCTCCGGCAAACAGCGCCTTGGCCGCGTCGGCACTCAGCCAGCCCTGCACCGGAATACGGGCTTCCGGGTCATCCTTGGCCGGCAGGTCGTACTGCGGGCCCGCCCAGGAATTCTTCACCACGTCCCAGCCGTAGGAGGCGCCGGCGGTATCGTGCACGATCAGCGCGGCGGCGGCGCCCTTGCGGGCGGCTTCCTCGAACTTGTAGGTCCAGCGGCCGTAGTAGGTCATGCGCTTGCCGTCGAACAGCTTCTCGTCCTCGACGTGGAAGCCCGGGTCGTTGACGAACATGACGACCGTCTTGCCCTTCCAGTCCTGGCCGGCGTAATCGTTCCACTTCTGCTCCGGCGCATCGACGCCATAGCCGACGAACACCAGGTCGCTGGCATCGACCTTTACCTCGGCCTGGCCGGTGCGGGTACCCACCACCATGTCGGTGCCGAACTTCAGCTCGGTGGTCTTGCCGCCCTGGGTGATCTTCAGCACGGTCGATTCGTCGGCCGTGGTCTCGGTCATCGGCACATCCTGGAACCAGCTGTCGCCGTTGCCGGGCTGCAGGCCGATGCGCTGCATCTGGTCGCGGATGTAGTTGACCGTCAGCTCTTCGCCCTTGCTGCCCGGCGCGCGGCCTTCGAACTCATCCGAGGCCAGCGTCTTGACCATCTCGGCGAAGTCGCCGGCATTGATCTCCGGGGAGAACGAATGGGCGGCCGGCTTCGCCGCAGGGGTGTCGGTGGCCGGCGCGGCGGCGGGCGTGTTTTCGCCTTTGCAGGCACTGAGCGCGGCCGCGGCGGCCAGGCACAGGAGGAGTTTGCGGGGCATCGTCGATTCCTGGAGAACAAAGGGCGGCCGCACCTGATGCGCGACCGGTAACAGTGAGTATTACCGAACCGGCAGGTCCGGCGGGTTCAGTCCGCCGGGGCGGTATCGGTGTCGAACGGGATTGGCTCGGCGCCGGTCACCGGGCCGATGCGAGCGGAGCGATGCACGTACAGCACCACTTCGCGTTCGAACTGCAGGGGGCCGGTGACCACCGCATTCGGGCCGATGATCACGCGCGGCTTGTGGCTGGCGGTCAGCGAGACACTGAAGTTCGGCTTGCGCACATGCACACCGCCGTTGACCTGCGAACCGATACCGACGGTGATGTCACCATTGACGGTCTCCACGTCCTTGCCGACGCGGCTCTCGACCAGGCCGATGCCGCCGTTGACGGTCTCGACGCCGCCTTCGATCTGGCTGCCGCGATCGGTGAAGATGCTGCCGTTGACGGTGCTGACGCCGCCACTGGCGATCACTTCACGACCCAGGCGCACACCACCGTTTACCGTTTCGATCTTGCCGGTGCGCGCGCGGTCGGCGACCTTCACCCCGCCGTTGACGGTGTCGATGCTGCCGGTCTCGACGCCCTCGCCGACGCGGATGCCGCCGTTGACGGTGTCCAGCTTGCCGTAGCGTTGACCGGGTTCGGCGCTGATGCTGCCGTTGACCTTGCTGATGTTCTCCTGCGCACAGACCGGCCCGGTGGCCAGCAGTACGCCCAACAGCAGCGGAATGGAAAGAGTTTTCATGGCGACCTCGATGGATGTGCGGCTGGCAGGCCGCGTGCGGAGATGTCACCATTCCCCGGTAGCCCCCGCAACTGCCTGAAGTCACTGGAAAGCCCTTGCGCGACAACGCCTTCCCATCACGCCGACATCACATCGCCGCTGCCCGCGGCGGTCGCTGCCTGCTGCTGGGGCTGGCGTTGGCGCTGGCCCTGCCGCTGCCCAGCGGTGCGCAGACCACCCGCGAGACCGAGCGCAAGCTGCAGAAACTGCGTACCGAACTGAAGGGCGTGGCGCAGGAGCGACGGCAGATCGAGGGCCAGCGCGGGCAGGCGTCGCGGCAGCTGCGCGAGGCCGACGAGAAGGTAGCCCGCACCGGTCGTGCACTTGCGCAGACGGAAGCCGCGCTGCGCGAGCAGGGCCGCGCCCTCGCCGAAGCCGAGCAGCGCCGCAGCACGCTGCAGGGCAACCTGGCCCAGCAGCACCGCGAACTGGCCGGGCTGTTGCGCGCGGCGTATCAGTTGGGCAACCACGCACCGCTGAAGCTGCTGCTGTCGCAGGACACGGTGGCCGATGCCAACCGCGCCCTGGCCTACCATCGCTACCTGCAGCGCGAGCGTGCGCAGCGGATCACCACGCTGACCGCCGACCTGAAGGAACTGGAAGCGCTGCAGGCGCAGATCGCCGAGCGCAAGCAGAAGCTGCAGGGGACGCAGCAGGACCAGAAACAGCAGGCAGCCGCCCTGGAAGCGGACCGCCGCGATCGCGCAAAGACCGTTGCCTCGCTGGAAGAGCGCTTCAAGGACCAGCGCGAGAAGGAACAGGCATTGGGCCAGGACGCCAAGGCACTGGAAACGCTGCTGGCCAACCTGCGTGCCGCTGCCGCGCGGGCCGAAGCCGAGCGGCGCGCCGCTGCACGCCGGGCCGCCGCCGAGAAAGCCGCTGCCGAGCGCGCCGCACGCCAGGCCGCCGCGCAGGGCCGTCCACCGCCGCCCACCAAGGTTCCACCTGCGGTGGCGTCGGCACCGGCGCCGAAGGTCGGCGGCCTGGGGTGGCCGTTGTCCGGCAACCTGCTGGCCCGCTATGGCGGCAAGCTGCCCGATGGGCGCACCAGCAGCGGTGTGCTGATCGGCGCGCCAGCCGGCAGCACGGTCACGGCCGTGGCCGATGGCACCGTGGTGTTCTCCGACTGGATGACCGGCTACGGCATGATCCTGATCGTCGACCACGGCAACGGCTACATGAGCCTTTACGCGCATAACGACACCCTGCTGAAGGATGCTGGCGCGCGGGTCAGCCGCGGCGATGCCGTGGCCAAGGTCGGCAATTCCGGCGGCCAGGGCGTCACCGCGCTGTACTTCGAGCTGCGCCGTGGCGGGCAGCCGGTCAACCCGGACAGCTGGCTGCAGCGGCGCTGAATCCTGGCCCGCCGGATGCGGGCCGGATTCAACGGGAATTTAGCTGTGCTTCGCGCATAATCGGTGCATGTGCCTTGGGCACCATGCCACCGTCGACAGGAGTGATCCATGCGCGCAACCCGTACCGCCACCCTCTTGCTGGCCCTGTTGCCAGCGCTGTCCTGGGCGCAGCAGACCGCGCCCGCCCCGAGCCAGGAAACCAGCGGGCAGGCAGCGAACAGCGAGGAGGCGGTGACCTCGAAGGTGCCGCTGGAGGAAATCCGCCGTTTCGTGGCCGTGTACAACGCGGTGCGCGCCGCCTATGTCGACCCGGTCGATGACAAGAAGCTGATGCAGTCAGCCGTGCGTGGCCTGCTGCTCGACCTTGATCCGCACAGCACCTACTTCAACAAGGAAGACGCGCAGGCCTTCGACGAGCAGGCCAACGGTGCCTACGAGGGCATCGGCGTGGAGCTGCAGCAGCAGCCGGACAACGCCAGCATGAAGGTGATCGCGCCGATCGACGACACGCCGGCAGCCAAGGCCGGCATCCTTGCCGGCGATCTGATCATCGCCATCGACGGCAAGCCGATCAGCGCGATCGATGCGAGTGAACCGCTGCGCGGCCCGGCCGGCAGCAAGGTGGTGCTGACCATCGTGCGTGACGGCAAGCCGAAGCCGTTCGATGTCAGCCTGACTCGCCAGACCATCCGCGTGACCAGCGTGCGCAGCCGCCTGCTCGAGCCGGGCTATGGCTATATCCGCCTGAGCACCTTCCAGGCCGATACCGGCTCGGACTTCCAGAAGCACGTGCAGCAGCTGCAGAAGCAGTCCGGTGGCCAGCTCAAGGGCCTGGTGCTGGATCTGCGCAGCAACCCGGGTGGCCTGCTGACCGCTGCGGTGCAGGTGGCCGACGATCTGCTCGACAAGGGCAACATCGTCAGCACCCGCGGCCGCATCAGCATCAGCGATGCCCGGTTCGACGCGACCCCGGGCGACCTGCTGAAGGGCGCACCGGTGGTGGTGCTGGCCGATGCCGGTTCGGCCAGCGCCTCGGAAGTGCTGGCTGGCGCGCTGCGCGACAACAAGCGCGCACGCGTGGTGGGCAGCCGCACCTTCGGCAAGGGCTCGGTGCAGACCGTGCTGCCGCTGGACAACGGCGATTCGGTGAAGCTGACCACCGCGCGCTACTACACGCCCAGCGGCAAGTCGATCCAGGCCACCGGCATCGTGCCGGATGTTGAGTTGAAGCCCGCCGCCACTCCGGCGGAGGATGCCCTGCCGGCCAGCCTGAGCGATTACAGCGAAGCGACACTGCCGGGCCATCTGCGCGGCGATGACGAAGGCACCGAGGGCTACCACGCCGGTGCGGTGCTGCCGGGCGACGGCCCGATCAACGACGCGCTGGCCGAGCTGAAGAACCCCGGTTCGGTGGCCGCACGGTTGAAGGCCGAGGCCGCGAAGGCGGATGCCGCCGAGGCCGCGAAGGCCGCTGCGGTGAAGCCCGAAGCGAAGGTCGAACCTAAGCCGGAAGCAAAGCCGGAAGCAAAGCCCGCACCGGCCCCGGCGAAGCCGTGAGGTAGCGCCGGGCCGTGCCCGGCGGACGCCCCGTTCATCCGGAAGGCGGCGCAGCCGAGGTGTCGCCCGATAGAATCGGTCCATGGATGATTCGAACCTCGCGACCACGATCAGCCAACTGCTTGGTCGCGATCCGCTGCCGATTGACCGTGCCACTGGCTTGCTGGAATCCTTGGCGAGTCGCCATGGAATTGATCCGTGCCTCGTCTATTGGTGGACCGGCAAAGCGTCGGCTGATCAGACGATCCTATACGACGGCAGCGATGAAGGCCTTTCCTGCTTGGCGAAACTGCTGGCGGAAGTGAACGGCGAAATCTGCTTGGTAGCGTCAGATGAGCGCGCATTGCCGTGGCCGATCTGGACTCTGCAGGCAAGTGAACTGATTCCTTTGCTCGGCGAGTTGCCGTTCTTTGAGTACTTCGTGGTGCTGGATGACGGCGCTACGCTGCTGTTCGATACCCACCACAACACGTTGGTGGTCAGTCGCGAGTGACGCATTCAGCATCATCGCGGACGGAGCAGATCCATATCGATGAAGGAATCGAGCACGCTCGACGCTACGAACCGGCCGGTGAGCGTGGAGCCGGCCAGCGGCCGGCACTACCCGGCGTCAGAAGCCGTGGCGCTTGCGCAGGCGGCGGGCGATGGCCGCCCGCACGTAGACCCCGTACACCACGCCGAACACGAAGCCGCCGATGTGCGCCCACCAGGCCACCATGCCGAAGCTGGGGCCGATGTGGGCGAACACCACCTGCAGTGCCGCCCAGACGCCGATCAACAGATAGGCCGGCGCGCGCACGAACTCCAGGAACAGGCCGAGCGGGATCACCACGCCCAGCCGCGCGCCCGGGAACAGGGCCAGATAGGCGCCGATCAGGGCCGACACCGCGCCGCTGGCGCCGATGATGATCTGGTCCGGGCTGCCCATGGTGTAGATCGCGACCAGGTTCGACACTGCGCCGCCGACCAGGAACAGCAGCAGCAGCCGCCACGGCCCCAGCACCCGCTCGGCGGGCAGGCCGAAGATCAGCAGGAACACCAGGTTGCCCAGCAGATGTGACCAGTCGGCGTGCAGGAACAGGGCGGTGAACAGGCGCAGCACGCTGCCGTCCTGCAGGGTCGCCCACCAGTCCAGCGGGTGGGTCAGACCGGTGGACAGGGCGCCCCAGTCCAGCCAGAGGCTGCCGCGGGCATCGTCCGGACGCGAGATCGACCACAGGAATGCCAGCCACAATGACGCGAACAGCACGGGCGTGGCCCAGCGCAGGGCCGCCTTCTTGCGGGACGGGAGCGAGACGAACATGCCAATAGCCTAGCGTGCGGCCACTTTCGGTGGGGATGGTCCTGTTCAGCTTTTGAGACGAAAAAACCGCCTGCGCTGTTATTGTTTCATTAACAGGTCTGGGTAATACTCGCATACGGCGTCGTATGTCGGGAGGGGAATCCGGCGCGCTCCGATGGGTCCCAGGACCCGGCGGGCGCAGGCGCACTCAGAGCACCATCACCGCTTACCGGAGAGAGAGAACTACGATGCAAACCGCTTCCACCATTGCCCGACTGACCCTGCTGGCCGTCGGCGTTGCCGGTGCGCTGGCCGCCGCCGATGCCAATGCTGCCGCCTTCCAGCTGAAGGAAAACAGCGCCAAGGGCCTGGGCCGCGCGTTCGCCGGCTCCACCTCGACCGAAGGTGACGCCTCGGTCATCGCCACCAACCCGGCCTCCATGCGCCTGCTCGACGGCACCCTGGTCCAGGGCGACGTCAGCGCCATCAGCTTCGGCGCCAAGTTCCGCGGCCAGGGCCAGTACGGCAACGGCGCGCCGATTTCCGGTGGCAACGGCGGCGACGCCGGCATGATCGCCCCGGTTCCGGCCGCGTACTTCCACGTGCCGTTCGGCGAGAACGACAACATGCACTTCGGTGCTTCGCTGACCGTGCCGTTCGGTTTCAAGACCGAATACGACCGCGACTGGGTCGGCCGCTACAACGGCGTCAAGACCGAGCTGCAGGCCATCGACCTGGGCGTGGCGTTCTCCTACGACGTCAACCCGTACCTGTCGTTCGGTGCTTCGGTGTTCGCCGAGCGCCTGAACGTCGACCTGACCAGCGCTGTCGATACCGGCACCGCGATCAACGCCACGGCCCAGCGCACCGCTGCGGCGCGTGTGCTGGCTGCAGGCGGCACCGCAGCCCAGGCTGCGGCGGCGTCGCAGGCCGCTGCACGCCAGGCCGCCCAGCTCGGCTTCTCGCCGGGCACCGCCGATGGCTACCTGCGCATCAAGGGCGACGAAGTGTCGGTCGGCTACACCCTGGGCATGACGGTCACCCCGGTGGAAGGCACCAACATCGCCTTCAGCTACCGCTCGAAGGTCGAGCACAAGATCACCGACGGCAAGGCCGACTTCACCATCCCGCAGAACGCTGCCGCCTTCCTGGCCACTGCCGCCCCGGGTACCTTCATCGACAGCAACGGCCGCGCCACCATCACCCTGCCGGCCAGCGCCACCATGGGCTTCACCCACCGCGTGAACGACCAGTGGCAGATCATGGCCGAGGTCACGCGCACGGCGTGGAGCAAGTTCGACCAGGTCACCGTCGACTATGACTCCAACCAGCCGGACAGCGTGCTGCCGTTCCACTACCGCGACACCACCTTCGCGTCGATCGGTACCGATTTCCGCGTGAACGACAAGCTGACCCTGCGTGGCGGCCTGGCGTACGACCAGACCCCGACCACCGACGCCCACCGTGACGTGCGCGTGCCGGACACCACCCGCAAGTGGCTGTCGCTGGGCCTGACCTACGCCGCTTCGGACAAGATGGAATACAGCGTGGGTTACACCCACCTGTTCACCAAGGATCCGAACATCACCTCGACCTCGGCCACTGCCAACACCGTGACCGGCAAGTACAAGGTGAGCGGCGACGTGCTGGCGGCGTCGATGCAGTACAAGTTCTGATTCGGGCGATTGCCTGAAGCAGGACACGGAGGGCCCCGCGCAGGCGGGGCCTTTTTTTTATGCATGGATGACGCTTCCGGCTCGTGACTTTATTGGGAGTGCCTGCCACCTTGCCGGGATTTACGCAGTGCAGGCGAATACAAAATGGTTGATCGTCGCTACCAGAAGCGGATGATCCGATACTGGGCTCGGGAAGAGGCCAAGGCGAACGCGACTCTGGATCGCGTGTTGGAGTCGGAATGGTTCGACTACTGGCACACGCATCTTGACTGGATGGGGCGCGGCAATCGCCATATCAGTGATCGCATCGCCGTTGCCGCAGGGCTCCTACGGCTGCTTGAACGGGTTGCGTCGAGCGGGCGGGAGCATGTGCAGTGTTGGGTGACGCTGGCGCCGGATACCGGTCAGAGTGCGTTGTTCCTGCATTCGCCGAATCCTCAGGGAACGCCATGGCCGCATCCGTTCGGTGGCGTGATCTGGGACATCGTTCCGCCTGACTGGCTTGCGCCGTTGCTCTCTTCAACCGGCCTGCAGCCAGGACGCTGGGGAAGCGGAGAAAGCCAGCGATTGCTGGTGCGCGTGCGGCCTTGATTTCCATCCACGCATGGCGAGGATCTACCGGGTTGTCTACGCAGCGCGTGGATCCACGACAATAGCGCCATGAACCTGTCCGACCCGAACTTCCAGCTGGAGCTGGCCGCCAACATCGCCGTCGCCGGCTCGATCCTGCTGGCCGGCCGCAACAACGTGCACACCTGGTGGCTGGGCATCGTAGGCTGCGCGCTGTTCGCGGCGGTGTTCGAACGCTCGCACCTGTACGCGGACATGGTGCTGCAGTTCTTCTTCATCGCGATCAGCGTGCTGGGCTGGTGGCAGTGGCTGCGCGGCGATCATGGTGCGCCGTTGCCGATTACTTCATTGCGGCCGCGTGCCTGGGCCTGGCTGGCGCCGCTGGCGGTAGTGGCCACCTTCGGCTACGGCTGGATGCTGACCCGACTGACCAATGCCTATGCGCCGTACATCGATTCGGCGGTACTGGTGCTGAGCGTGATCGCGCAGATCCTGATGATGCGGCGCAAGCTGGAGTCGTGGTGGGTCTGGCTGCTGGTAAACACCGTTGCAGTGCCGCTGTACTACAGCCGTGGCCTGCACCTGACCTCGATCCTGTACATCGGTTTCTGGGTCAATGCACTTGTTGCTCTCGGGCACTGGCGCAATCTGATGCGGGCCGAGGCCACGACGGCACCTGAATTCCTGTAGAGCCGAGCCCACGCTCGGCTGCGCCGGAAAAGCCGAGCATGGGCCCGGCGCTACAGGAAGCAAAACACAAGAAACCCCGCATTCGCGGGGTTTCTTGTTTACCGCACCAAGCAGGCGATCAGTCGCCCAGGGTCAGCAGCGAGGCGTTGCCGCCGGCGGCGGTGGTGTTCACCGTCACCGTCTTTTCGGTGGCAAAGCGCAGCAGGTAGTGCGGGCCGCCGGCCTTCGGGCCGGTGCCGGACAGGCCCTGGCCGCCGAACGGCTGCACGCCGACCACCGCGCCGATCTGGTTGCGGTTGACGTACACGTTGCCGACATGGACGCCGTTGCTGATGCGGTCAACGGTCTCGTCGATGCGCGAATGCACGCCCAGGGTCAGGCCGTAGCCGGTGGCGTTGATCTGGTCGATCACCGCGTCGAGCTGGTCGCCCTTCCAGCGGATTACGTGCAGGACCGGACCGAAGACTTCCTTCTGCAGCTGGCCCAAGTCCTTCAGTTCATACGCGCGCGGTGCGAAGAAGGTGCCATTGGCGGCTTCGGCGGACAGCTCGGCGGCGGCGATCAGGCGCGCTTCGCGGTCCATGCGCTCGGCGTGGTCCTGGAGGATCTTCAGCGCGTCGGCATCGATCACCGGGCCGACGTCGGTAGACAGCAGGCCCGGGTTGCCAACCTTCAGCTCCTTCATCGCGCCGGCCAGCATGGTCATCACCTTGTCGGCGATGTCGTCCTGCACGAACAGCACGCGCGCGGCCGAGCAGCGCTGGCCAGCGGAGGTGAAGGCCGAACCGATCGCGTCCTTGACCAGCTGTTCCGGCAGCGCCGAGGAGTCGGCGATGAAGGCGTTCTGGCCGCCGGTCTCGGCGATCAGCACGCCGATGGCGGCGTCACGCGCGGCCATCGCGCGGTTGATCGCACGGGCGGTCTCGGTGGAGCCGGTGAAGGCCACGCCGGCCACGCGCGGGTCGGCGGTCAGCGCCGCACCCACGGTGGCGCCGTCGCCCGGCAGGAACTGCACCACCTCGGCCGGCACGCCGGCATCGTGCAGCAGCTTCACCGCGTAGTAGCCGATCAGGTTGGTCTGCTCGGCCGGCTTGGCGATGACGCTGTTGCCGGCGGCCAGGGCAGCGGCGACCTGGCCCAGGAAGATCGCCAGCGGGAAGTTCCACGGGCTGATGCAGACGAACACGCCGCGGCCATGCAGCTGCAGTTCGTTGGACTCGCCGGTCGGGCTGGGCAGCTTCTCGGCGTGGCTGAACTGCTCGCGTGCCTGCTTGGCGTAATAGCGCAGGAAATCCACGGCTTCCCGCACTTCGGCGATGCTGTCGGGCAGGCTCTTGCCGGCTTCCTTCACGCACAGCGCCATGAACTCCGGCATGCGCGCCTCCAGCTGGTCGGCGGCGTGCTCGAGGATGGCGGCGCGGCTGGCGGCCGGGGTGCGGTTCCAGGCCGGCTGCGCAGCCACGGCGTTGGCCAGGGCCTTCTGCACGGTGGCGGCATCGGCGGCCAGCCACTGGCCGACCACCTCGCGGGTGTCGGCCGGGTTGGTCACCGGCAGCGCGGCGCCGGCCGGGTTGGCACCCGGTACCAGCGGCGAGGCCTGCCACGGCTTCACGGCGGCGTTGAGCTGCTCGGCCAGGGCGCGCAGTTCGTTGTCGTTGGCGAGGTTGGCGCCCATGGAGTTCTTCCTGTCGTGGTTCTGGCTGCGCAGCAGGTCAACCGGCAGCGGGATCTTGGGATGCGGAATCGATTCGAACGAGGCGACCATCTCGACCGGATCGCGGATCAGGTCGGCGATCGGCACGCGCTCGTCGGTGATGCGGTTGACGAAGCTGGAGTTGGCGCCGTTTTCCAGCAGGCGGCGCACCAGGTACGGCAGCAGGTCCTCGTGCGAACCGACCGGGGCGTACACGCGGCAGGGCAGGTTCAAGCGGTCGGCCGGCACCACTTCGGCGTACAGGTCGTCGCCCATGCCGTGCAGCTTCTGGTGCTCGTACACGCCGCCGTTGGCGATGCTGCGCACGGCCGCGATCGTGTGCGCGTTGTGCGTGGCGAACATCGGGTAGATCGCGTCCGCATGGGTGAACAGCCGCTTGGCGCAGGCCAGGTAGGACACGTCGGTGTTCTGCTTGCGGGTGAACACCGGGTAGCCCGGGTAGCCTTCGATCTGCGCACGCTTGATCTCGGCATCCCAGTAGGCGCCCTTGACCAGGCGCACCTGGAGGCGGCGACCGGCACGGCGTGCCATGTCGGCCAGGTGGTCGATTGTGTACGGCGTGCGCTTCTGGTAGGCCTGTACGACCACACCGAAGCCATCCCAGCCAGCCAGAGAGGCGTCGGAGAACACCTGCTCGATGATGTCCAGCGACAGTTCCAGGCGGTCGGACTCTTCGGCGTCGACGGTGCAGCCGATGCCGTAGCTCTTGGCCAGCTGTGCCAGTTCCAGCACGCCCGGCACCAAGTCCTTCAGCACGCGCTCACGCTTGGCGTGCTCGTAGCGGGGGTACAGCGCCGACAGCTTGATCGAGATGCCCGGAGCGTTGTTGACGTCGCCGTCCGGGCGGCCGCCGCGGGCCTTGTGATCACCGCCGATGGCGTGGATCGCGCGACGGTAATCTTCCAGGTAGCGCAGTGCATCCTTCATGGTCAGCGCGCCTTCGCCGAGCATGTCGAACGAGTAGCGGTAGCTGGCGTTGTCGCCCTTGTGCGAGCGCGCCAGCGCTTCGCTGATGGTGCGGCCCATGACGAACTGGTGGCCCATGATCTTCATCGCCTGGCGCACGGCCAGGCGCACCACCGGCTCACCGACGCGGCCGACCAGGCGCTTGAATGCGCTGGGCGCATCGGCGCGCGTGGCGTCGTTCATCTGCACCAGCTTGCCGGTCAGCATCAGGCCCCAGGTGGAGGCATTGACCAGCACCGAGTCGCTGCCGCCCAGGTGCTTTTCCCAGTCGGCATCGGCCAGCTTGTCGCGGATCAGCTTGTCGGCGGTGTCCTGGTCCGGAATACGCAGCAGCGCTTCGGCCACGCACATCAGCAGCACGCCTTCCTCGCTGCCCAGGTCGTACTGGCGCATGAAGGCTTCGATCGCGCCCTGGTCCTTGGCACGCACGCGCACGCGGCCGACCAGGTCGGCGGCCAGCGCCTGCACCCTGGCCTGTTCCTCGGCGGGCAGGCGCGCCTGCGCCAGCAGCTCGCGGACGTGGCTGGCCTCGTCCTTCAACCAGGCATCGGTGATGGCCTGGCGGAACGGGTTGGGGGGCGCCGGCAGTTCCGGCGACAGCAGCGCGCCCGGACGCGGGGCGTCGTGGGCGGCAGGGGAGGAGGAAGGTGCGTTCATGCCGGTCCGGCCAGTGGAAAACTTGGCGATTTTAATCATTTTTGAGGCCTTCGGAAGTGCCACGCAGACACCTTCATGAAGGGCTGATAGCCACTAACGGTGGTGGATTCGGCGTGTTCAGCAAACCCGGCGATGTTTGTGCTGAATTCGTCATCCGTGCCGCCGACCGCATGCTGTGTTGCAGCATCGGAAAAAGTGTGAATGCACCCTTGCTACCGGCGAGAGGGCGGGGCTACCATCGAGACGTTTCCCGCGGCAGGAACGCGGTTGCGACATGATCGAGGTGCTTCCAGCTCCGGATGGGTCAGGTACGCAGCTGCGGCTGCGTCCCCCACGGGCGCTCGATGCCCGGCAGTTCGTCCTGTTGTTCACCGTGTTGTCGGGTGCGATGTGGCTGGTGTCCGCCCTCGGGTGGTGGGCCGGCAATGCATTCGCCCCCCTGTTCGCGCTGCTGTACAGCCTGGTGCTGGCGGCGGCGCTGCGTGCCTTGTGGCGCAGCGGTGAACGGCAGGAGGAGATCCGGGTAGTGCCGGCGTACGTGGAGGTCATCCCCGTACCCGGTGGATCGCCGGTGTTCCGGGCCCACCCGCACTGGGTGCGCCTGCTCACCGACGATGAGAGGGTCCGGCTGGCATCCAGCGGCCGGCAGGTGGAGGTGGGGAGTTTCCTCGCGCCGGCCGAACGCCAGACGCTCGCAGAGACACTTGAAAGCTTGCTCGCCGCCAGCGATGGCGGCAACCGACGACGCTAAGGGTCTAGGCAATGAAGCAAAGCAGCAGGTGGGGCACGAAGTGCGTGAACGCGGTTGCCGCAGTGCTGGCGACCGGGGGACTGATGCCGGCGTTGGCCTGGGCCCAGGCGGCCGATCCCAAGCCGTGGCAGCTGAACATGGGCAAGGGGGTGACCCAGACCTCGCGCCTGGCCTGGGAATCGAACAACCTTTCGTTGATCATCTGCACGGTGATCGGCGTCATCGTGTTCGGCGCGATGGCCTACGCCATCTTCAAGTTCCGCAAATCCAAGGGCGCGGTCGCCGCCACCTTCAGCCATAACACCAAGGCCGAGATCATCTGGACGGTGATCCCGGTGATCATCTTGATCGTGATGGCGTGGCCGGCCACGGCCAACCTGATCAAGATGTACGACACCCGCGATGCCGAGATGACGGTCAAGGTCACCGGCTACCAGTGGATGTGGAAGTACGAATACCTCGGGGAGAACGTCACCTTCACCAGTCGCCTGGACCGCGAGTCCGACCGCGTGCGGCAAAGTGGCATCGTGCCGACCCGTGAAAGCCATCCGCACTACCTGCTGGACGTCGACAACCGGCTGGTGTTGCCGGTCGATACCAAGGTGCGTTTCGTCATCACCTCCGACGACGTGATCCACGCCTGGTGGGTACCGGCGCTGGGCTGGAAGCAGGACGCCATCCCCGGCTTCATCAACGAAGCCTGGACCAGCATCGAGCAGCCCGGGGTGTACCGCGGGCAGTGCGCCGAGCTGTGCGGCAAGGACCACGGCTTCATGCCGATCGTGGTCGAGGCGGTGTCCAAGGAGGACTTCAAGCAGTGGCTGGCGCAGCGCAAGCCTGCACCGCCGGCCGAGCCCGCCCCCCCTGCGGCACCTGCAGAACCGGCTGCCCCTGCGGGCGAAGCACCGGCGGCACCTGCTGCTGCCGAAGCCGGCAACGCACCTGCGGTTGCGGCCAGCGGCGCGTGATGTAAAGCCCGCGGCCGCTCGCGGCCGTGGTGACAACCGATTCTGAGAGGTGTTTTGCAATGGCGCACTCGGCAGTTGGGCACGACGATCACCATCACCACCAGAGCTTCTTCGAGCGTTGGTTCTTCTCGACCAACCACAAGGACATCGGCACGCTGTACCTGGGTTTCAGCTTCATCATGTTCATCATCGGTGCGGCGATGAGCGTGGTGATCCGCGCCGAGCTGGCGCAGCCGGGCCTGCAGTTCGTCAAGCCCGAGTTCTTCAACCAGATGACCACCGTGCATGCGCTGGTGATGATCTTCGGCGGCGTGATGCCGGCGTTCGTCGGCCTTGCCAACTGGATGATCCCGCTGCAGATCGGTGCGCCGGACATGGCGCTGCCGCGCATGAACAACTGGTCGTTCTGGCTGCTGCCGGTGGCCTTCAGCCTGCTGCTGCTGACGCTGTTCCTGCCGGGTGGTGCACCGGCCGGTGGCTGGACGCTGTATCCGCCGCTGTCGCTGCAGGGCGGCTACAACGTGGCCTTCAGCGTGTTCGCCATCCACGTGGCCGGCATCAGCTCGATCATGGGTGCGATCAACATCATCGCCACCGTGCTGAACATGCGCGCGCCGGGCATCGACCTGCTGAAGATGCCGATCTTCTGCTGGGCCTGGCTGATCACCGCCTTCCTGCTGATCGCGGTGATGCCGGTGCTGGCCGGTGCGGTGACCATGCTGCTGACCGACAAGTTCTTCGGCACCAGCTTCTTCAATGCCGCCGGTGGCGGTGACCCGGTGATGTACCAGCACATCTTCTGGTTCTTCGGCCATCCCGAGGTCTACATCATGATCCTGCCCGCCTTCGGCGTGGTCAGCGAGATCATCCCGACCTTCAGCCGCAAGCCGCTGTTCGGCTACCAGGCGATGGTGTACGCCACCGCCGCGATCGCGTTCCTGTCGTTCATCGTCTGGGCCCACCACATGTTCACCGTGGGCATGCCCCTGGGCGGCGAGATCTACTTCATGTTCGCCACCATGCTGATCTCGATCCCGACCGGCGTGAAGGTGTTCAACTGGGTCAGCACCATGTGGCGGGGCTCGCTGACGTTCGAGGCGCCGATGCTGTGGTCGGTGGCCTTCGTCATCCTGTTCACCATCGGTGGCTTCTCCGGCCTGATGCTGGCGATCGTGGCGGCCGACTTCCAGTACCACGACACCTACTTCGTGGTTGCGCATTTCCACTACGTGCTGGTGACCGGCGCGGTGTTCGCGCTGATCGCGGCGGTGTATTACTGGTGGCCGAAGTGGACGGGACGGATGTACAGCGAGAAGTGGGCCAAGGTGCACTTCTGGTGGTCGATCGTGTTCGTCAACCTGCTGTTCTTCCCGCAGCACTTCCTCGGCCTGGCCGGCATGCCGCGTCGCATTCCGGACTACAGCGTAGCGTTTGCCGACTGGAACCTGATCAGCTCGATCGGTGCGTTCGGCATGTTCGTCACGCCGTTCATGATGGCCGCGATCCTGCTGTCCTCGCTGCGCAACGGCGAGAAGGCCGAAGCACGCAGCTGGGAAGGTGCACGCGGGCTGGAGTGGACGCTGCCATCGCCGGCACCGGCGCACACCTTCACCACGCCGCCGACCATCCGTCCGGGGGATCTGGCGCATGACGACATCACGCATTGAGGTGGGGCATGCATAACGAGAGCCCACTGCAGACCTGTAGGGCCGAGCCATGCCCGGCTGACGAAAAGCAGCCGAGCATGGCTCGGCTCTACAACTACGAAGAGCAGCCGACCAGCGGTCGGCTCTACCAGAGCGACAGCCAGAGCAATGGCATCGAACAGCAGCGCCAGCGTGCCCGGCGCACGGCGATGTGGGTCGGCGCCATCGCGGTGCTGGTCTACGTCGGCTTCATCCTCAGCGGGGTGATCGGCCGATGAGCGAGGCACCGGCCAGCACGCGGTCACCCAGTGCCGGGCTGCCGCGCCTGATCGGCGTGGCAGTGGCCGTCTTCCTGCTGACCTTCTCGCTGGTGCCGCTGTACCGCATTGCCTGCGAAAAGGTATTCGGCGTACGCCTGGAACGCGGCCCGGGTGGTGAAGCCAGTACGGGTGCTGCAGCTGGCAAGCGCACCGTGCGGGTGGAGTTCGATGGCGGCGTCAATTCGCGCCTGCCGTGGTCGTTCCATCCCGAGCAGCTGACCATGGACGTGGTGCCCGGCGAACTCAACGAGGCGCTGTACTTCGCCCGCAACGACAGCCAGCAGGCAGTCGTTGGCAGCGCGGTGCCTTCGGTGGCGCCGGCCCGCGCGTCGGGCTTCTTCAGCAAGACCGAGTGCTTCTGTTTCACCGCGCAGACGCTGCAGGCCGGCGAGAAGCGCGACATGCCGGTGCGCTTCATCGTCGATCCGGACCTGCCGCCGGAAATCAAGACGATCACCTTGTCCTACACCTTCTACCGCAACGACGCGTTGTCCGATCGGCTGGCCCCGGCCGCCACCCCGGACGGCGCGCACGCCGCACCCTGACCCGGATACCGACATGGCACAGACACCGACCGACGCCAACGTGTACTTCGTCCCGGCCCAGAGCAAATGGCCCTTCGTGGGGTCCATCGCGATGATGGTGACCATGGTGGGCGTGGCCAGCTGGCTCAACGATGCCAGCTGGGGGCGCTGGACGTTCTACATCGGCATCGCGATGCTGGTGTTGACCCTGTTCTGGTGGTTCAGCGACGTGGTGCGCGAATCGCAGGCCGGCAACTACAACCACCAGGTCGATGGCTCGTTCCGGATGGGGATGATCTGGTTCATCTTCTCCGAGGTGATGTTCTTCGGCGCCTTCTTCGGCGCGCTGTTCTACACCCGCAACCTGGGCCTGTCGTGGCTCAGTGGCGAAGGCCGCGGGGTGATGACCAACGAGCTGCTCTGGCAGGGCTACTCCGCCGGATGGCCGACCAATGGCCCGGCGGCGATCGGTGGTGCCTTCCAGACCATCCCGGCGTGGGGCCTGCCGCTGATCAATACGCTGATCCTGCTCACCTCCGGCGTGACCCTGACCATCGCCCATCACGCGCTGAAGGCCGGCAACCGCCGCCAGCTGCTGATCTGGCTGGGCCTGACCGTGGTGCTCGGCCTCGGTTTCCTGACCCTGCAGGCGGAGGAGTACATCCACGCCTACAAGGAGCTGAACCTGACGCTCGGTTCGGGTATCTACGGTTCGACATTCTTCATGCTGACCGGCTTCCACGGCGCGCACGTGCTGCTGGGCACGATCATGCTGATCGTGATGTGGCTGCGTTCGGCCAAGGGACACTTCACCCGCGACAACCATTTCGGTTTCGAAGCGGCCGCGTGGTACTGGCACTTCGTCGACGTGGTGTGGCTGATGCTGTTCCTGTTCGTCTACGTGCTTTGACCACGCACGCATCGGTGGCCTCAGCCGCCGACGCCGTGCGGCTTGATCCAGCCCATGTAGATGCTCACGATCACCAGTACGATCAACGCCACCGACACCGCGATGCGACGTGTCAGTGCGTTGACCGTGCGCTTGGTCTGGCCGCGGTCGACCAGCAGGTAATACAGGCCGGCGCCCAGGTTCCAGACGATGACGATCAGAAACGCGATTACCAGCAGGGTCTTCAGCGAATCACTCATGCGCGGCTCGAGGGCAGGGTGGGTGCGCCTATCTGACCGCGTTTGCGCGGACTTGTCATGATGCGCCAGCACACACGCGTGATCGGATGGTTGCTGGCCGTGCTGGCGATGGCCGGTTTCACTGCATTGGGGCTGTGGCAGCTGCAGCGCATGCATGCCAAACAGTCAATGTTGGATGCGCAGGGGCCAGCGGTGGCTCAGGCGCTGCCGCTGGCGCAGGCCCTGGCAGCCCCCGGCGCGTTGCACGGTGTGGCCGACCACGGCCGCTTCCTGCCTGGCGTGGTGCTGCTGGACAACCAGACCCGGCATGGCCGTGCCGGCGTAAAGATCTATCGCCCGTTCCGCAGTGACGAAGGCAGCGTGCTGCTGGTCGATCTTGGCTGGCGCGCGCTGCCGCCGGATCGCACGCTGCCGGACATACCGGCGCCGCCTTCGCCGGTGGCGGTGCGCGGGTTGCTGGCGCCACCGCCTTCGGCGGGGCTGGTACTGGGCCCGGCGTTCTCCGCCACCGGTGAGGCCGGGCGCTGGCTGGCCAGCCGCTTGCCGGCCGAGGGCCTCGCCGCAGCGCTGGGCCTGCCAACGCTGCCCGAGCGGGTCCTGCGACTGGACCCGGCGCTGCCCTTCGGCGACGAGCGCGATCTGGACCTGCTGCCGAACACGCTGCCGCCTCAGCGACACCTGGGCTACGCCGTGCAGTGGTTCGGCCTGGCCCTGACCGTGCTGGTGGTGGCGCTGGTGCTGGAGCGGCGCAGGAGACGGCCCATCGCCCGGTAGTGCCGGCCGCTGGCCAGCAATCCCCGGATTCCTGGATGCCGGGCAGCGGCCGGCACTACCGGCATCGTTTACCCAACCATGAGAAAATGCCCCGCATGAACACTGCTACGTCCCCGCAGGCGCGCGGCTCCGGCCGCCGGACCCTGGTGCTGCTGTTTGCCGTGTTCTTCGGGGCGATGGCGCTGGCCGCGGTATTGCGCTTCTCCGGCTGGCAGCCCACCGGCCACCGCAATGCGGGACAGCTGCTGAAGCCGCCGGTCGATCTGCGCCAGCAGGCGCCGACCCTGGCCAGTGGCCAGCCCTATCCTTGGAACCCCGAAGCCCGCACCTGGCGCCTGCTGGTGGCGCCGGCCGGTGCCTGCGACGCGCAGTGCGTCACTTTGTCGCAGGGGCTGGGCAAGGTGTGGCAGCTGTTCGGCCATAACGCCGATAATGTCGAGATCCTGTGGCTGGGTACGCCACCGGCGTCGATCGCCTCGCTGCCCGCGCTGCGGCCGCTGGCTCCGTCGCCAGCCCTGCGCGCGGCGTTGCCGGGCGTCGATGATCCGGCGGGACTGCCGGTCTACGTGATCGATCCGAACGGCTTCGTGATCATGCGCCATGCCCCCGGCAGTGACCTGGGTGGCCTGCGCAAGGACATGGCCACGTTGCTGAAACTGAAGTGAGTCCCGTTTGATGAGCCTTTCCGCGCGTCCGGCGCTGCACCGCAATTTCCACCGCCTGGCGTGGTTCGCCATGATCATGACCGCGAGCACGATCATGTTCGGCGCGTTCGTACGCCTGTCCGATGCCGGCCTGAGCTGCCCGGACTGGCCGACCTGCTATGGCCAGGCCACCTGGCCGCAGCACGTGGAAGAGACCATCGGCCACCCGGCGGCGGAGATCCGCCCGCTGGAGACCCACAAGGCCTGGCGTGAGCAGGTGCACCGCTTCCTGGCCGGCGCGCTGGGCATCGAGATCCTGACCCTGGCCCTGCTGGCCACGCGCAAGCGCCGCTTTGGAACCACGGCAGTGGTGACCGCCTGCGTGCTGGTGGCCGCTGGCATACCGCTGTACATGATGGGCTGGCATGGCACCGCCAGCGCATTGGCTCTGATCGGCGAGGCGATCCTGCTGATCGCCGCGCTGCGCTGGAGCAACATCGACCTGGCACGCGCTGCACTGCTGACCCTGGCGGTGGTGATCTTCCAGGCCCTGCTGGGCATGTGGACGGTGACCCTGCTGCTCAAGCCCATCGTGGTGATGGGCCACCTGCTGGGCGGCATGCTGATGTTCGCCCTGCTGGCCTGGATGGCCTGGCGTGCGACGCACATGCCGATCACCCTGGCCGAGGCACCGAAGCTGAAGTGGCTGCTGCGCATCGGCCTGGCGGTGCTGGTCACCCAGATCGCACTGGGCGGCTGGGTCAGTGCCAACTACGCGGCGCTGGCCTGCGGCGGCGGCAGTGCCTCGCTGGACAACTTCCCGCGCTGTGCCAACCAGTGGTGGCCGCAGCACAACTTCGTCGAAGGCTTCACCCTGTGGCGTGGCATCGGCGTGGACTACGAAGGTGGCGTGCTGGATGGTGCTTCCCGTATCGCCATCCAGATGGCGCACCGCCTGTTCGCGATGGTGGTGGCCATCTACCTGCTGTGGCTGGGCGTGCGCCTGTTCCGGTTGCCGAGCATGCGCGGCTGGGCCAGCGCGCTGATCGCGCTGCTGGTGCTGCAGGTCACCCTCGGCATCCTCAATGTGAAGCTGGCGCTGCCACTGGAAGTGGCCGTGGCCCACAACGGCGTGGCCGTTGCCCTGTTGTTCGTGCTGGTCAGCCTGCTGGCCCGCCTGCGCGCCCCGGACTGATTCCATGTTTTTTAACTACCGCCAGTACTGGGACCTGACCAAGCCCAAGGTCGTCGCCCTCATTGTCTTCACTGCCCTGGTCGGCATGGTCCTGGCTATTCCGGGCGTGCCCAGCTGGGAGCAGGTGCGCGCCGGCCTGCTCGGCTTCCTCGGCATCTGGCTGGCCGCTTCGGCGGCCGCCGCGATCAACCAGTTGCTGGATGCGCACATCGATGCGCAGATGGCACGCACGTCGTGGCGCCCGCTGGTGGTCGGCAAGGTCAAGCCGTGGCAGGTGCTGGTGTTCGCCGGCGTGCTGATCGTGCTGTCGATGACCATCCTGGTGCTGTGGGTGAACCTGATCACTGCGGTGCTGACCTTCGCCTCGCTGATCGGCTACGCGGTGATCTACACCGTGTACCTCAAGCGCGCGACCTCGCAGAACATCGTCATCGGTGGCCTGGCCGGCGCGATGCCGCCGATGCTGGGCTGGGCTGCGGTGACCGGCATGCAGGGCTCGTCGGACTGGGCGTACTCGTCGCTGCTGGTGCTGATCATCTTCATCTGGACGCCGCCGCACTTCTGGGCGCTGGCGATCTTCCGCCGCGAGGATTACGCCAAGGCGGAGATCCCGATGCTGCCGGTGACCCACGGCGTGGTGCATACCCGCAAGCAGATCATGGTGTATTCGGTGGTGCTGGCGCTGGTCTGCCTGCTGCCGTACCTGGTGGGCATGAGCGGTGCGTTCTACCTGGGCGGCGCGATCGTGCTCAACGCGGTGTTCCTCTGGTATGCCTGGCGCATGCTCAACCCGCCGGATGAGCTGTTCTCGATGAAGATGTTCTACTACTCCATCGTCTACCTGATGGCGCTGTTCGCCTTCCTGCTGGTCGACCACTGGATCCTGCCCTGGTTGTGAAGCGCCACCTGTAGAGCCGAGCCCATGCTCGGCTGAGGGGGGATTGGAAGAGCAGCCGAGCGTGGGCTCGGCTCTACACTTGATCTCTTCCAGTGGCGTCGCCATTGCTGTTCCTGACCCCAGGGAAAGGAAGCAGCAGGGATGCATTCGTTCTTCCGTTGGACCACCGCGCTGATGCTGGCGCTGGGCATGGCCGTGACCGCGCATGCCGACGACACTACCGCGCAGATCCGCCAATACGCCGCTGACCATCGCCTGCTGGTGCTGGGCGAATTCCATGGAACCTGCGAGACGCCGCTGCTGGTGCGGCAGCTGGTGGACGACTACAGCCGCACCGGGCCGGTCCTGCTGGCGCTGGAACTGCCACGCGGGGAAACCCCCACGCTGCGCGATTACCTGGCTTCCGATGGCGGGGAGATGGCACGCCAGCATCTGCGCGGGCGTGCGTTCTGGACCCTGCGCGATGACCAGCATGACGGCCGTCGCAGCCGCGACATGCTGGCAATGATCGAAAGCCTGCGCGTGCTGAAGTCGCAGGGACGTGTGATCGACGTCGTTGGCTATGACGTCAACGCCAGCAAGGGCGGCAACCAGGTACGCGATGACCTCATGGCAGCCGAGTTGCGGCGGCTCTATCGAGGCCTACCGGCCAATGCGCGCATGCTGGTGCTGACTGGTAACGTGCACGCCATGCTGCAAAGGCCGCAAGGTATGCCGTCGGAAATGCAGATGCATCCGATGGCGTCGCAGCTGCGGGACCTGGATATCTACAGCGTACGGTTGGGCGCGCAACGTGGTCAGACGTGGGGATGCGCGGGCGGTTGCATGGCGCGGCCACTTCGAGAGCAGGTTGCCACGGGGCCGCGGGTCGCTGCCGGTGCGGAACGGCCGTACGACCTGTGGGTATGGATGCCGGAACTGAGCGTCGGGACGCTGGTGGATCCGTAGCGTCAGGCAATCCATCCACGCATGGTGTGGATCTACCCCAGACCATGGGTGACGTCGATCAGCAGTAGATCCACGCCATGCGTGGATGGGTCTCCTGATCCCGTGCATCCGGTTTCGGCTTTCCCTCCCCCAGGATTGCGCCGCGCCAAATAATCTACCGGGCAAGGTGTAGGGCTTTGCCGCGTCGCTGACTCCCCGCGAGTCATGGATCACAGATGCGGATGGATTTGCCAGGCAGGATGATCCGGAGTGGATACACAGGACGTGCGAGATCACTCGCAATTCTGTGGAGCAATCAATGAGAAGCCACTTTTCTCTGCCCATCGTTCTGGGTGCTGCGGTTGCCTGCCTTGCCGGCAATGCTTCAGCGGAAGTGAAAGCATTGAGCCGGGCGAACTGTATCGGATTCATCAATGAATCCGTTACCCACGATCGGCCTCAGTTTCGTAACTTCCAAGGGTCCGCCGTCACCAGACACATCCCGCTGGGGAACATCGAGCCAAAGCACGTCTTCGGTGCAGCCAACAACGGGCACTTCTCCTGGCGCTTCTACGCGGGGGATGGCTCCGATCCGGAGCGGATGGTCGTCCACGGCTATCACACATGGGTGCTGTACGGGCGCTTATTCACTCAGTCCACGAGCGCGGTCGACTGCCAACTTTCGGAGTGGTGAGCATCATGAATAAGCTTGTTTGCATCGCAATCTTATTGGCGATATCGATGTCCGCCCACGCGTCCGAGTCGGGTACAGATCCCGATCCGGTGGGACGGTGGCTGCACCAACGTGCCCTGCAGATGGCAATGCGGGATAAGGATTCGACTATGGGAAGGTTGTCCGCCGGCGTGGGCAGCTACCGCATCGTGCGATTGGCGGACCTGGACGCACCTGAAGAGGTGAAGCACCAGTTTCGTGCTGACATCGCGCGATCCGAAGGGGTGGTGCGGGTTGCGGAGGGCAGTATCCCGACGCAGGCCCAAATGCTTGCAGCCCTGCCTCGACGTCAGCGTTCGGCGTCGGAGCTGCGCCAGCGCCTGCCACAGCCGCCCAGCAGGCTGGAAGGCAGTCTCCTGGGCCCAGCCGAGATGATCGGCATGGAGCCCAGTGGTGCGTTGGATGGAGAAAAGTCTTCGGGGCTGACCCGCTTTTACCGGCTTCAAGGTGCCGGCATCGTTGAGTTCAGCGAGAACAACTTCCTCGCTGCGGGCACGCACATCGAAGCCATCGCCGAGGCGCAGAACACCACGGTCAATGGCGTACCTGCTCAACTGAGGAAGCGTGCTGATGGCGTTGGCCACACCCGGGTGGAGCTTGCCTGGACGGGCCGCAGCAAGACCTACAGTCTGGTGGCCACGGGTGAAAAAGGTAGCGACGTGGAGCGTAACGCGCGGTTGCTGCACGACATCGCAGCGGCCATCGTGGATTAGCGGCGGCGATCAGCCGAGCATAGGCTCGGCTCTACAGTAGATCCAAGCCGTGCGTGGATGGCGTTTCCGGCAACAACCCGCGTGCCCGATCAGGGCGCGCGCTTCGCATACCGCTGCGCGATCACGCCGCAGACGATCAGCTGGATCTGGTGGTAGATCATCACCGGCAGCACGATCGCGCCGAGGCTGCCGCCGGCGAACAGCACCTTGGCGATCGGCACGCCCGTGGCCAGGCTCTTCTTCGAGCCGCAGAACACGATGGCGATCTCGTCCTCGCGGTTGAAGCGCAGGCGGCGGGCGATGAAGGTGATCAGCGGCATGGCGATGCCGAGCAGCACGGCGGCCACGACCGCCACGGCCAGCAACGAGAGCAGCGGCGTCTTGCTCCACAGTCCTTCGGTCACCGCCTCGCCGAACGCCGAATACACCACCAGCAGGATCGTGCCCTGGTCGGTGTAACGCAGCAGCGCGCGCTGCTTTTCCACCCAGCCGGCAATCCACGGCCGCAGCAGGTGGCCGGCCACGAACGGCACCAGCAGCTGCAGCATGATGCCGCCGATCGCATGCAGCGGGTCGTGCACGCCACCGGAGGTGCCCGCCAGCGCGGTCAGCAGCAGTGGAGTCAGGAATACGCCGAGGATGCTCGACAACGAAGCACTGCACACCGCTGCGGGCACGTTGCCATGCGCCATCGAGGTGAACGCGATGGACGACTGCACGGTGGAGGGCAGGGTGCACAGGAACAGCACGCCCAGGTACAGCTCCGGGGTCAGCAGCCAGCCCGATAGCGGCTTGAACATCAGCCCCAGCAGCGGGAACAGGAGGAAGGTGCAGGCAAGGATGGTCAGGTGCAGCCGCCAGTGCAGCATGCCGCCAATGATCGACTCGCGCGGCAGGCGCGCGCCGTGCAGGAAGAACAGCGCGGCGATGGCGACGGTGGTGACGTCATCAAGGACGATGGCGGCGGCGCCCTTCATTGGCAGCAGCGAGGCCAGGCCAACCGTGCACAGCAGGGCGAGGGTGAAGTTGTCCGGTCGCAGGCGCGACCACCAGCGGGTCATGGTGGGCAGAGTCCTTGGTGCGGAGAGTTCAGGGCGAGGTGACCGGCGTGGCCAGGCGTTGGCGGGTGGCGGCTTCCAGCGAGGCCAGGCCAGCACGCTGGCCCAGCTGAAGGGCCTGTTCGGGGCTGGCATGTTCGTAGCGTGCGTTGACCAGGCCGAGCACGGCGCCGGCGCGGTTGCCGGACGCACAGTGCAGCAGCACCGGCCCCTGGCTCTGCCGCAGGGCCTGGTGCACGGCGCGCACGTTGGCGGCATCGAGCCCCTCGGCACCGGCCACCGGAATGCGCACGTAGCGCAGGCCCAATGATTCGGCGACGCGGGTTTCGTCGAAACCCCGGTCCTCGCCGGGCTGGCGCAGGTCGATCACGGTGCGCACGCCCTGCGCGGCAAGTTCGCGCAGTTGTGCGGCGGAGGGCTGGCCGCCGGCATACAGGCTCGGGCGGACTTCATTGAGCGGGCCATCTGCGGCCAGGGCCGCCAGTGGCAGGCAGAGCGACAACAACAGCAGGCAGGGCAGGCGCAGCAGCATGGTCTTCTCCGTGAGAACGGTCTGCCGCTACAGGCGCAGTCCGGCGCGCGCCTTCAGCAGCTCGCGCAGTTCGTATTTGTCAGTATCATCCAGGCCCTGCTGGCGCTGCTTTGCCAACAACTCCTCCAGGCGTTGCACCAGCAGCTGTTTCTCCAACTGGGCCACGGCATCGTGCAGTTCCTGGGTCCAGCTGGCCTCGGTGCCGGGCAGCGTCTGAGCGGCCAGCGTATGCAGCGACGCCTGTTCCTCGCGGCCGTCGAAGTGTTCCAGCAGGGCGCCGGTGCTGATGTCCGGGCGCTGTTCGACCAGCCCCAGCAGTTCCAGCAGCAGCTCCACGCCCGGCAGTCGCAGGCCCTGGAAGTGATGCTTTCCGCCCAGGGTCAGCGCCAGCGACGGCTGCTGCAGCAGCACGGCGATCGCGCCGCGCACCAGGCTGCGCTTGGCCACCGGCTGGATCGTCCGCTGTGGCTGGCGTTGCGGCATCGGCGCGCGCGTGGCCTGGGCAGTGCCGCCCAGGCCGGTCAGCTGCGCCAGCTGCTGCTTCATCAGGTCGCCGAAGGCACCGTCGGGAATCTGCGCCAGCATCGGCTTTGCGCGTTCGGCCAGGCGCGCCTTGCCGTCCAGCGTGCCCAGGTTGATCTCGCGGGTCAGTTCATCGAAGAAGAACTGCGACAGCGGCGTGGCCTGCTTCAGGCGCTCGTTGAAGGCCTCGGCGCCTTCCTTGCGCACGATGGTGTCCGGGTCCTCGCCATCGGGCAGGAACAGGAAGAAGGCCTGGCGGCCATCCTTCATGCGCGGCAGCACCGACTCCAGCGCCTTCCAGCCGGCGCGGCGGCCTGCGGCGTCGCCGTCGAAGCAGAAGAACACGTCCGGTGCGTTGCGGAACAACAGCTCGGCGTGGTCCGGCGTGGTCGCCGTACCCAGCGTGGCCACCGCCTGGGTGACGCCGAACTGGAACAGCGAAACCACGTCCATGTAGCCCTCGACCACGATCAACCGCTCGATCTTCTGGTTGGCCTGGCGCACCTGCCACAGGCCGTACAGTTCGCGGCCCTTGTGGAACAGCGCGGTTTCGGGCGAGTTGAGGTACTTGGGGCCGTCGTCCTTCTCGAACACGCGGCCACCGAAGGCGATCACCCGGCCACGGCGGTCGAAGATCGGGAACATCACCCGGTCGCGGAACTTGTCGTAGACGTGGCCGCGGTCGTTCTTCGAGAAAAGGCCGGCGCGGTCGAGCAGCTTCATGCGCCGCTCGTCCTTGCCGAGCGCGTCGCGCAGGCCGCTGTAGCCGTCCGGCGCGTAGCCGATCTGGAAGCGCGCGCGGTTCTCTTCGTCCACGCCACGGCCATCGAGGTAACTGCGTGCCTTGTCGCTGCTTTCCAGGTTCTTCTGGAAGAACCGGGCGGCGGCATCCAGTGCCGAATACAGCTCGCGGCTGTCGTCCTGCTGCTGCGGGCTGCGCGGATTCTCGTTGCGTGGCACTTCCATGCCGGCGCGCTTGGCCAGTTCATCCACCGCGTCGAGGAACTCGAGGCGGTCGTAGTTCATCAGGAAGCTGATCGCGGTGCCGTGCGCGCCGCAGCCGAAGCAGTGATAGAACTGCTTGGTGGGCGAAACCGTGAACGAGGCCGAGCGCTCGTCATGGAACGGGCAGCGTGCGGCGTATTCCTTACCCTGGCGCTTCAACGGCACGCGGCTGCCCACCACCTCGACGATGTCGGTGCGGGCCAGCAGGTCGTCGATGAAAGCGTCGGGGATACGGGCCATGGGCAACAGGGCAGGGCGCGGTACAGGACCACGCGACGGAACCGGGGCGGTTGCCCTAGTTTACCCCCTGTCGGGCACCTGGCTGGCGGTGGCCGGATCGATGCCGGCGGCGGCCAGGTGATGGCGCGCGCGCAGGCGCTCATCGATCACCGCGGTCATCAGCGCGCCAACGAAGAAGACCACGGTCGCGTAATAGATCCAGACCAGTGAGATCACCAGCGCGCCCATCGAGCCGTAGGCACTGCCGGGGGCCACGGTGGCGATGTAGACGCCGATGCCGTAGCGGCCCAGTGCGAACAGTGCCGAGGTGATGACGCCGCCGATGAAGGCCTGGCGCCACGCCACGCGGCGGTCGGGCAGGTAGTGGTACATGAAGGCGAACCCCACCGCGTACAGCAGCAGGCTGGTGACGTACCCCAGCGCGGGAAGGATCGAGGGCAATTGCGCGAAGGCGACCTGCAGTACCGTGGTGGCAGTCATCGACAGGATCAGCAGGAAGCCCAGGGCCAGCACCACGCCGAACGAGAACACACGCTTGCGCAGCCAGGCCTTGATGCCCTCCAGGCGCTCGCCACTGGTGCGGAAGATCAGGTTGAGCGCGTTCTGCAGCTGCGCGAACACGGCGGTGGCGCCGACGAACAGCAGCAGCGTGCTCCACAGCCCCGCCAGCGAGCCGACGTCGGGCTGGTTGTCGGCGTTCTTCAGGACGGTTTCGGCCACGGTGGCCGCGCTGCTGCCGGCCACCGAGCTGATCTGGTCGATCAGTGCCTGCTGGGCCGGCGGGTACAGCGAGGCGGTCAGCCACAGCAGCAGCACCAGCAGCGGTGCCATCGACAACAGGGCGTAGAAGGAAACGGAGGCGGCCTGGGTCAGCACGTCGACGTCGATGAAGCGCTTGGCCACCGCCATCGGAAAGCTGTCCTGCAGGCGCTTGAGGTACTTGTGCAGGGACACGGGAACGTTGGGCTCGGGTTCAACCATGGGTGTGGTTGTAGCAGGCGGCCAACGAAGGTGCGGTGAAGCGGGTGCATCAATGGGGTCAGAGCCCTTTCGCGTTGCGAAAGGGATCCGACCCCGTGTGCCGGATTACGCCAGCTGCTGCTTGACCAGCTTGGACACCAGGCCCATGTCGGCCTGGCCAGCGAGCTTGGGCTTCAGTGCGCCCATCAGCTTGCCCATGTCGGCCGGGCCGGAGGCGCCGGTCTCGGCGATGGCGGCCTGGATGGCGGCCACTATCTCGGCTTCGCCCATCTTGGCCGGCAGGTAGGCTTCGATGACCACGATCTCGGCGCGCTCGATCTCGGCCAGGTCTTCGCGGTTGGCCGCTTCGTACTGGCTGACCGAGTCCTTGCGCTGCTTGACCATCTTGTCGAGCACGGCGATCACGGCGGTGTCATCCAGCTCGATGCGCTCGTCCACTTCGCGCTGCTTGATGGCGGCATTGATCAGGCGGATCACGCCCAGCTTGTGCTTCTCGCCCGCCTTCATGGCGGCCTTCATGTCTTCGGTGAGCTGCTGCTTCATGCTCATGAGGAACCTCGTGGTGGTAGGTGGGGCGGGGCGGATGCCCGAACCCGGAAACGCAAAAAGCCGGCGACGCTCGCGCGTGCCGGCTTCGGCTCCATCGCGACGGGCAGGCCCGCCGCAATGAAGATGCGTCCGATCAGTACAGGCGCTGACGCTTGGTGACGTCGCGCGACGAGCGGCGCAGCTGACGCTTCACAGCAGCGGCGGCCTTGCGCTTGCGCTCCTGGGTCGGCTTTTCGTAGAACTCGCGCTTGCGGGTTTCGGCCAGCACACCGGCCTTTTCGCAAGTGCGCTTGAAGCGGCGAAGAGCAAACTCGAAGGGCTCGTTCTCGCGGACTTTGACGCTGGGCATGGAATCTCCGGGACACAGTAGAACCGGGTCACGCCCGGCGAGCCGCACATTATAGCGGCGAATCGACAAACTGCAAGCGGCCAACCCTGAATACGGGCCGGCGGTTCGAAAGCAGTGAGACCTGCACGTCCCCCGAGGGGACGGCAGGGGCGTCATAATAGCAGGCATGCGAGTCCTTGGCATCGAATCTTCCTGTGATGAGACCGGCGTGGCGGTGTATGACACCGACCTGGCCGGCAGCGCGGCCCTGCGCGCCCATGCGGTCTACAGCCAGATCGCCCTGCACGCCGAATACGGTGGCGTGGTGCCCGAGCTGGCCAGCCGCGACCACGTCCGCAAGCTGCTGCCGCTGGTGCGCCAGACCCTGGCCGACGCTGGTCTGGGTGTAGGCGACATCGACGGGGTGGCCTACACGGCCGGTCCTGGCCTGGTCGGCGCGCTGCTGGTCGGCGCCGGCGTGGCCCGATCGCTGGCCTGGGCGCTGGAGGTACCGGCCGTCGGCGTACACCATATGGAAGGCCACCTGCTGGCTCCGCTGATGGAAGACGACCCGCCGGAAGCGCCGTTCGTGGCGCTGCTGGTGTCCGGTGGCCATACCCAGCTGGTGGCGGTGGATGCGATCGGCCAGTACCGCCTGCTGGGCGAGACCCTGGACGATGCGGCCGGCGAGGCCTTCGACAAGACTGCCAAGCTGATGGGCCTGCCGTACCCCGGTGGGCCGCAGCTGGCCAGGCTGGCCGAGCAGGGCACGCCGGGCGTGTACCGCTTCGCGCGGCCGATGACCGACCGCCCGGGGCTGGATTTCAGCTTCTCCGGCCTGAAGACCCAGGTCCTGATGGCCTGGCGCGACAGCGACCAGAGCGAGCAGACCCGCGCCGACATTGCCCGGGGCTTTGAGGACGCGGTGGTCGAGACCCTGTCGATCAAGTGCGAGCGCGCGCTGGAAGCGGCCGGGACCAATGTGATCGTGGTGGCCGGCGGTGTCGGCGCGAACAAGCGCCTGCGCGCCCGCCTGCAGCAGATGGCCGAGCGTCTCGGCGGCCGCGCCTGCTTCCCGCGGCCTGCACTGTGCACCGACAACGGCGCGATGATCGCCTTCGCTGGCGCGCTGCGGCTGCAGGCTGGCCAGCACAGCCCGCCGAAGGTGGATGTGACCCCGCGCTGGGACATGGCGACCCTGCCGGCGGTCTGAGCCGGTGGCGCCGGGCCACGGCCGGCGGACGCTTTACCGATGCACTGCCAACGGCGACGCCGCCAGCACGGTTGTCGCCCGCTCATGGCGCTGCAGCCAGCCCAGCGTGTGTGGGCAGCGGGCATGGATCAGCCGCCCGATCGCGGCCAGGTCGGCGCCGATGTCGCGCTCGAGGATCGGTTCGTGGTGGGCGATGCGGTTGCGCAGGTGGCGGATGCGTCCGATATCCGCATGGATGGCTTTCCTGACGGCACTGGGATGAGCAGAGGGAGCATGCTGCAGAACCCTGCTGAGTGCGGGTATCCAAAGCGTGGAGTCGAAGCGACAGGTGAAGAGCTGCTGCCAGAACACCATCGGCAGGTTGGCGACGATCCCAGGTGTATCGGTTACGCGGCTGGCAAGTTGTTCCAGTGCCGTGCGCGGAGAAGTACTGGATGAGGTTGGCAGCCTCCGTCGGAAGGCACCATTCCAGGGCCAACGCGGGCCGTGCTGCCTGGCGAGCACCGCTGCAGCGGCGTTGCGGGTGACCACTTCGCACAGATGGACCGGCATCATCAGAGCACTGCACATCCGCATGTTCCACAGGTACAGGGATTCGGCTGTGACGTCGGGGCTGCAGGTCGATGCGATTCTCTCGTAAGTAGACAGACGCTCCGCTGACAACGCGCGCCGCAGTACATCGTATGGAGCCATCGTCATGTGCGGTGGTGAAGGAGGGATCGATGTTCGCGAGAGTGGGCCGCGGCGACCATCAGGGAACGTCGTTGTCCGCGCGGCTGAATTTCTGCGTTTTGCCTCGGACGAATACCTGACCTGCCCTGTCGGAATTGGCCTTGACCGGCGATCTGGTCCTTGCCTAATCTGCGTGCCTGCGCCACCGGGACTCGCGGCTGGATTTCAGCTCCCCCCGGGGACAAACGGTAGTACCAAAGGGCCCCGCTAGCAGGGCCCTTTGTCTTTTCTGGAGCCGCGTCCCTGCCGGCCGCCCACCGCCCGTTCCGGGCAGGCTCACCGCCGTGCCGTTACCATGGCCGCCTGTATTCGTGCCGGTAAGCGCAATGGACAAGGTTTTCATCGAAGGGCTGACGATCGACGCCCTGATCGGTATCTACGATTGGGAACGACGGATCCGCCAGGACCTGGTGTTCGACCTGGAAATGGGCTTCGACAACCGTCGCCCCGCGGCCACCGATGACATCGCCCACACCCTGAACTACAAGGCGGTGAGCAAGCGCCTGGAGCAGTTCGTGCGCGAGTCGGAGTTCGGCCTGGTCGAGACACTGGCCGAGCGCTGCGCGCAGATCGTGCTGGACGAATTCGACGTGAAGTGGCTGCGCCTGAAGCTGAGCAAGCCCGGCGCGGTGCGCGGCGCGCGCGCGGTGGGCGTGATCATCGAACGCTCGCGGGACTGACCCGGTAAATCCGGCCGCCGGCCGGAAACCCCGGTAGTGCCGGCCGCTGGCCGGCAACCTTGGCAACAACGAAACAGACAGGAGACAACTGATGGTGGATGCGGTGGTGGCGGTACAGTGGCTGGAACGGCTGCAGAACACACTGGAACCCTATCCCGGCGCCTACCTGGCGTTGATGATCTCGGCGCTGCTGATCGCCGCCGGCCTGGCCAACTGGGTGACCAAGCGCATCCTGCTGCGTGGCCTGCGACGCCTGTTGCAGCGCCTGCCAGGTGCCGAGTCCGGCCGTGGCAGCCATTTGATGCGGGTGATCTCGCGCCTGTCCAACGTGGTGCCCAGCCAGGTGATCGCCTCGGGCATCACCCTCATCCCCGACCTGCCGCCCAGCCTGGTCAACGTCATCATCAAGCTGTGCATCGTGTGGGCCGTACTGACGGTGTCGATGGCGTTCTCGCATGCGCTGGACGCGGCCAACAGCCTGTACGAGCGCAAGCCCGATGCGCGCAACAAGCCGATCAAGGGCTACCTGCAGGTGGTCAAGATCGTGGTGTTCGTGGCCGCCGGCCTGTCCATCGTCGCCACCCTGCTTGGGGTGAAGCTGGGCCCGCTGGTGACCGGCCTGGGCGCGGCCACGGCGGTGCTGATGCTGATCTTCCAGGACACCATCCTGTCACTGGTGGCCAGCGTGCAGATCAGTGGCGATGGCCGCGTGCGCATCGGTGACTGGATCGAGATGCCCAGCCAGAACGCCGACGGTGACGTCATCGACATCGCCCTGCACACCATCACCGTGCAGAACTTCGACAAGACCATCACCACCATCCCGACCAAGAAGCTGGTGACCGAGTCGTTCAAGAACTGGCGCGGCATGCAGGAGGCCGGTGGCCGCCGGATCAAGCGCGCGCTGTACCTGGACCAGCACAGCGTCGGTTTCCTCGACGACGGCGACCTGGCCTTCCTCGGCGAATTCGCGCTGCTGCGTGACTACCTGCGTGAAAAGGAGCAGGAACTGGGGCAGTGGAACGGGCGCCTGCGCGAGCAGGGCGTGGCCGAGGTCAACAGCCGCCGGGTGACCAACCTGGGTACCTTCCGTGCCTATGTGGAGCGTTACCTGCGCAGCCATCCGGGCATCCATACCGACATGACCCTGCTGGTGCGGCAGCTGCAGCCGACCACCGAAGGCCTGCCGCTGGAGCTGTACTGCTTCACCCGCAGCACCGCCTGGGGCGAGTACGAGGCCGTGCAGTCGGACATCTTCGACCACCTGCTGGCGATCCTGCCGGCCTTCGGCCTGCGGGTGTTCCAGGCCTCCAGCGACGCCATGTTGATGGCCGGGCAGCGCCAGTTGGCCGGCTCGGAGTAAGCTGCGGTGCCCCCGGCGGGGCCATACGGACCCCGCTGGTGGCTGAAACTGAACGAAGAAACCTCTCGCCAAATGGCTCGGGATCGCTAGAATGCCGGGCTTGTAAACGTTTTCATCAAGGACTGCCGGTGGCCTCCGATCGCATCGAATCCCTCATTGCCCAGATGACCGTCGAGGAAAAGGTCGGCCAGCTGGGTGTCTTCGCGGACATGGTCCGCCCGTTCGCCCCGGACGTGAACCCGGAAGCCAACGTGCGCAATGCCGACCAGGTGCTGCAGCAGGTGCGCGAGGGCAAGGTCGGCTCGCTGTTCAATGGTGTGGGCGCCGAGTTGGGCCGCCGCATCCAGCAGGTCGCCACCGAGGAGAGCCGCCTGGGCATCCCGGTGATCCTGGCCGCCGACGTCATCCACGGCATGCGTACCGTGTTCCCGATCCCGCTGGGCGAGGCCGCCAGCTTCGAGCCGGACCTGGCCGAGCGCACTGCGCGCGCCACCGCCATCGAAGCCACCGCTGCCGGCCTGCACTGGACCTATGCCCCGGCCGTGGACATCGCCCGCGACCAGCGCTGGGGCCGTGGCGCCGAAGGTGCCGGCGAGGACGTGGTGCTGGGCTGTGCGTTCGCCGCCGCCCGCGTGCGTGGCTTCCAGGGCAGCGACCTGCGTGCCGCCGATTCGCTGCTGGCCACGCCGAAGCACTTCGCCGCCTACGGCGCGGTGATGGCCGGCATGGAATACAACATGGTGGACATCTCGCCGCAGACCCTGCGCGATGTGCACCTGCCACCGTTCAAGGCCGCCTTCGAGGCCGGCGCGATCACCGTGATGTCCTCGTTCAACGACATCAACGGCGTGCCGGCCAGCGCCAATGCCGAACTGCTGACCGACATCCTGCGCGGCGAATGGAAGTTCCCGGGCGTGGTGATCTCCGATTACACCGCCGATATGGAGCTGGTCGCGCACGGCTACGCCGCCGACGACCGCGATGCTACCGCCAAGGCGTTCACCGCCGGCCTGGACCTGAGCATGCAGAGCGGCTTCTACGCCGAGCACCTGCCGGGCCTGGTCGAGAGCGGCGAAGTGCCGATGGCGGTGCTGGATGAAGGCGTGCGCCGCATCCTGTGGCTGAAGGAAACCATCGGCCTGTTCGACGACCCGTACCGTTCGCTGGACCCGGCGCGCGAAGCGGATACCTCGCATATCGCCGCGCATGATGAACTGTCGCGCGATGCCGCGCGGCGTTCGATCGTGCTGCTGAACAACCGTGACAACGTGCTGCCGTTGCAGAAGGCCGGGCAGAAGATCGCGCTGATCGGCCCGTTCGTGCAGGACCGCGAGAACATCGAAGGCTGCTGGACGCTGTTCGGCGACAAGCAGCGTTACGTCGACCTGGAAACCGGCGTGCGTGCCGCCATCGGCGACGAAGCGCTGCTGGAAATCGTGCCGGGCTGCGAACTGGAAGCGGCCATTCCGGGCGGTACCGAAGCGGCGGTGGCTGCCGCGCTGCGCGCCGATGTGGTGGTGCTGGCGCTGGGCGAACCGCAGCGTTACAGCGGTGAAGCACAGTCGCGCGTGGAGATCACCCTGCCGCCGGCACAGCAGGCACTGGCCGAGGCCGTGGCGATGACCGGCAAGCCGCTGGTGGTGCTGCTGCGCAATGGCCGCGCGCTGGCGCTGCAGGGCGCGGTGCGCAATGCGCAGGCCGTGGCGGTGACCTGGTACCTGGGTACGCAGACCGGCCACGCCGTGGCCGATGTGCTGTTCGGCGACTACAGCCCGTCCGGCCGACTGCCGGTCAGCTTCCCGCAGGTGTCCGGCCAGCAGCCGTACTTCTACAACCACCCGCGCACCGGCCGTCCGGAGCTGCCGACCATGTCGGAGTTCAAGGCCCGCTGGCGCGAGATTCCGAACGAGCCGCTGTACCCGTTCGGCCACGGCATCGGCTACACCACCTTCGCCTACGGCGTGCCGCAGCTGAGTGCTGTGCAGCTCGGCTGGGACGACACCCTGACCATCACCACCACGCTGACCAACAGCGGTGATGTGGCCGGGGAGGAAGTGGTGCAGCTGTACATCCACGACCGCGTGGCCAGCCGCGTGCGTCCGGTGCGCGAACTGAAGGACTTCCGCAAGGTGGCACTGCAGCCGGGCGAGTCGACCGACGTGGTGTTCACCCTGACCCGCGAGCAGTTGGCGTTCACCGGCCGCGATGGCGTGCTGCGTGCCGAACCGGGCCAGTTCGACCTGTGGGTCTGCGCCTCGTCGGCCGCCGGCGAAGCCGTGCAGTTCGAACTGCTGAAGGCCTGATCAGAAAAAGGGGACGGAGGGGATCAAGTCGTTTGTGCCACTAACGACTTGATCCCCTCCGTCCCCTTTTTGTTGCCGTCACTGCGGCGGCGCTACCATCGGGCTTCCTGTTTCGATGGAGTGCGCGTATGCGCCGGATGGCCTACCTGATTCCCGCTCTGCTGCTGGCGGCCTGTTCGCAGCCTGAGCCCCCGGCGGATGCGCCGCCGCCGATGGAAGCGAACGCGGCAGCGACGCCTGCCGCTGAACCGGCGGCGCCGGCTGCCGAACCTGCCGCCGCCGCACCGGCTGCACCGGCCGCGGAGGCGCCCGCCGAGGACGCGCGTGCGCGCATCGAATCGCTGCTCGGCGATGCCGCGCAGTTCGAGAAGGTCTTCAACGCGTTCAAGACCGCCGTGGTCGGCGGTGATCGTGCTGCGGTGGTCGAGCAAGTGCGCTTCCCGTTGAACATCAGCGACGGAAAGAAGATCACTGGCCCCGGTGAGTTCCAGCGCAACTACGAGAAGATCATCACCCCGGCGGTGGTCAAGGCGGTGTCCGGGCAGGACTTCGGCAAGGTGTTCGTCAACCAGCAGGGCGTGATGATTGGCGATGGACAGGTGTGGTTGAACGGAAAGTGCCTGGACAAGGCCTGCACGCAGACCGAGGTGAAGGTCATCACCATCCAGTGAACGCAGACGGCCCCGCACGCGGGGCCGTCGCGGAAAAACGTGCCGGCCAGCGGCCGGCGGCACCTCATGCCTTCGGCGTCAGCTTCAACAGGCGCGCCTTGCTGCCGTCTTCCAGCAGCCACAGGGCGCCATCCGGGCCCTGTTCCACTTCGCGGATGCGCTCGCCCATGTTGAAGCGTTCGGCTTCGCGCGCGCTGTCGCCATCAAAGGCCACGCGCACCAGCGAGGTCGACGACAGGCCACCGATGAAGCCGCTGCCCTTCCACTGCGGGAACAGGTTGCCGCTGTAGATCACGAAGCCGGCCGGCGAGATCACCGGCGTCCAGCTCACCTTCGGGGCGGCGAATTCCGGCCGGGTATCGTGGTCGGGAATCGGGCGGCCGTCGTAGTGGTCACCGTTGGAAACGATCGGGTAGCCGTAGTTGGCGCCGCGCACGATCAGGTTCAGTTCGTCGCCGCCGGCCGGGCCCATCTCGTGCGCCCACAGCTTGCCGTTGGCATCGAACGCCATGCCCAGGATGTTGCGGTGGCCCAGCGACCACACCTGTGCGGCAACCCCGCCCTGCGAGGCGAACGGGTTGTCGGCGGGCAGGCTGCCATCGTCGTTGAGGCGGATGATCTTGCCGAGGTTGCCGCCCATGTCCTGGGCCGGATCGAACTTCTGCCGTTCGCTGGAACTGATCCACAGCTTGCCGTCCGGGCCGAAGGCGAGGCGATGCCCGTAGTGGCCCTCGCCGCTGACCTTGGGGCTCTGCCGCCAGATCACCTTCAGGTCCTTCAGCTGGCCAGCCCCGTTCGCATCCAGCGCCAGCGTGGCCCGGGCCACGGCCGCACCGCGGGTATCCAGCGTGCCTTCCTCGGCATAGCTGAGGTAAACGACGTGATTCCGGGCAAAGTCGGGGTGCAGGATGATGTCGCCGAAGCCACCCTGGCCACCGTAGGCAACCTTCGGAACGCCGGTGATCTCATGCTTCTGGCCGCTGGCCAGATCCAGGTGCTGCAGCTTGCCGCGCTTCTCGGTGACCAGCAGGCTGCCGTCAGGCAGGAAGGTCATCGCCCAAGGCTGGTCAAAACGGCTGACTTCGGTGGCGGTGAACGGACGCTGGTCGGCGGCGGAGGAGGCTGCGGGCGCTGCGGTCTGGGCGCCGTTGGCGCCAGGATCGGCGGCGTTGCAGGCGGAGGTGGCGAGGATCGGCACGAGGCCGAGGGCGAGCAGCAGGGGCGTACGGGTCATGGGTATCTCCAGGGCGGGGATGCGGATGGCCGGGCTGCCCCTTGTATACCACCGCAGCCGTGACCGTCGTGGCCCGAAGGTCCTGCGCCCCCCTGTGCGACAGCGGCGGGATCGTCTAGGGTGGGCACGCCCGGGCAAAGCATGCCCGTCTGCCTGCCAAGGACCTGCAATGAATACTGCCATGCCCCACAAGCCCTCCACCGCCTTCATCGCTGCCTCGTGGGTGGCCCTGCTGCTGGGTGCGGCGGCGTACCTGATCGGCCTGTTCAATGCCACGATGGCGCTCAACGAGAAGGGCTACTACCTGACCCTGCTGCTGTTCGGCCTGTTCGCGGCGGTGTCGCTGCAGAAGAGCGTGCGCGACCGCGTCGAAGGCATTCCGGTGAGTGGCCTGTACTACGCGCTGTGCTGGTTCGCGTTGCTGTCGGCGCTGATGCTGCTGCTGATTGGCCTGTGGAACGCCACGCTGGCACCGAGCGAGAAGGGCTTCTACGGCATGGCATATGCGCTGTCGCTGTTCGGTGCAGTGGCTGTGCAGAAGAACACCCGCGACCTGATCGCCGCCGGTGGTGGCGAGCGCAAGCTCAGCGCGATCGTGCCGCCGCTGCCGGAACAGGAATGATCGAGCCGGTGTAGAGCCGAGCCATGCTCGGCTCAGTCGAGCATGGCTCGACGTTACAGACGTGGTGCGGGAGCCGAGCGTAGGCTCGGCTCTACAGCAGCCTGGCGCTATCGCTTCAAGCGCGGATCTGCCAGCTGCGCTTCGTCCCAGCCGCGGCGCACGGCGTTACGTGCCTGCGCCCAGTCCAGGCGACTGCGGCCACGTTCGTTGGCCCAGCGCGATTCCAGTTCGGCTTCGACCTGCTCGTACGCGCGGATCATGTCCTGCGCGCGCGCGGCGTGGCCGATCCGGTAGGCCGGCTCGTAGTCCTCGAAGAACAGCTGGTCGTCGTAGTACGGCTCGGCGGTGTAGCGCTCGCGCCAGTAGTTGCTGACCGCATCGCGCGGCGTGCTGTCGTCCGGTACGCGGCCGGGGATCTGGTACTCGGTCATGGAAGGCTCCGTTGTGGACGAAGCCTGATCCTGCCTGTGTGGCGGTTAACGGCCCGGTCCGGCAGCGTGATCGCCAGATCAATCCGCCGGGCATGGCCCGGCGCTACCGGTCATCCGGCGTCGGCGTCCTTGCGCGGCAGCTTGTAGATCACCGCGCCGATGGCAAACGCCACCAGTGCCGCGGCGATGTTCTGCCAGCTGGCACTGGCGAACAGGGCCAGGCACAGCAGCAGCGCGAGCACCGGAATCAGCGGGCCACCCGGCAGTTTCAGTGCGCCCGGCCGGTCCGCATAGCGCTTGGCCAGCACCAGTACCGCAGCGGCCGTTCCGATGTAGGCGAACAGGCGCGTGGTCATCGACAGCAGGGCGAGCTGCACGAACGAACCGGACAGGGCCAGGCCCAGCGCGATCAGGCCCTGGCACAGGATCGATGCGGCCGGCGTATGAAAGCGCGGATGCACCTGCGCCAGGATCTTCGGCCCGTAGCCATCGCGGGCCAGTGCGAACAGGAAACGCGGGCCCATCATCATCGTGTTGCTGTTGGTACCGAGGATGGAGATGGTCGCGCCGATGGTGAGGATCAGTGCCAGGGCCTCGCCGCCGAAACCGGCTGCGGCGTCGGCCAGCGGCGTGGCCGAGCTGGCCAGGCCGGCCAGCGTACCCTGCGCCACCACCTGCACCGCGCCATAGATGACGGTGACGGTGATGATCATGGTGATCAGCGCGAACGGAATATCGCGGCGTGGATTGCGGTACTCGCCGGCGGCGGCCGGGATGTTCTCGAAGCCGGCGTAGGCGTACAGCAGCAGCAAGGCGGCCTCGCCCATCCGTTGCAGGTCATGCGGGTCCGGGCGCTGGCCGGAGAAGGCCAGCTGTGGATCGATATAGAACGCACCGACAGCCACGAACAGCAGCAGCGGCAGCATCTTGCCGATCACCAGTACCACGCCGGTGCGCGCGGCCGAGCGCACGCCGATGATGTTGACGCCGGTCAGGAAGCCCAGCGACACCACGATCACCGCGATGCGGCCCATGCCGGCGCCGGCCCATGGCCAGAAGCGCGCGACCGCATCGGCCAGCGCGTTGCTGAGTGCGGCCGCCGAGCTGATGCGGGTCAGCCAGATCATCCAGCCGATCTCGAACCCGGCGAAGCGCCCGAAGGCCTCGCGTGCGTAGAGGTAGCTGCCACCGGGTTCATCGAAGTAGCTGGCGGCCTGCGCGTAGCACAGCACCAGCAGCGCGACGACGATGCCAGCGGCGACCACGCCCCACAGACTGAAGGGGCCGAGCAGGGCGACGGTGGCGGCCGGCAGCAGGTAGATACCGCTACCGATCACATCGTTGATCGACAGGCCGACGATCTGCCAGCGGCTGACCGCGCGCTGCAGCTGTGGTTCGTCCTGCGCGCTCAACGGGCGTCTCCGCTCAGCGCGGGCAGCTGCCACTGCACCTGCAGTCGCTGGTACTCGGTGCGCGGCAGCAGCACGAAGCGCGGCGTATCCTGCGGCCGCAGCCAGTCCAGCAGCGCCTGCATGCGTGCTTGTGGCATGGCGGTACAGCCGGCGGTGGCCTCGCCGGGCGTGCGCCACAGATGGGCGAAGATGCAGCTGCCCCTGCCAGGCTGGTTGTCTGGGTTGTGGGCGATGACGAAGCCCTCCCGGTAGCGCACGTCGCCCTTGTTGTGCAGGTCCAGCCGCATCGGCTCGGTGGAGCCCTTGACCGCTGCGCTGCCGACTTTCTTCTCATCGACGATGCGGTTGTAGAACGGCGAACCGGGCACGTCCATGCAGTAGCTGCTGTCCAGCATCGGCTGGTAAGGCATCGCGGTGCCGGGGCGTGTGACGGCATAGCCGAACGCACTGCCGAGCGCGAATATGCCGGCCGGGCTGCGGTCATCGCCTTCCTGCTTCTGCGGGCCGTCGGCCTGCGCCGGGTGCAGGCCCAGGCCCCAGGCGCTGCCGGTACGGCCGAGCGCCACAGGGAACGCCTGTCCATGTGCGTGCCAGCCCTTGCCATCGCGCACATAGGCCTGCAGCTGCCCCTGGGTGCTGTCCCAGCCTTCGCTGGTGACCACGATCAGCTGGCGCGCGCCATCCAGCGGCGCCGCGTGAACGGACACCGTCGCAGCAAGCAGCAGCGCAGCGGTAGCGAGGCGAACCAGCGATTTCATCAACAGGTGCTCCGGTCAGGAATCCAGCAGGTGGTCGATCCGCTCCAGGTTCACCGCCAGCTGCTGCTGGCGGTCCGGATTGGTGTGGCAGAGCAGCACGAACAGGAAATCGAGCAGGGCGTGCATGGCGCTACGGTACAGCAGCTGCGCGACCTGCGGCGTGCGGTCGTGCGCGCAGACCACCAGTGCCGCATCAGCATGCGCGCGCAGCGGATTGGCAGTGTGGCGAGTAATGGAAATCACCTTGCCACCCATGTCCTGGAACTGCCGCGACAGCTGCGAAAGCTGTGGCAGGTTGCCGAATTCGGAGAACACCAGCAGCGCATCGCCGGGGCGTGCGGCCGACAGGTTGGCCAGCATCAGGATCGGGTCGGTGTGCGGCACCACCAGCAGCCCGAGCAGCGACAGCCGCATGGCGAACTCGCGGGCGAACAGGCCGTCGTCACCCAGGCCATGGACGAACAGCTTGGGTGCGCCGTCGAGCAGCTGCACGATGCGCTCGATCTCCTCGCGTGGATTGGCCTGGCGTGTTTCCTCCTCGGCCTGCGCCTTGCTGCGGCGCAGGGCCTCGCCCAGGCGCAGGTAGTCATCGCCGCTGTCGGGTTCGCTGGGCACCTGTTGTGGATCGGCACCGGCGCGGGCCACGTCCTGGCCGATCGAGTACTTCAGGTCCGGGTAGCCCTTGAAGCCGAGCTTCTGGCTGAACTTCACCACGCTGGACTGGCTGATGCCCAGCGCACTGGCCAGCTGCTGCGATGAGTAGTCGCGCAGCAGGTGGGCGTTGTCGAGGATGAAGTCGGCGATGCGGCGCTCGATGGCCGACATCTGCCCGCGCTCGGAACGGATCTTCAGCAGGGGCGGCATGAGGGGTGTCCGGGCACGTGTGGGCGTGTTGCGGCTGGCAGCGTAGAGCGTGTCATGGAATGGGTCGAGCGGGTTCCAGCCTCGAAGAGGTTACGGAGCGCAGTTGTTGCTTTTGACGTTGAGTCCGCCTTCAAGCGAGCCGAGCACCGCAGGTCCGGCGAGGGCGAAGAGGCGCGGGTGTCTGAGCGTAGCGAGTTCCCGCGCCGTCCCTCGACGGGCCGAGGAGCGCAGGGAGCCGGTGCGTAGCACCGGCTCGCGGCCGGCGGAGCGTTTCTTTTGGTTACTTTTCTTTTCGCGAAAAGAAAAGTAACGCGCGACCCAACGTCAGTGGCACGCAACGTCAGCCGCAAGGCAGAAATCAACCCAGCATCTCCAGCCCACGCACTTCAGTAATACCCAGCCCCGGCACGTCGCTGATGCTGATCTCCGATTCGTTGAAATGCACACCACCGCTGACCGGGTTGAACTGGCCCAGCGAGGGGCCGTCCAGATCAACCTTGGTGATCACATCGCTCTTGGCCACGGCCAGGTGCACGGCCGCAGCCACGCTGATGCTCGATTCGATCATGCAGCCGATCATGCACGGCACGCCGTAGATGCCGGCGATGTCGGCGATGCGGATCGCGTTGGACAGGCCACCGGTCTTCATCAGCTTGATGTTGATGATGTCGGCCGCGCGCTGCTGGATCAGGTCCATCACCTGGCTGGGGTTGAACACGCTTTCGTCGGCCATCACCGGCGTGTTGACGCGGTCGGTGACGTACTTCAGGCCGCTGATGTCGGCGGCCTTCACCGGCTGCTCCAGCAGCTCCAGTACCACGCCGGCTTCCTCCAGCGTGCGCATCGCATGCACCGCCTGCTTGGCGGTCCAGCCCTGGTTGGCATCCAGGCGCAGCAGGGCGCGGCCTTCCACGGCGGCATGGATCGCCTTGACCCGTTCGATGTCCAGTCCGATGTCCTTGCCGACCTTGATCTTCAGCGACTCGAAGCCGCGTTCGATCGCCGACAACGAATCGGCCACCATCTTGTCGATGTAGTCCACGCTGATGGTGATGTCGGTGGTGATCACCGGGTCGCCGCCACCGAGCATCTGGTACAGCGGGGCACCGTGCAGCTGCGCCCACAGGTCGTACAGCGCGATCTCCACTGCGGCCTTGGCGCTGGTGTTGCGCTCCATCGCGGTCTGCACCAGCGTGCACAGGTGGTTGAGGTTGACCACGTCCTGGCCGATCAGGCGCGGTGCGATGAAGTGGCGGATCGCTTCGATGATCGAGCCGTGGGTATCACCGGTGATCACCGCTGTAGCCGGTGCCTCGCCGTAACCGGTGTGACCGGTGTCGGTGCGGATCAGCACCACCACGTCTTCCACGGTCTCCACCGTGCGCAGCGCGGTCTTGAACGGTGTCTTCAACGGCACGCGCAGCATGCCCAGTTCGATGGCGGTGATCTTCATTCAGGAGTCTTGGCCCGCAGGCGCTGGATGTTGGTGATGCGGTCGATGTAGCGGACGGTGTCGCTGGCCATCATCGGCTCCAGCGGCGTGACCGAAACACCATTGAGATGGGCCTGCACACGTCTGCCGTCGGCACCGAACCAGCTGCCGCCCGCCGTATCGTGGATCACCCAGGTGCGGCCGTCGACGTGGCCGATGGCCATCATCACATGACCGGGAATGTAGACCAGGTCGCCCACCTGCAGGCGGGTGACGGCACGGTCGCGCACCGCCTTGCCGTCCTTGCCGGTGAACGGCAGGCGATCCAGCGCCGGACTGACCGCCTGCGCGCTGGTATTGCGTGGCAGCAGCACGCCGAAGCTGCGGTAGATCTCGGAGACGAAACCGCTGCAGTCGCGGGTGTCGTAGTCGTGACCCCAGCCGTAGCGCTCGCCCAGGAACTTGAAGGCCTGCTGCAGCAGCAGGCGCGGGGTCAGCGGCAGGTAATCGGCGGCGGTGTCCTGCGAGCGCGGCAGCAGCGCCGGCGCCAGCTTCAATCGGCCATCGGCCTCGCGTACCGGCAACTGCACCACCCACGAGGCGTGGGCCTGCTGGCCGTTCACCGGCTCTGACGCGGGCCAGTCGGCCAGCACCGGCAGGCGCACGCCCATGTCCAGCTGCAGGCGCGAGACGCGCGGCTCCTCCGGGGTATAGGCGGTCTGCGCGGTGGCGCCGGTGACGATCCGGTACGGTCCCTTCGCGCCGTAGCCGAGCACCGTGGCCTTGTCGCCGCTGGCGATGGCGTCGGCTTCGATCCACGCGCTGTAGCGCTCGCTGTGCACGAACAGCCAACGGCCATCGGTACTGCGATGGACCACGGCCACCTTGTCGCCGGGGAACAGTGCCGATTCCTGGAAGCGGTCGATGTCGGTGTCACCGACGCTGCTGAAGACGCGCTCGCGGGTGGGGAAGGTGCGCAGCGCGGCACGCTTCACCACCATCCCGTAGGCCGGTGCCACCTGGACGGGAATCGCATCGAGACCGAGGTTGGCTTCGATCGCGCTGCGCAGCGCGGGTGCGATCGCCTGGCCCTTGTCGTTGTAGAGGGCGCGGGTGGGCCAGCGCGACAGCGCGGTGATGCTGGCGCGAACCGTCGCCGCATCAAGCTGGGCGGGCAGTGCGGCGATGTCCTGGATGTGGCTGTCCTGCGCCCGCATCCGCGCGTTCTGTGCTTCGATCTGCGCGCGATCCAGAATCGGCGCATCGGCGTCGTCCAAGCGCGCGGCCCAGTACTGCGGGGTCAGATAGGCCTCGTGCAGGCCGATCACATAGGGCAGCGGCGCACCCGGGTCGGGCGGCGGGGCCGCCTGTGCAAAGGCCGGGGCGGCCAGCAGGCACAGGGCCAGGGTCAAGCGGCGCGGCCAATGCCGGTGCCGTTCGCGGAAAGCCAGGCTCATGCGGTGCACACCCTCCTCGAATGCCTGTTGGAATATTTATTCCTTTTGGCCCCGAAAGCAAGAATAAATTATTGACCAACATCCCGGCCCGTGTTACACAGCCGTTACCACCCGCGCTGGGGAAGTGTCGCTGTGGATCCTGCCGTTCGCAAACCGCGTCTGACTGCCGCCGCCGGCCTGAGTGCCGCGCTGCTGCTGTGGGTGTCGGCCGCGCACGCAGCAGGCGAGCGCAGCAGCCAGCAGCGCGCGCGAGGAGTGCAGGTGATCGACCTGGTCGACAGCGGCCGTTTCCGCAACGCCGACGCGCTGCTGGCCACTACACCCGCCGCCACTGACGAAGCGTTCCAGCGCGAGCGCATGCGCCGCATTCGCCTGGATTTCGCCCTCGACGAAAACGCCGCCAAGGACGCCGTACGGCGCGGCATTCCCGATCTGACCGACGAGGAATTTGCGCGCTGGGACCAACTCGGCCTGATCGAGCATCTCGATATCGATGGCGAGCGTTGGTACTTCAAGCGCGCACCCTCGAACCTGTTCCTGCGCAGCGACGAAGCACGCGCGCGTCGCCGCGCGGATGCACCGATGCCGCCTCCGGGCCCCAACGAAGTGCTCAATGCCCACCACGCAGGCGTGGTTGCTGCGGCCGAACAGAGTGGCCAGGCGTCGGTTCTGCCGCAGCGCTATGAATTCACCCAGTCGCTGACGGTGAAGGCCGATGCGGTGCCGGCCGGCGAGACCGTGCGTGCCTGGATTCCGTACCCGCGCGAGATCCCCGGCCAGCAGGAGCAGGTGCAGTGGCTGGGCAGCACCCCGGGCAAGGCGCGCGTGGCTCCGGCCCATACCCAGCAACGCACCGCCTACCTCGAAGCCAAAGCGGTTGCCGGGCAGCCGACCCGTTTCGAGATCCGTTACGCGGTCACGATCTTCGCCCGGCATACCGCGATCGATCCGGCCAAGGTGCAGGCGACACCGAACGATCCCGCATTGAAGCCCTACCTGGCCGAACAGCTGCCGCATGTGCGTTTCACCCCGGCATTGAAGCTGTTCTCCGACCAGGTGCTGCAGGGCGAGACGCGCCCGTATGAAGTGTTGCGCAAGCTGTTTGCCGCGGTCGACCGCATTCCATGGGCCGGTGCGCGCGAATATTCCACGCTCAGCAACATCAGCGACTACGCACTGCGTGCCGGCCATGCCGACTGCGGGCAGCAGACCCTGTTGCTGATCGCGCTGCTGCGCCTGAACGGCATTCCCGCGCGCTGGCAGTCGGGCATGGTGTTCTCCGGCGACGGCAGCGGCTACAACAACCTGCATGACTGGGGGCAGGTCTACCTGGCGCCGTATGGTTGGCTACCGATGGACGTGACCACCGGCGCACTGGCCAGTGATGTGCCGGCCCTCCGTGACTTCTACCTGGGTGGCCTCGACGGCTACCGCATCGCCTTCAACGACGATTTCGGCCAGCCCTTCGTGCCGGCCAAGCAGCACTTCCGCTCGGAAACGGTCGACTCGCAGCGCGGCGAGGCCGAGTGGGCAGGCGGCAACCTGTACTTCGACCAATGGAGCTACGACTTCCAGTGGCGGGTACTGCCAGCCAGGCAACGCTAGCGCGACACACCGCATTCCACACCATTCAATTCTTGCAGGAGAGAGCAGGGGATGAAGGCTTACAGCATCAAGCGGGCGGCGTTGTGCGTCGCCCTTGGGGCGTGTCTGGGCGTAGTGCTGCCCGGCATCGCGATGGCACAGAACGTGAGCGGCGCAGTTGCCGGCCGTGCAACCGCGGGTGACCAGGTGACCGTGGTCAGCAACAGTACGGGTCTGACCCGTACCGTCACCGTCGGCGCCGACGGCAGCTACCGCCTCGGCCAGCTGCCGGTAGGTGACTACCAGCTGCAGCTCAGCCGCGATGGCCAGAAGCTGGGCGATCAGATTGCTGTCAGTGTGGCAGTAGGTGGTACCACCACGGTCAACCTGGCCAGTGGCGGCGGCGTCACCAATCTCGATGCGCTGCAGGTGGTCGGCACCCGAGTGGTCAACCGCGTGGACGTCTACTCCACCGAGACATCCTTCAACATCAACCGCCAGGAGATCTCGCGGCTGCCGGTGGCGCAGGACCTGTCTGCGGTCGCGCTGATGGCGCCGGGCGTGGTCGGCGGCAACTCGTCATTCGGCGGCCTGTCATTCGCTGGTTCATCGGTGGCCGAGAATGCGGTCTTCATCAATGGCCTGAATGTCACCGACATGTATACCCGTCGCGGCTTCAGCACCGCGCCGTTCGCCTTCTTCAAGGAGTTCCAGGTCAAGACCGGTGGCTACTCGGTCGAGTTCGGCCGCTCCACCGGTGGCGTGATCAATGCGGTGACCCGTTCGGGCAGCAACGAATTCGAGGGCGGTGTTGAAGTCACCGCCGAGCCCAGTGCGTGGCGCGCCAGTGGCGGCGATCATTTCCACCGCGACGGCACCCCGCATTCCTACGGCAGCCGCGACAACAACTCCTTCCTGAAGACCAACGTGTGGGGCTCCGGCCCGATCGTCAAGGACAAGCTGTTCCTGTTCGCGATGTACGAAGACCGCAGCGACAAGGGACACAACACCTCGTCCGATGGCAGTACCTGGTTCAAGAACGATTCCGGCAACGGCTTCTGGGGCACCAAGCTGGACTGGAACATCAACGACAACCACAGCCTGGCGCTGCTGGCGTTCTCGGATGAGGGCGATGTCACCAATGCGTCGTACGGTTACAACTGGAACGCCGACCAGCTCGGCGCTTGGGGCGGCGATTCGGTCACCGAGACCGGCGGCCGCAACTGGTCGGCCACCTACACCGGCCACTTCGGACAGAACTTCACCGCGCGCGCCATGGTCGGCCAGAACAACCAGCGTGCCTTCACCAATTCATCGCTGGATCAGGCCTGCAGCCCCGTGTTCACCGACAGTACCTACGGCCCGCGCCTGAGCAAGCTGCAGGGCCTGCGCGCAGGCTGCCACCCCACGGGCACGGCAGTGGCCGAGCGTGACGATACCCGTGACGTGGCGCGACTGGACTTCGAATGGCAGCTGGGTGACCACCTGCTGCGCTTCGGTGTCGACCGTGAGCTGATGACCACAAAGCAGTCCACCCGCTACCCCGGCCCGACCGAACTGAGCTACACCGCCTACGTGGCGCGCCCCGGCGATGAAGTCTGGGACGGTGCCAATGCCTACGTACCGGCTGGCGTTACCGAAATGCTCCGTGCGCGCAACCGCAAGTCGGGCGGCACGTTCGAGACCGAAGCCAATGCGCTGTACGTGGAAGACATCTGGAACATCACCCCGAACCTGATGCTGAACCTGGGCGTGCGCTGGGACCGTTTCGAGAACCGTACCGCCGCCGGCAAGGCGTTCATCAAGATGGATGACCTGATCGCACCTCGCGTCGGCTTCTCGTGGGACATGCGTGGTGATGGCAGCACCAAGCTGTTCGGCAACGCCGGCCGCTACTACCTTCCGGTTACCAACAACATCAACGTGAATTTCGCCGGTGGCCTCACTGACGAATACAGCTACTACGTGCTCAACGGCTGGGAGCGGAAAACCTCGCCGACAGGCTCACCGTACATGGCACCGATCGTCGGCCAGCAGATCGGCCCGACCGACACCCGCATGAACACCGGCGGTGCCGATCTGCGCCAGAGTGTGGATCGCGACCTCAAGGCGGTCTACCAGGACGAGTACATCCTGGGCTTCCAGAACATGATCAATCAGGCATGGTCGTGGGGCGTCAACGCCACCTATCGACGGATGACCCGTGCGCTGGACGACATCCGCATCAATTACACCCCGTGCGGCCCGACCCCGAGCACGCTGTGGCCGATCGCCAACCCGGGCGAGAGCCTGACGATCTGGGGTGACAAGAGCATCGGCTGCGCCAACGAGGGCTGGATCACCATTGACACCGCCAACAGCGGCTATCGGAAGGGCGGCAGCGGCGAGGTGATCGGTTACTCCAAGCCCAAGCGCACCTACAAGGCACTGGAGTTCCAGATCGACCGTGCCTGGGACGAGAAGTGGATGTTCAACGCGTCCTACCTGTGGTCGAAGAGCGAGGGCAATTTCGAAGGCCCGGTGAATTCCGATACCAACTACGGCGACACCGGCATGGTCCAGTTCTGGGACCATCCGGCCACCAACGAGCGCTATGGCGTGCTGTTCAACGACTTCCGCCACCAGTTCAAGCTGCGTGCCGCTTACTCGCTGAACAAGCAATGGTCGTTCGGTACCACGCTGCAGGTGCAGTCCGGTGGCCCGATCACTGCCTACGGCGTGATGTGGCCAAACGATTCCATCGCCGGTGGCAGTACTTCCAGCGAGGGTAGCGGCGGTGGTACCGGCTGGCTGTGCGTGGCCAACTGTTCCGGCCCGTACAACCAGCGGCAGTTCGAGTACAGCCCACGCGGTGCGTTCGGTCGCCTGCCGTGGACCTGGACCATGGGCGCCAATGTGACCTGGCGTTTGCCGGTGGAGGGCATCGACCTCAGTGCACGGCTGTCGGTGTACAACCTGTTCAACAACCAGAAGACCATCAACGTGCACCAGCGCTATGAAGCGCAGCCTGGCCAGTACCGCGAGGCGACGTTCGCCACCGGGACGCGCTGGCAGGCCCCGCGCTACACCCAGCTGGTGGTGACCTGGAACTTCTGAGGCCACGATCCGCGCCGTCCACCGTGACGGCGCGGGCAATGGAGGGGCTGCGCGCATGTACCACCTGCTGATCGCCGCGGCGGCACTGGCCGCACCGTCCGCTTCGGCGACCGACATCGCCTCCCTCGAGGCCGACGTCGTCGCCGTGGTCCAGCACGAGCACCTGCCCGGGCTGGCCATCGCGGTGGTCGACAACGGGCAGGTGGTCTATCGCCACGCCGAGGGCGCGCGCGGCGACGGCGGCCGCATCGACCAGGACACGCTGTTCAAGATCGCCTCCAACAGCAAGGCGATGACCGCCGCGCTGCTGGCGCGGCTGGTGCAGCAGGGCAAGCTGCGCTGGGAGGATCCGGTGCAGCAACATCTGCCGGGCTTCCGCATGCACGATGCGTGGGTGGGCGAGCAGATGCAGGTGCGCGACCTGCTGATCCACAACAGCGGCCTGGGCCTGGGCGCCGGTGACCTGATGCTGTGGCCGGAGCCGAACGCGTTCACCCGCGCCGACATCATTGGCGGGCTGGCGCACCTGAAGCCGGTCAGTAGTTTTCGCAGCCACTACGCCTACGACAACCTGATGTATGTGGTGGCAGGTGAAGTGGCGGCGGTGGCGGGTGGCAAGCCGTATGACCAGCTGATGCGCGAGCAGGTGTTCGAGCCGCTGGGCATGACCCGCTGCCAGGTGGGGGCGTGGTCGGTGAAGCGGGTGGGCAACGTGGCGCAGCCACACGCTTGGCATGGCGACCACAATGCGGTGGTGAACGCCGATGGTGCGATCAGCCCGGATCTACCGTCGATGGCCGCCGGCGGCATCCGCTGTTCGCTGCGCGACATGACGCGCTGGATGCAGGTGCTGCTCGATCCTGCCCTGGCACCTGGCTGGTTGGATGCTGAGCAGCGCCGTACGCTGTGGACCCTGCACATGCCGATGCCGCTGGGTGAACGCCAGCGGCGTTGGGACAACGCGCATTTCTACGGTTATGGGTATGGCTGGCGGGTGTCGGACATGGACGGGCAGTGGAAGGTGGCGCACACCGGTACCCTGTCGGGCATGTACTCGTCGCTGGCGCTGCTGCCTGACCGCAAGGTGGGCGTGGTGATGCTGATCAACGGTGAAGGCGAGGATGCGCGCACCGCATTGATGCAGGCCGCGCTGAAGCGCTTCACCGCCCCCGATGAGGCGCGTCCGGCACTGGCGTACCTGGCCGAACTGAAGGCAGACCAGGCCATGCGCGCGGCAGGCGGCCATCAGCGGCCGGCGACGTCGGAGGCACGGCCGGCATCGGACGCCGATCTGCCGCGCTGGCACGGCCGCTACACCGATCCGTGGCTGGGGCCGGCCTCGCTGTGCCCGGGCAAGGACGGCCTGCGCTTCAGCGTGGACAAGTCGCCCCGGCTGCAGGGGGCTGTGCTGCAGCTGCAGGGGCGCTGGCTGCTGCGCTGGGATACGCTGGGCGAAGACGCGCAGGCGTGGCTGCAGCCGGGTGAGGGCCTGGCACCGACACTGGACCTGCGCGCCATCGATCCGGACATCGACTTCAGCTATGACTTCCAGGACCTGCATTTCACTCGTACTGGCGATTGCCCTGGCAGCGACCACCAGCGCCGCTGAGCCACCGCGCGTTTCACCGGCCACCGACGCGGCCAGCGCCGGGCTGGTGGAGATCCGTACGTTGTCGCCGCGCATCGACCTGGACATCCGCTATGCGGGTGCCAACAACTTCACCGGCGCGCGCGTGCCCGGCTACGAGGCGCCTTCGTGCTACCTGCTGGCGCCGGTGGCGAAGGCGCTGGCCCAGGTGGAGCAGGACCTGCGCGCCGATGGCTTCGGCCTGCGCCTCTACGACTGCTACCGGCCGGTGCGTTCGGTGCAGGCCTTCATGGCCTGGGTGAACGATCCGCGCGAGCTCTCGCGCAAGGCACAGCAGTATCCGGGCCTGGACAAGCCGCGCCTGCTGGCCGACGGCTACATCGCCGAGCGCTCCGGCCACAGCCGCGGTGCCACGGTGGATCTGGGCCTGCTGGATTGCCGCAGCGGTGCATGCACGCCGTTGGACATGGGCACTGACTTCGACTTCTTCGGGCCGCGTGCGCATACGCAGACGAGCGGGCTGAGTGAGACGCAGCAGGCGAACCGGCGGCAACTGGTGCAGGCAATGGCACGGCGTGGTTTCGTGAACTATCCGCAGGAGTGGTGGCACTACACGTTCCAGCCGGAACCGGATCCCGGTACCGCGTACGACGTTCCGGTACGGTAGGGGTATCGGCAGGGCTGCGCCCTGCACCTGCAGAGGCAACTGCAACGGCCGAAGCAACAGCTGGCATTCCGTGGGATGGCTGGGTGGGTCCGGTTGCGTGGGACGCTGCAAGTACGTCCATGTAAGCTCGGTCGCCGCATCCATGCGGCTCACGCCCCCGCAACCGGACCCACCCAGCCTTCGACAATTCCCCGCGCGGTCCGTTTTAGAGCCGAGCCCATGCTCGGCTGCTCTTTGTTCAATCGTCGAATTATTCGATCTCGATGGAGACTCATCCACGCATGGCGTGGATCTACTGTGGCTGCCGATTGGGTCCGAAGCAGATCCCTTACACTGGCCGCCTCTTCATCCCTGCCCACCCGATGAACCTTCCCCTGCACTTCGGCCTGCTCGGCACCCTGGAAGCGGGCGCCATTGCCCTGCTGGTCGGCCTGCTCGTGTACCTCCTGTGGTCGCAGCTGTGCCGCCTGCTGCGGTGGTCGATGGGGCACGCGATCGGCTGGTCCTGCGTCATCGCCGTGATCATCGCCGCCGGCATCGATGCGTGGAAGCTGTTCTACATGGGCATCGTGCGGCTGGAATCGCCGCTGTACGCGCGCATCTTCCTGGCCACCATCCACGATCCGAACGAACTTGGCAGCCGTGTGGTGCTGGAAATCGCCGGTGCGCTCGCCGGTGTTGCTCTTGCATGGGTGTTGTTCAGTTCGCGGTCATCGGAAAAAACCGTCGACTGACGCAGGTTTTTCGTTGCCTGCCGGTTAAATGCAGAGGCGCTGAATGCGCATCTTATGAGCCACTCACTTCACCCTAACCACCGCGCTAAAGCATGCGTGGAGGCGAGTGGTTAATCGCCTGTGTGCGGGCCGGTCGCGGCGCAAAATCGATTCAGAATCGCGGTGGCAGGGTAGGTGCCGTGCGGAATCAACACGCCGCGCAACACCACCCAATCGGTAGGAGACACCCCTGATGACTATTCGCAACCGCAAGCCCCTGATCGCCCTGATCGTCGCCGCCGGCAGCGTGCTGGCCATCCCGGCGATGGCCCAGTCGGCCAAGCAGCAGGCCGCGCAGGCGCAGAACGAAGCCGCTCAGGCCCAGCAGGCGGCTGCACAGGCCGGCCAGGCCGCCGACCAGGCGACCAATGCGGCCGCAGCGGCATCGGCGCAGGCCAATGGCGGTGGCCAGACCTGGGCCAGCATCGATACCGATGGCAACGGCACCATCAGCAAGACCGAGGCGCAGGTGAACGCCGGCCTGGCCCAGGTGTTCGACCAGGCTGATACCAACAAGGACGGCGAACTGAGCGCCGATGAGTACAAGGCCTACGTGGCCGCCCAGCAGGCTGGTGCGGGTGGCGCAGCGCAGGGTGCGCAGGGCAGGTAAGTCCTGCATCGGGGCGTATGGGAACCCGGGCGGCTTCGGCCGCCCGGGTTTTTTTCGTCACCATGGCCCCTGTATCCTTGGGCGATGAACACCCCCACGCCTGCGCCGTCGCGCGCCATCGGCCTGGTCGGTTTTGACGGTGACGATACGCTGTGGAAGAGCGAGGACTACTACCGCAAGGCCGAGCAGGATTACCTTGACCTGCTGTCGCGCTATGTCGACGTGCATGACACCCAGACCGCCCGCCACCTGCTGGAAGTGCAGCAGCGCCACCTGGGCACCTTCGGCTACGGCGTCAAGAGCATGACCCTGTCGATGATCGAAGCGGCCATCGACATCACCGGCCAGCGCATCGACGCGAAGGACATCCAGCGCATTCTGGAGATCGGCCACGACACCCTGCGTCACCCGGTCGAGCTGATCGACGGCGTGCGTGAAGCGGTGGCGGCCATCGCCGAGCACTACCCGGTGGTGCTGATCACCAAGGGCGACCTGTTCCACCAGGAAGCCAAGATCAAGGTCGCCAACCTGGCCGAGCTGTTCCCGCGCATCGAGATCGTTTCCGAGAAGGACCCGGAGACCTACGCCCGCGTGCTGGCCGAATTCGACCTGCCGATGCAGCGCTTCGTGATGGTCGGCAACTCGCTGCGCTCGGACATCGAGCCGGTGGTGACGCTGGGTGGCTGGGGCGTGCATACCCCGTACGCAGTGACCTGGGCCCACGAGACCCAGCATGGCGTGGCCGACGACGAACCGCGCATGGTCACTGCCGATACCGCCCACGACTGGCCGGCCGCACTGGCGGCGATCGAGGCCAAGGCCGCTGCGGCCTGACAGGGCCCGTCGGCTGCGGCAGAATCGGGGCATGAACCACCGACTGCGCGCGCTGTTGTTGTCCCTGCTGCTGGCGCCGGCCACCGTGCTGGCCCAGCAGACCGCCGAGCGCTCAAGCGCCTACGACGTGGACACCGGCGACAGCTGGGTCGACGCCCAGCTGCAGGACATCAACCACTACGCCGAACGCTACCCCGACGCCTTCCTCGACGAAGTGTCGCGCTATGCCGACGTGCCGCGCGGCTACATCAGCGCGCTGTTCACCACCCACGGCTGGCAGGCAGGAGACATTTATTTCGCCTGCTTCTGGGCCAAGGCCAGTGGCCAGACCTGCCGCGACAGCGTGCGTGCCTTCAGCCAGGACCCGGAGGGCGGCTGGGAGGCGGTGGTCAAGCGCATGCCCACCAAGCCGGACAATCTGCACTACCGGGCTGTGCGCCATGCCATCGTGGCCAGCTACCAGCACTGGGACCGGCCGATCACCCTGGATTCCACGCTGAAGCGCCAGTTGAAGCGGTAGTGCCGGCCGCTGGCCGGCACCTGCACCATTCCAGGCATCCGGAGGTTGCCGGCCAG
>NZ_JAXBRE020000021.1:54417-63819 GCF_047520985.2 Stenotrophomonas sp. BR163
CCCCCCCCCCCCCCCCCACTACCGGTTTCCTTATGTTGCTCTGCGTATCGCCGCCGCCACGCGCTCCGGCGACAATACGGGTCCGAGCTGTTCCCCGTTCCCGTAATCGAGTGACTGATGAGCGCCTCTTTCGTTTCGCCTGATGTGATCCGCCGCCTGTTCGCGCAGGCCATGTCCCGCATGTACCGCACCGAAGTGCCGCTGTACGGCACGCTGGTGGAACTGGTGGAGCGGATCAACGCGCAGGTGCTTGCCCATGACCCGGCGCTGGCCGCGCAGCTGCAGCGCAACGACGAGCGTGCGCGGCTGGATGAAGAGCGTCATGGCGCGATCCGCGTCGGTACCGTGCAGGAACTGGCCACGCTGCGCCGCCTGTTCGCGGTGATGGGCATGTATCCGGTCGGCTACTACGACCTGTCGGTGGCCGGCGTGCCGGTCCACTCCACCGCGTTCCGCCCGCTGACCGGCGCGGCGCTGGCGCAGAATCCGTTCCGCGTGTTCACCTCGCTGCTGCGCCTTGAGCTGATCGAAGACGAAGCGCTGCGTGCCGAGTCGGCGAAGATCCTGGCACGCCGCCGCATCTTCACCGACGGCGCGCTGGCGCTGATCGACCAGGCCGAGCGCGACGGTGGCCTGTCGCAGGCCGATGCCGAGCGTTTCGTCCAGGAGGCGCTGGAAACCTTCCGCTGGCACGGCGATGCCACGGTCGACCTGCCGACCTACCACGCCCTGCACAACGCGCACCGCCTGGTGGCTGACGTGGTCAGTTTCCGCGGCCCACACATCAACCACCTGACCCCGCGCACGCTGGACATCGACGCTGCACAGGCGGCAATGATCGAGCACGGCATGGCGGCCAAGGCGGTGATTGAAGGCCCGCCGCGTCGTGCCTGCCCGATCCTGCTGCGCCAGACCAGCTTCAAGGCGCTGGAAGAGGCCGTGCACTTCCCGGATGCCGAAGGGGGTGATGCCGGCACCCATACCGCGCGCTTCGGCGAGATCGAACAACGCGGCCTGGCGCTGACCCCGAAGGGCCGCGCGCTGTACGACCAGCTGTTGTCGCAGGCTCGCGACGCCGGTGGCGAAGGCAGCACCGGCGGCGACTACGGCCAGCGCCTGCAGGCGGTGTTCGCCAGCTTCCCGGATGACCATGACACCCTGCGCCAGGAAGGCCTGGGGTATTACCGCTACCAGCTTACCGACGCCGGCCGCGCCGCGCCGGAGCGCGTGGCCGATCTGCCCGCTGAAGTGCTGGTGGCCGCCGGCCTGGCGACGGCTGACCCGATCGTCTACGAGGATTTCCTGCCGGTCAGCGCCGCAGGCATTTTCCAGTCGAACCTGGGTGGCGAAGAACAGCGCGCCTATGCCGCGCATGCCAACCGCGAGGCCTTCGAGCAGGCATTGGGCGTGGCGGTGAACGACGAGTTCGAGATCTACGAGCGGCTGCAGGCCGAATCGCTGGCGAGCCTGCGCACCGCGTGAAGGTAGAGCCGGCCGCTGGCCGGCTCTACCCGACGTCCGTAGCGGGCGTCAGCCCTTCATCGTTCCGGTATCCAGCCAGCGCTGGTGCCACGACAGCGCTTCCGGCAGCAGATGCGGGGTGTGCTTGCCGTAGCTCTCGCGGCTGGCACGGTCGAAGTAATCCTGCAACTGCGGGCGGAAATCCGGGTGCGCGCAGTTGTCGATCAGCACCTGCGCGCGCTTGCGCGGGGTCAGCCCGCGCAGGTCGGCCAGGCCCTGTTCGGTGACGATCACCGACACATCGTGCTCGGTGTGATCGACATGGCTGGCCATCGGCACGATCGCCGAGATGGTGCCGTTCTTGGCGGTGGACGGGCTCAGGAACGCCGACAGGAAACCATTGCGGGCAAAGTCACCCGAACCGCCGATGCCGTTCATGATCCGCGTGCCCATCACGTGCGTCGAATTGACGTTGCCGTAGATGTCCACCTCGATCATGCCGTTCATGCCGATGCAGCCCAGGCGGCGCACCAGTTCCGGATGGTTGGAGATTTCCTGCGTGCGCATGATGATGCGCTCGCGGTAGAAATCGATGTTCTCCTTGAATGTCTCGTTGGCCTGCGGGCTCAGCGCGAAGCCGGTGCACGAGGCGTAGCTCAGCACGCCGTCGCGCAGCAGGTCGAGCATGCCGTCCTGGATCACTTCGGTGAACGCGGCCAGGTCGCGGAAACCACTCTTGGCCAGGCCGGCCAGCACGGCGTTGGGGATGTTGCCCACGCCCGACTGCAGCGGCAGCAGGTTCGGCGGCAGGCGGCCCTTCTTCACCTCGTGCTTGAGGAACTCGATCAGGTGCGAGGCGATCTGTTCGCTGGTCGCATCGATCGGGCTGAACGGGCTGTTGCGGTCCGGGCCATTGGTACGCACCACGGCCACGATCTTGTCCGGGTCGCAGCGCAGCGCGGTATCGCCGATGCGGTCGTTGGCGTTCACCAGCGGAATCGGCTTGCGGTGCGGCGGCAGCGCGGTGCCGTAGTAGATGTCGTGCATGCCGTCAACGCCGGCCGGCTGCCATTCGTTGACCTCGACGATCACCTTCCTGGCCAGGTCCAGCCAGGTCTTGTTGTTGCCGACCGAAGTGGAGGGCACCAGCGAACCGTCCTCGCGGATGGCCGAGACTTCGATCACGGCGGTGTCGATCTCGCCGTAGAAACCGAACCACACGTGCTGGGCAACGTGGCTGAGGTGGATGTCGATGTAATCCAGCTTGCCCTCGTTGATGCGGTTGCGCGCGTCCGGGTCGCTCTGGAACGGCATGCGCATGGCGATGCCATCGGCCTTGGCCAGCGCGCCATCGAGCTCCGGCGCGGTCGAGGCGCCGGTCATCAGCTTGATCTGGAAGGGATTACCCTGGGCGTGCACCGCTTCGATGCGGCGGGCCAGTTCGACGGGAACGGCCTTGGGATACCCGGAGCCGGTAAAGCCGCTCATGGCCACGGTTTCACCGGGCTGGATCAGCGCGGCTGCGGCCTCGGCGGAGACCACGCGGTCACGGAGACGCGCGTTGGCGATGCGATCAACAGACATGACGACAGTGTTTCTGGGGGGAATCCCGATTATCGGCCATCCTCATCCGTACGGGGGGTTCTACCTTCGTGGAATGGCTTTTCCCCCAGGGGCTCACCCATACCCACCGGTTCTGTTTTGCAGTGCAGCGTGCAAAGTGCTTTCGCAGCCCGCACGATGGCCCTGCATCCCGACGTGGGGGAGGGAGCAGAGCCCGCTGGCAGTTCGCTGCAAGCGGGCTTTTTTATTGCCTGTCGCCCAGTATGAATGCGCGGCTCCCCTTCAGGGTCGGATCCTTTTGCCAAGGGCAAAAGGCTCTGACCCCACCAGCGGCATCAAGCGGCGGCATCTCGGGGGCAGAGCCCTTCGCCGTTGGCAAAGGGATCCGACCCCGCGAGAATCAGGGCATGACCCTCGCCCCCGCTGACCTGCCCGCCCCGCTGCAGCCCCTTGTCGACCGCGCCCTGGCGCGCCTGGCCCAGGTCCTGCCCGAGCCCGTTCCTGCCGAACTGCTGCCGCTGCTGACCCGACTGGCGGTGGCCAGCGACTTCGCGCTGGACACCCTGGTGCGGCAACCGGCGCTGCTGACGCAGCTGGCTACCCCCGGTTGCCCGCCGATCCCGCCACCGGTGCTCGATCCGCTGCAGCCCAGCGACTGGCCGGCGCAGATCCGGCGCTGGCGTACTGCCATGTCGACGCGGCTGATCTGGCGCGACCTGACCGGCCTGGACGACGTGGCACAGACCCTGGCTGGCGCCACCACCCTGGCCGAGGACTGCCTGCGGCTGGCGCTGGACGCGCTGCAGCAGGAATTCGCCCAGCGGCACGGTGTGGTCCGCGATGGCGAAGGCGCCGCGCAGCAGCTGGTGGTGTTCGGCCTCGGCAAGCTCGGCGGCGGCGAGCTCAACTTCAGTTCCGATATCGACCTGGTCTACGCCTATCCGCACGGCGGCGAATCCGACGGCCCGCGCGCGCTGGCCGCCGAAGAGTATTTCGCCCGCCTCGGCCAGCGCCTGGCCAAGCTGCTGGACGAAACCACCGTCGATGGCTTCAGCCACCGCGTTGACCTGCGCCTGCGCCCGTTCGGCAGCGCCGGCCGCGTCGCGCTGTCGTTCGCGGCGATGGACCAGTATTTCCAGCGCGAAGGCCGCGACTGGGAGCGCTATGCGTGGCTGAAGGCGCGCGCGGTCGCCGGTGATATCGAGGCCGGCGAAGCGTGGCTGCAGACCCTGCGCCCGTTCGTGTACCGCCGCTACCTGGATTTCACTGCGCTCGATGGCCTGCGCGAGATGAAGGCGGCGATCACCGCCGAAGTCGCGCGCCGCGAGTTGCACGAAGACATCAAGCGCGGCGCCGGTGGCATCCGCGAGATCGAGTTCCTGTGCCAGGCGCTGCAGCTGATCCGCGGTGGCCGCGAACCTGCGCTGCGCGAGCGCCGCCTGCTGGTGGCGCTGGACGCGCTGGTAGCTGCGGGGCAGATCGCGCCCGAGGACGGCAGTGCGCTGCGCGAGGCCTACCTGTTCCTGCGCCGCCTGGAGAACCGCCTGCAGATGCTGCGCGATGCGCAGACCCACGTGCTGCCCAGCGATGTACTGGACCGGCAGCGCATCGCCGTCGGCCTCGGCTACGCGGACTGGGACGTGCTGCGCGCGGCGCTGGCCGAACAGCAGCAGCGGGTCAGTACCGAATTCGCCGCGCTGCTGGCACCGCGCAAGGGCCAGGCCGCGCCCGACGCGCTGGCCAATTACTGGCGTAGCCTGCCCGAGGCCAGCAACGCGCCATTGCTGGCCGAAGCCGGTTTCCTCGATGCCAATGGCGCCGACCAGTCATTGCGTGACTTCGCGCAGGGCACCGGCGTGAAGTCATTATCCGATGCGGCGCGTGCGCGGCTGGATCGCGTACTGCCCGCGTTGCTGCATGCGGCAACGCGTTCGCCGCAACCCGACGCCGCGCTCAGGCGCGTGCTTGGCCTGCTGCAGGCGGTGCTGCGCCGGACCAGCTATCTCGCGCTGCTGGACGAACAGCCCAGCGCGCTGGCGCGGTTGGTCGACGTGCTGGCGCGCAGCGCGCTGCTGGCCGAGCGGCTGGCCGCGTACCCGCTGCTGCTGGACGAACTGCTGGACGTGCGCGTGTCCGGGCCGATGCCCGATGCGGCCGGCATGCTGGCCGAGTGCCAGCAGGTGCTGGCGGTGGAAGATCCCGAATCGGCACTGCGCTGGCTCAACGAGACGCGGCTGGCGCTCAGCTTCCGCATGGCGATGGCCACGCTGGATGGCCGCCAGGGTGCGGTGGACAGCACGCGGCAACTGGCCGAGCTGGCGCAGGCGGTGGTCACCACCGTGCTGGCGATGGCCGAGGCGGACATGCGCGCCGCGCACGGCGGGATTCCCGGTGGACGTTTCGCGATCATCGGCTACGGCAGCCTCGGCGGGCTTGAGCTGGGCTTCGGTTCCGACCTGGACCTGGTGTTCCTGCACGACAACCCGGCTGGCGTGGAGGCCAGCGATGGCGCACGTCCGCTGGAACCGGGGCGCTGGTATGCACGGCTGGCACAGAAGGTGATGGCGCTGCTTGGTGCGGTCACCGCCGCCGGGCGCCTGTACGACATCGACGTGCGCCTGCGCCCGGACGGTGGCAAGGGTTCACTGGTGTCTTCGTTGGCCAGCTACACCGAATACCAGCGCGAACGCGCGTGGACCTGGGAACACCAGGCCCTGGTGCGCGCACGCGGTGTGGCCGGTGATGCCAGTCTGCTGGCCGATTTCGAACAGGTGCGTGCACAGACACTGGGTCGTGAGCGCGATCCGGCCACGCTGTATGCCGATGTGCTGAAGATGCGCGGCCGCATGCGCACTGAACTGGACCGCAGCGATGCCGCGCGGCTGGACCTGAAACAGGGTGCCGGTGGCGTGGTGGACCTGGAGTTCCTGCTGCAGACCGGCGTGCTGGCGCGTAGTGCGCAGCATGCGGCGTTGCTGCAGCCACGCGACACGCCGTCGCTGATCGATGCGCTGGCGATTGCCGGTTTCCTGCCGGAAGACACTGCGCAAGCACTGCATGGCGCGCATGCCACGCTGCTCGACGTGGGCCTGGCCTGCACGCTGGACCGTCGCCCGCGACTGGCACCGACCACGCCAGCGATTGAAGACGCGTGTGCGGCGATTACGGCGGCGTGCAGAGCGGCGGAGCTGCCGTTCGGGTGAGTGGGTGCACCCATTAGAGCAATTGCCCGGGGATGATCCGCTGTTGGTAGGTGCCGACCGTTGGTCGGCACAATCTGTCAGCGGTGATGAACTCTGTTGGAGCGTGCCGACCAACGGTCGGCACCTACCGTGCTCATGTGCCATCCAAGGTCGGCACCTACCAGAGCATGTGCGTTCAGCTGGCGGCGCGCAGCGGCGCCATCTTCCACAGCAGCGCGCGGAACGGGGCCAGCAGGCACACGCCGATCGCCAGCTTCACTGCCAGGTCGCCGGCTGCCCAGCTCACCCACGGCAGGGTGGAACCGGCAAACGCGATCGACCAGAAAATGGTGGTATCCACCGTCGCACTGCAGGTCGTGGCCACCATCGGTGCGCGCCACCAGCTGCCACGGCGCAGGCGGTCGAACACGGTGATATCCAGCAACTGCGCCACGATGAAGGCCGAGCACGAGGCAACGGCGATGCGCGGCGTGGCCACCCAGATCGACAGCAGCACCGCCACCGCGAAGCCGATCCACGCTACGCGGCGCGCCGGGCCCGGGCCGAAGCGGCGGTTGATCAGGTTGCTGACCAGGAACGCGACCGGATAACTGAAGGCACCCCAGGTCAGCCAGTCGTTGATCGGGTACTGCACCAGCACGTTGGACAGCAGCACCACCGCGCCCATCGCCAATACCGCCAGCACCAGGGCGCGGGCGGTCAGCGGGGCAAACACAGGGGCAGGACGCACGGACATCGCGAGCCAGGGGGGACAAAGGGGATCGCCCATTATCCGCCCGGCCCGCGGCAAAGCCAAAACCGCTTGTTCAGCTTTACAAAGCTTCGCTCATCACATCGCCCGCGGCGTAGGCCGTCGGCACGTAGGCCAGCGCCTGGCCCCGTGCGCTCTTCACGGTCCAGCCGGCACCGGCCTCGGTGGGGTCGAAATGCACCTGCTGGCCGACCACGAAGGCCGCCGTCTGGTCTTCATGCACGCGCGCCGGCCAGCGCAGGGTGGCGGTCTGATCGGCCTTGCCGGGCACCTGCAGCTGCACCTGGCGCTCGCCCGCCGCCGTGGTCTCCACCTTTTTCACTTCCATTGGCGGCAGCGGCACCGCCTTGGTGCGGGCAACCCTGCCATTGCGTTCGCTGGCCTTGAACGGCGCCTTGGACAGTTCGGACAGGCCCGCCGACGCAGCGAGCGGCACCGAGACTACGATCAGCGAGGTGATCAGCACGCTGGCCTCGCTGCTGTTCAACTGCGACGCGGCGCCGGCATGGACGGTGGGCACCAGCAGCGCGGAGAGCAGCACTGCAGAAGCGCGAACGCGCAGGCAACGGAACATGGAGACCTCCTGGTCAGCGTGGGGACGGCGGCTCAGCGCCGGGTATCGAAGATATCGCGCGGGCCGGTGGCCTCGGGCAGGTATTCCAGCGGGCGGCCCTGGTTGTCCTTCAGCTGCCAGCCCTGGTCGTTGCCGGTCGGCTCGAAGTTCACGGTCTGGCCCACGGTGAACTGCACAGCCGGGTCGCCGATGCCGCGCGGGTACTGCATCGATGCGGTGTTCTGCGGATCGTTGGCATCACGCAGCAGCACTTCGCGGCGGCCATCGACGGTGGTGGCGATGGCACTCACCTCCATCTGCGGCAGCTTGATCTGCTGCGGGCGGGCCAGCGGCTGGCCGGCATCGGCCGCATCCTGGGCTTCCTTCGCTGCTGCGGCGCGGGCCGAGGCCACCATCTGCGTGGACATTTCCAGGCTCGGTCCCTGCGGGCCCGGGTCATGGATGATCACGATGCGGCGTTCGGCGTGGGCGGCCGTCGACCAGGCCAGGCCGGTGACGATCACCATCGACAACACAGAGGCAAGCAGCGGACGCATATCGTTCTCCTAGCGGGATTCAGGGCGTGGCGGCAGTGGCACCGGCCACCGGCACATGGGGGATCACCAGTTCCTGCTGCAGCTGGCTGCGCTGGTGCAGGAAGTCGAACACCGATTCCACCGTCACCACCGAATAGTTGCCGGAGATGCGTTCGCCGGCCGGATGGTCGGTGGTGGTGGCGTTGGCCACGAACAGGCGCGCACCCACGCGCTTGCCGAGGCCGATATGCAGCACGCTGGGCTGGTACTTCTGCTGGCGCAGCCACTGCTGTGCCTGTTCGCGCTTGACGATGGCCGGCGCGCCTTCGGCCTGCGCCATCGCCGCCGCCAGCACTTCCAGCACCCACTGGTTGGAGTTCTGGTAGTCGGTGGCGAACGGGTAGGCGACCACGTTGTACTTCGCTTCGTGCAGCGCCTTGGGCTGGATCGAGGGCGACACAAGCATCGCGCGCAGCGCCGCACGCAAGGGGGCCGACGGCACGCCGATGCGCAGGTCGGTATGGCCGCCGCTCTCGCCGACGAAGTTGCCGAGGCCCTCGTGGTACAGCTGCGAGCGGTCGGTCTTGCAGCGGTTGAGCAGGTGCATCGCGCGCCAGCGGCCGTCGTCCTCGCGCAGCAGGAACGCCAGGTGGCTGTGGCGCAGGCCGTAGCGGCGCAGGTCCTGGCCACCGCGCGCGGCCACCACCACGTCCACCTCGGGCAGCGCGTCCAGGCGTTCGGCGGTGGTCCAGGCCACGTCCAGCATCGCCGCCTGCGACGCCACGCTCGGGTAGCGCTCGCGGCAGGCGGTGCTGTCGGCCCAGGCCGCTGCGGTCGCCAGCAGGCTGGCGATCAGCAGCGCGGCGCGGCGCAGGCGGGAAAAACGATCCATGTCGGTACCTTCAACGGCGGGCAGGCCCGCGCGCCGATCATACGCTGCTCAGCGCAGCGGGCGATCCACGCCCTTGCGCTGGAGTTCCCTGTCGCAGGCATCGCTGATCGGGGCGATCGGCAGCGGCGGGCGCTCGCCCGTCTTCGGATCGCGCAGCGCCGGCTGTTCGCGGTACGCATCCAGCTGCTGCTGGCATTGATAGGAGATCGGGTCCAGCTCGGTGGGCGCGGTCGAACACGCGGCGAGCAGGGCCAGGGGCAGCAGGAGCAGGGTACGCATGAAGGCATTCGGTCCGGTGGAGGACACCGGACTCTAACGGTATGGGCGGATTGAAATGTTCAGAAATCGCTGCGCACCCCGGTAGTGGGGGGGGGGGGGGGGGGGGGGGGGGGGGGGGGGGGGGGGGGGGGGGGGGGGGGGGGGGGGGGGGGGGGGGGGGCGGC
>NZ_JAXBRE020000022.1:0-63142 GCF_047520985.2 Stenotrophomonas sp. BR163
GGTTGCGGGGGCGTGAGCCGCATGGGCCCGAGGCATGCCTCGGGCGGGTTGGGCAGGACGCCCAACCCCGGTCTTGCCGTGTGCGCAGGATTGCGCACACGAGCAAGCGGCGACCGAGCTTACATGGACGTACTTGCAGCGGCCCCTGCAAGCGGACCCACCCCGCCATCCCACGGATAGTCAGCTTTTGCCTTTGCCTTTACCGTTGCCTTGGCAGGTGCAGGGCTGCAAGCCCTGCCGCAAGCACACCCCTCATACCACCGGAATGCTGTGCTGCCCCAGATTCCGGTACGGCGGCGTGGACATGACCATCTCCGCCAGCGAATAGGCCAGCTCGCGCTCGGCCATCACCGTGCCATCGGCACCATGCTCCAGCAGATGCTTCACTTCGGCATCGCTGTGCGCACGTGCCAACAGGGTCAGGTCCGGGTTGATCGCACGCAGCTTGGCCAGTGCCTCGCCGGCTTCCAGCGGCTGTGGGATCGCCAGCACTGCGATCTTGGCCCGCTCCGGATGGGCCTCGGCCAGCACCCGGTCGGCGGCGGCGCTGCCGCGGATCGCTGCCAGGCCCCTGGCGTGCGCCTGCTCGACGTGCTCCTTGTTGTCATCGATCACCAGCACCGGCACGCCGCGATCGCGCAGCACCTGTGCCAGCTCGCTGCCGACCCGGCCATAGCCGATCACGATGGCGTGGTCATGCAGGTCGCGCGACGGGCCGGTCGCCTCTTCCGGCTCCGGCGTTTGCGGCTGTGTTTCCTGCTTGGCCTGCCAACGGTCGAGCAGGCCGAACACCAGCGGGTTGAGCATGATCGATACCAGCGCGCCGGCCAGCACCAGCGACTGGCCTTCCTTCGGCAGGATCTGCAGCGCCACGCCGAGGCCGGCGATGATGAAGGCGAACTCGCCGATCTGGGCGAGGCTGGCCGAGATGGTCAGCGCAGTGCTGGTCGGGTGGCCGAACGCACGCACGATGAAGAACGCGGCTGCCGACTTGCCGAACATGATGATCAGCACCGTGGCCAGCACCTGCCACGGATGCTGGACGAGGATGTTGGGGTCGAACAGCATGCCGACCGAGACGAAGAACAACACCGCGAACGCATCGCGCAGCGGCAGCGAATCGTGCGCGGCCTTGTGGCTCAGTTCCGATTCGTTGAGCAGCATGCCGGCGAAGAACGCGCCCAGCGCGAACGAGACGCCGAACAGCATCGCCGAGCCGAACGCCACCCCCAGCGCGATTGCCAGCACCGACAGGGTGAACAGTTCGCGCGAACCGGTACCGGCGATACGTTCGAGGATCCAAGGGATGACCCGGCGCCCGACCACCAGCATCACCGCCACGAACAGGCCCAGCTGCACGAAGGTCCAGCCGATGTCGGCCAGCACGCTGCCCAGCGAGTGCGACTCCTTGGCCGCGTTGGGGCCGAACACACCGGCCATCACCGGCATCATCACCAGTGCCAGCACGCAGGCCAGGTCTTCCACGATCAGCCAGCCGACCGCGATCTTGCCGCGCATGGTCTCCAGCAGACGGCGTTCCTCCATCGCCCGCAGCAGCACCACGGTACTGGCGGTGGCCAGCGAGAAACCGAAGATGACGCCATGGATGGCGGGCCAGCCCATCAGCGAGGCCACGCCCCAGCCGAGCAGGGTGGCGACCGCGATCTGCCCGATGGCACCGGGAATGGCGATGGCCTTGACCGCCATCAGGTCCTTCAGCGAGAAGTGCAGGCCGACGCCGAACATCAGCAGCATCACGCCCAGCTCGGCCAGCTGGTTCGCCAGCGCCTGGTCGGCGACGAAGCCGGGTGTGAACGGACCTACGCAGATGCCAGCAACCAGGTAACCGACCAGAGGAGACAAGCGGAGCTTGTTGGCCAGCGCGCCGAAGATGAAGGCGAGCCCCAGGCCAACGGCCACGATGTTGATCAGGTCGGTGTCATGGTGCATCGGCACTCGCAGGAAATCGGGGGAATGCCCCGATTTTCACCGATGCGGCCACATACGGCAAACCCGGCCAGCGTATCGGATCGTTGAGTGGGCGGAGCCATCAGTGGTCGGCGTCCGGCCTGGCGTGTGCGGCGCGATCGAGGGTGGCGCTGTCGGGATCGGACCTATTTGGGGTGGCCAGTGGCTCTGGACCGTGAACCGCAGCCAGGCCGACGCCACCCGAGAAAGGCACAGGAAGGGGATGGGTTCGATACGCGGCGGTGCCATCGCAGGACCCTTTGCCCCTGTGCGCCAAGGTTTTCAGTCGATGCGACAGCATCCAAGGGCCGGTGGCCGGCCGGGAGGCGCAGGCGAGGGGGCTGAAGTTTGCAATCTGGCGGAGGGTTCCTCGAGTCCGGAACACGTCACCATGTGTCCGCTACTCCGTTCTGCTGACCAATCAGAGGGGCCTGCTCTCTCCAGACCGCATGGGCGAACGACCACGTGAAGCTTCCCGCCATTGACGTAGTGATTCAGGCGATAGGTCAAGACACAAGCTCGGCGCCCCTGTCCCGCTTGTTCCTTGATCTGGAAATTGGTGAGCGCGACTTTCGTCACTATCCGTTGAAGTTGGCGGGAATGCGGTTCTGGACTGACGAGGAAAATACGCTGCAGTTGGAATTCAAGGACGTCGGGCTGCTGGTGGGCATTCCTTGCCACGACCTGGGCGAAGGGCCCTGGGTACTGACGAGCGTAGCGCTCTGGGGAGCGAGAGTGAGTAAGAAGAACAGAGTCAGGAAGGAGAATCCTGCCTACTCAGGCCCGTTGCCCTGTGGACTGAGCTTTTCCATGCTGCGCCAGCATGTAAGGGAGCGACTCGCCGCGTTGAGTGCAGGGAATGCTGTTGAAATGGGACTTGATGGTGAGGTGGATGTCTGGTGCATCAGTGGCTTGGAGCTTGCGGTTGATTTCTCTGGTCCAGATGACTCGATTCGCTGCATCTCGTTGAGCATCCCCATCAAGCGTAGCGATCACCATCCGTAAGCGCTACGTAGGCGCATCTCGCCCATACAGATAGGCGGAATTTCATGAATCATCCCACCGTTGAAGAGTTCATCGCCGCGATCGGTAGAGATTCGGAATCGAAGGAGCTCGAAACCATCTTTTCCAGGATCGGAATCCAGCTTCAGAATCTGGATGATTACCGCCTGGGTGTCAGTGGTCGCCGGATCTGGGCAGATGACGCTGCTGGACTGCAGCTTGAATTCAAGGATGCCGGTCTGGTCTCAGAGACCGCCTATCACGACATCGATGATGGCCCCTGGATGCTCACCGACGTGATCTTCTGGGGCTGGCGAAATGACACCGGCACCCAGTATGAAGGGCCGATGCCTTTCGGCCTGAACTTCCTGATGTCCAGGCACCAGATCAGGTCGGACGCATCTGCCGATCTGGGGGCGCCAATGGTGTTTGGTCTGTCTGGCAATGTCGACGCATGGATGCTCGGAAAGCTGGAGCTGGCTGTCGACTACGACGGTGAAAGGGGAGTCCGCTGCGTCAGCCTGGGGCTGCCACAAGAGGAATGAATGGACCTACAGGCGATAACGGCCCTGTTTGGCAGAAGCGCCACTGACCCAGCCGTCTCAACGATGCTGCAGTCGCTTGGCGTCAGGCGAAGGCCAGAGCTGGCCCGTCCTGCCAAAAGCCCTTACGAGGCGATTGTGCGTGTGAGCGCGCGGGGCATGCTGTTCTCCTTCAGCGAGCGCAACTACTGGAACGGGCGATCCATTGCTTCGCACGGCAAGAGCGGTGAGCTGATCTTCACCAACGTTGCGGTGACGGCCGGCATTCCGGATGTCATGCGCAGGTACGAAGGCGACCTGCTGTTTGGCCTGCAATGGGAGGACGATAGGACGACAGCGCGTGAAAGGCTCGCCACGGCGGGCTTTGGGGACAGCTTGCACGCCGGCAGGCGTGACGCGTGGTGGTTGCCTGACTACCGCATCCGTCTGACGTATCAGGCTGGATGCATCAAACAGGCAGGAGCGTGTGGGATCTTTGATATCAGCTTGGGAATTCCCATGCATCCATTGGCTTGCGCACCGGCAACGCGCGAGTACCCTTCGGCGGAGCAGGTGCTCGCTGTCCTCGGCAGATCGACCAATGACCCCGATTTCCAGGTCGCGTTCCGGGACCTTGGTCTTGCGAGTCTGATGGCGGAGGCGAGCAGCGAGGTCGTTGATAGAGCCGACGAGCATGGCTTCATCCTTTACTTTGACAGTAGGCAGGGCGTGCCCGGTAGCCATCCGGTATGCACCGGCATCAGTTTCGTCCGCGATCGACTGGGAAACTCAAGAGCCTGGGCTGGGCCGCTGCCATTCGGCCTTCAATTCGATGATCCGCCGTCCATTCTCGAAGAGCGCATGGATCAACGAGCCAGTCGTTGGCTTGATGAAGGAACGTTTGGCAGCGCGAGGTGGTCGCTGCCTGGTCTTCAAGTGAGCGTGAATTTTGACAGTCTGGACAACTGTCTCGAGTCTGTCCGTGTGATCGCAGAAGGTCATCGCACGTCCAATTGCCAGCCGCGCGGCTGATCTTGCCCGCAGCACATAACAAAACACCCGCCGGATCACTCCGGCGGGTGTGAGAGATGTGGCTAGGAGTTGCCGGCCAGCGGCCGGCACTACCCCTTACCATGTGTACTTGATCCGCCCGTACACATACGCGCCGTTGAAGCCGAACGGCGAGTAGTTGCTGTACGGCAGCATGCCGAAGGTGGAGTTCTGCAGGTCTTCGGTGCGGTCCGGGTACTTGTCCAGCAGGTTGTCGGCGCCCACGGTCAGGGTCCAGTTGCTGCTCGGCTTGTAGCTGGCCGAGGCATCCACCACCCAGGCATCGCCGTAGGTCTGGTCGCGCAGCGCGGTGGCCGAGTTGCGCACGGTGAACTTGCCGTAGCGGGTGGCGGCCAGGCCCAGTTCCCAGTGATCCGAACGCCAGGTGCCACTCAGGATCGCCTTGTCGCGCGGGTAGCTGTCCTCGATGCGACCGATCTCATCACGGCCGATCAGCGACTGGGTCAGGCCCAGCGTGCCGAACACCGCCGGAGTGCCGCCGACGCGGCGCACTTCGGTGTCGTTGTAGCTGTAGGCGGCGGTCAGCTCCAGGCTGCTGGCGCTGAACGGCACCGTATAGCTGGACACGAAGTCGACGCCGCGGGTGCGCGTATCCAGGCCGTTGGTGAAGTACGAGAACGCGGTCACCTGCGGCAGGCCGAGGGTGCCCAGCAGCGCGCTGGTGGCGGCGTTGGTGGTGATGCTGGACGACAGCGCGATGCGGTCATCAATGTCGATCTGGTACGCATCGACGGTGATGTACAGGCGGTCGACCGGCTGCAGCACCAGGCCCAGGCTGTAGGAGGTGGAGGTTTCGGCCTTCAACGGCGAGGCGCCCAGCGCCTGCGCGGCCGGGCTGGTGGTCGGGAAGGTGCCACGCTCGACGAACACGCCATTGAGGAACTGGCTGGTCACCGCCTGGTAGCCCTGCTGCGCCAGCGAGGGCGCGCGGAAACCGCTGGAGGCGGTGGCACGCAGCGCGACCTTGTCGGTGAATGCATAGCGCGCCGACAGCTTGCCGGAGAAGCGGTCGCCGAAATCCGAGTAGTCCTCGTAGCGGCCGGTGATGCCGGCCGAGAACTTCTCGGTCAGGTCCGCTTCCAGGCCGGCATAGACCGCGTAGTTGTGGCGGTCGGCATGCACTTCATTGGTCGGGGTGAAGCCCGCGAAGCCCTGCGCGCCGCTGCCGGTGTACGAGTTCAGCTCGCCCGGGTTCTGGTCCCACTTTTCCTTGCGGTACTCACCACCGAAGGACAGCGTGACCGGGTAGGCCAGGCCCCAGTCCAGTGACTTGGTCAGATCGGCATTGAAGATGTCCTGCTGGTACTTCAGCGTGCCGTCGTAGAACGAGCGCGGGCTGGTCGCACCGAGGCTGTAGTTGATGCTGTTGCGGGTGTGGAAGTCGAGGGTGTTCTCGCCGTGGTTCAGGCTCAGGTCCCAGGTCCAGCCGCTGTCGGTGTTGCCCTTGACCCCGGCCACCAGCGAGCGGTCCTTGGAGTACTGGTTGATCTCCGGCACGTAGCCGTCCGGGTAGGTCTGCGCCAGCAGCGCGCTCTGCCCGCTGTGGTTGCGCGAACGGTAGAACGCGAACGAGGTGATGTCGCGGTTGCTGAGCAGCGCGCTGGCGTAGCCGGTCACGTGGTCGCTGAAGTCGAAGCTGGCGTTGGCCGAGGCGGCGGTGGCATCCACGCGCGGGTCGCCGACGATGAAGGTCTTCTGGCCGATGCTGGGGAAGTTGCCGGTATTCGGCGTGGTGCCGCGGTACGGGCCGGCGCGGTTGCTCTCGTCCTGCTGGCTGATCTGGCCAGCCACGTGCACGCGACCACGGCCGTTGCCGAACTCGACGCCGGTATCGCCGGAGAGCTGGTACTTGTTGCCGTCACCGGCCGAGTACTGGCCGTAGTCCACGGCCAGGCTGCCGCCACGGCCGCTGCCCTTGAGCACGATGTTGATGACGCCTGCAATGGCGTCCGAGCCGTACTGTGCCGACGCACCGTCGCGCAGCACTTCCACGCGCTCGATGGCGGCGATCGGGATCGCGTTGATGTCCACCGCCGACGAGCCACGGCCGATGCTGCCGTTGACGTTGATCATCGCCGAGGTGTGGCGGCGCTTGCCGTTGACCAGCACCAGCACCTGGTCCGGTGACAGGCCGCGCAGCTGCGCCGGGCGCACGCCACTGGTGCCGTCGGTCAAGGCCGGGCGCGGGAAGTTCAGCGAGGGCAGGGCGCGCGACAGTGCGGTGGCCAGCTCACTGGTGCCGGTGGACTGCAGCGCTTCGGGGGTGATGATGTCGATCGGCGACTGCGATTCGGCGACTGTGCGGTCGGCCACGCGGGTGCCGGTGACGATCACCGTGTCCAGGGTATTGGCGGCGGTGCCGGCCTGCTGGGCAGCGGCAAGGAACGGAGAGCCACCGAGTGCGACAGCGACGGCGGCGGCGATCAGGCTGGTCTTGCGGGTCATCGGGATGGGGCTCCGGTTGGCGGGGGCGGCACCGGAATCGACATCACGGGGGTGAGGCGGACGGCGGTTGTTGCGGTGCGCAATACAGCAATTAACGGGATATTCAGTGCCTGTCAAATGCCGGTCATCGGAAAAAACGTTGCAGCAGCAACCATTTAGCCCGGACAGGCATCGGCGGGGAGGAGACCCGGGACGCGCGCGGCGAGGACGTGGGAGAGAGGAACGTCGGCCACTGCGCATCCCGGGACGCGTCAAGTATTCGTTAACGCTAGAATTGCGTCGCAGGAACAGTGCTCACCAGCACATTCCATCCGGTTATATGGACCCCTTCCCCGATGATCTCCCTTCGTAATTTCGCCTTGCGCCGCGGCGAGCGGCTGCTGTTGTCCAATGTCGACCTGACCCTGCACGCCGGTTACCGGGTAGGTGTGGTCGGCCGCAACGGTGCTGGCAAATCCAGCCTGTTCGCGGCGGTGAAGGGCGAACTGGAGGCCGACAAGGGTGACGTCGACCTGCCCGGCAAGGTCCGTATCGCCAGCGTGGCCCAGGAAACCCCGTCGCTGCCGGACCCGGCGCTGAGCTTCGTGCTGGGCGGCGATACCGAGGTGGCCGCGGTGCTGGCCGAAGAGGCCGAGGCGACCGCCCGCGAAGACTGGGAGGCGGTGGCCAACGCACACACGAAGATGGCCGAGATGGGCGCCTACGACGCCGAAGCGCGCGCCGGCAAGCTGTTGCACGGCCTTGGTTTCCCGGCCGAGACCCACCACCGCGCGGTGTCCTCGTTCTCCGGTGGCTGGCGCGTGCGCCTGAACCTGGCCCGCGCGCTGATGATGCCCAGCGACCTGCTGCTGCTCGACGAACCGACCAACCACCTCGATCTGGACGCGGTGTACTGGCTGGAACAGTGGCTGCTGAAGTACCCGGGCACCCTGCTGCTGATCTCGCATGACCGCGAGTTCCTCGACAACGTGGCCACCCACACCCTGCACCTGCACGGCGGCGGCGCCAAGCTCTACCCGGGCGGCTACACCGATTTCGAGCGCCAGCGCGCCGAACAGCTGCGCCAGCAGCAGATCGCGCACGAGAAGGAGCAGGCCGAGCGTGCCCACCTGCAGAGTTTCATCGACCGCTTCAAGGCGCAGGCCAGCAAGGCCGCGCAGGCGCAGAGCCGCATGAAGCGCCTGGCCAAGCTGGCCGGCACCGAAGCGGTGCGCGCCGAACGCGAGTTCCGCATCGAGTTCGCGCCGCCGGCCAAGCTGCCGTTCTCGCTGATCCGCCTGAATCACGTCGAGGCCGGCTATGGCCAGGACGCGGTGATCCTGCACAACGTCGGCTTCGGCCTGGAAGCGGGCCAGCGCATTGGCCTGCTCGGCCCGAACGGCGCCGGCAAGACCACCCTGGTGAAGACCCTGGTGGGTGAACTGGCGCCGATCGTCGGTGAGCGCATGGCGCACCCGGACCTGAAGATCGGCTACTTCGCCCAGCACACGGTGGAGTCGCTGCACGAAGGCCAGTCGCCGATGGAGCACTTCCGCGAGATTGCCCCGGATGCGCCGAACCAGTCGTTCCGCGATTTCCTTGGCAAGTGGAATTTCCCGGGCGACCGCGCGTTCGAGCCGGTGGATGGCTTCTCCGGTGGCGAGCGCGCGCGCCTGGCGCTGGCGCTGATCGCCTGGCAGCAGCCGAACGTGCTGCTGCTGGACGAACCGACCAACCACCTTGACCTGGAAATGCGCGAAGCGCTGGCCGAAGCACTGGCCACCTTCGAAGGCGCGATCGTGATGGTCTCGCATGACCGCCACCTGATCGGCCTGGTCTGCGATACCTACTGGCGCGTGGCCGATGGCGTGGTCGAGCCGTTCGACGGTGACCTGGATGCATACGCCGCGTGGCTGCGCACCCGTCCGCAGGCGCAGGGCACGAAGGCCCGCATGGAGCAGGTGGAAGAACCGGTGGTGGTCAAGACCGCCCCGGTGGCACAGGTGGTGCAGAAAAAGCCCGTGAACCCGCACAAGCTGGCCGCCGCCGAGGCCAAGGTGGCCGAGCTGGAAGGTGTGCTGGCCGAGCTGGACCGCCAACTCGCCGACCCGGCCAACTATGCCGATGCCACGCGCATGGCCGTGCTTGGCCGCGATCGCGAAACCGCCGCCGCGCAGCTGGAAAAGGCCGAAGCCGCCTGGATGGAACTGCTCGAGTCCTGACCGGTAGTGCCGGCCGCTGGCCGGCAGCGCGATGCGCCCACAACGATCAAGGGATTGCCGGCCAGCGGCCGGCACTGCCTACGCGCCCTGCGCCTGCAGCCACTCGCGGAAGCGCTTGGCCGGCTCGCGCTCGGCGCGCGAACGTAGCCGCGTCAGCCAGTATCGGCCCAGCTCCAGCGTGGTGTCGAACGGCTGCAGCAGGCGGCCTTCGGCCAGTTCCTGCTCGAACATGCGCAGCGGCAGCAAGGCCACGCCGGCACCGCCGGCGGCGGCCATCGCCACCGTCAGCGAGGAATCGAACACCGGCCCACGGGCTTCCACACCGCTGACGCCGGCCGCCTGCAGCCAGCGCGGCCATTCGTCGCTGCGATAGGAACGCAACAGCGGCAGCGTGGCCAGGTCGCGCGGCTGCTTCAGCCGCCGCGCCAATGCCGGGGCGCACAGCGGCGCGAAGGGCGCATCGAGGATCGCCGTGCAGGCCTGGCCCTGCCAGTCGCCATCACCGAAGCGGATGGCCAGATCCAGCCCTTCGCCGGCCAGGTCGATGCGGTTGTTGTGGGTCTGCAGGCGCAGCTCGATGTCCGGATGCGCGGCCTCGAATGCGGTCAGCCGTGGCAGCAGCCAGCCGGTGGCGAAGGTACCGACCACGCCCAGCGTCAGCACTTCACGGGCCGGCCCGCCGGTGTAGCGCGCGATGCTGGCCGAGATGCGTTCGAACGATTCGTTGAGCACCGGATACAGCGCTGCGCCTTCATCGGTCAGCGCCACGCCGCGCGGCAGGCGATGGAACAGGCGGATGCCGAGCCGGTCTTCCAGGCCCCGGATCTGGTGGCTCAGCGCCGCCTGGCTGACACACAGCTCCAGCGCGGCACGGGTGAAGTTCTGATGGCGGGCGGCGGCTTCAAAAGCACGCAGCGCGTTCAGTGGCAGGGTCGGGTGCAGCATCGGAAAGCCGTGAGCCATGGTGATGGTTGATCCTACCGTTCAATAAGGAATTTCGTAAATATCAACAAGTTGGTTACGACAGGCATGAGTTCAACTTATGGCTTTCCTTGATTTTTCGCGCTGGTCGGCTGCAGGGGAAGCGCCAATAATCGAGCGGTCACCAGGAGAACCCCTATGCTCGCCCGTCGCCGATTCCTGCAGTTCAGTGGTGCTGCCGTTGCTTCCTCGCTGCTTGCCCCGGCGTTGGCGCGAGCTGTTTCCCCATCGTCCGGCATATCCGCCGCGAACGCCGCCATTGCCGACGCCGCCGATTTCGCCGCGCTGGAGAAAGCCAGCGGTGGCCGTCTGGGCGTCACCGTGCTGAACGCCGGTAACGGCCGTCGCATCGGCGGACATCGTCAGGACGAGCGCTTCCCGATGTGCAGCACGTTCAAGTCGATGCTGGTTGCCCATGTGCTGAGCCTTGCCGATGCAGGCCGCGTTTCGCTCGACACACGTGTGCCCATCGCCGAAAAGGATCTGCTGTCCTACACCCCGGTGGCGCGCCGCCATGTGGGCAAGGACCTGACGGTGCGCGACCTGTGCCGGGGCACGCTGACCACCAGCGACAACACGGCGGCCAACCTGCTGCTGGAGGTGGTGGGCGGGCCGTCGGCGCTGACGGCATTCCTGCGCGGGCAGGGCGACAGCGTTACCCGCAATGACCGCAACGAGCCGGACGTGAATCTGTTCGCGAAGGGAGACCCGCGCGATACCACTAGCCCGGCCGCGATGGCCACCAGCTTGGCCCGCTTCGCGGTGGGCAATGGCCTGCAGCCGGCATCGCGCCAGCAGTTCACTGATTGGCTCATCGACAACCAGACCGGCGATGCCTGCCTGCGCGCCGGGCTGGGCAAGCGCTGGCGGGTGGGGGACAAGACCGGAAGCAACGGTGATGACACGCGCAACGACATCGCCGTGCTGTGGCCGCATGCGGGCGGCGCAGTGTGGGTGGTCACCGCCTATCTGCAGGGCGCGTCGGTCGATGACGACCAGCGCGCAGCGGTGCTTGCACGGGTGGGGGCGCTGGCCGACGCGATGATCGGATGAGGTAACCGGGGTCATTCGAAAACGGCTTGCCGGATCGGTTCAGCGCGCGCATCCTGCGCGCGTTCCAACCCCACGGAAGACCCCATGAGCCATGAACTGATCTACCTGCTGCTGATCTTCGCGCTGCTGGTGATCCCACGCGCGTTGCAGCGTTTCAGCCTGCCTGCCCCGTTGACCTGCCTGCTGTTCGGCATCATCGGCATGCTCTGGCTGGGGGATCAGGCACATGATGCGGTGATCGGACTGCTGGCCACCCTGGGCATTTCCTCGCTGTTCCTGTTCGCCGGCCTGGAAGTGGATCTGCAGGCGCTGCGCCGGGGCATGTGGCCGCTGCTGGCACATCTGGTCATCCGTACCGGCACGCTGTTCGGCGTCGGCTGGTTGGCCTGGCGTTACGCAGGATTGCCGTGGCAGGCCGCCGGGCTGCTGGCGTTGGCGCTGCTGACGCCCTCCACCGGCTTCATCATGGACTCGCTGTCGCGGCTGGGCCTGAGCGAGGACGAACGGTTCTGGGTGACCAGCAAGGCCATCGCCGGTGAGCTGCTGGCGCTGGCGGCGTTGTTCATCGTGCTGCAGGCCGGCGACCCGGGGCACATGGCGCTGTCCAGCCTGGCGCTGCTGGCGATGATGGTCGGCCTGCCGCTGCTGTTCATCGCGCTGGGCCGCTGGGTGGCGCCGCACGCGCCGGGCTCGGAGTTCTCGCTGTTGGTGATGGTCGGCATGGTGGCGGCCTACATCACCTACCTGCTGGGCGTGTATTACCTGGTGGGCGCGTTCATCGCCGGCCTGGTTGCGCGCCTGCTGCACCAGCGCATGCCGCTGCTGGCCTCGCACGAGAACCTGCACGCGCTGCGCCTGTTCGCCTCGTTCTTCGTGCCGTTCTACTTCTTCAACGCCGGCACCAAGGTGCCCAGCGAAGCGTTGAGCTTCGAGGCGCTGGGGCTGGGCATCGTGATCACCCTGGTGGTGCTGCCGCTGCGCATCGGCGTGGTCTGGCTGCAGCGCCGGGTGATGTTCGGCGAGAGCTTCCGCAGCAGCCTGCGCGTCTCGCTGGCGCTGGCTCCGACCCTGATCTTCACCCTGGTGCTGGCGGCGATCATGCGCGAGCGTTTCCAGATTCCGGCGGTGCTGTTCGGCGCGCTGCTGCTGTACGCCGCACTGACCACGCTGCTGCCGTCGCTGGTGTTCCGTACACCGTTTGACGTTGATCCGGTGGAGCAGGAGCCGGCCGGCGAGGGCGAGGCCGCGCCGGTAGCGGCGGCGACCGAAGCACTGCCGGCAGCACCGTCTGCCGAGCGCTGAGCGGGACTGGCGCGCGGTTTGCGCCCATCGTCCATGGCCGTTAGGGTTGGGGTATGAGACCGATTGCCGTTGCCACTACCGCCGCCCTCCTGCTCAGCCTCGCTGCGTGCACGCAGCGCTCCGACACGGTCGCCCATGACCTGGCGACCGCACCGGCCGATGCGTTCATGGCCGCCATCGCCGCACATTGCGGCCAGGCCTACGTCGGCAAGGTGGTGGAGGACACGCCTGCACCGACCGCCAAGGATCCGTTCGCCGGGCAGCGCCTGGTCATGCATGTGCGCGGCTGCGCCGACCCGGCGCACGAGCTGCGCATCCCGTTCCATGTCGGTGATGACCACTCGCGGACCTGGGTGCTGACCCGCACGCCGAACGGGCTGCGGCTGAAGCACGACCATCGCCACGAAGACGGCAGCCCCGACGCGATCACCCTGTACGGTGGCGACAGCACGCCGCCGGGCACCGCCGAGCGCCAGCAGTTCCCGGCCGATGCCGATTCGGTGGCGATGTTCCGTCGTGCCGACATGCTGGCCTCCACGCACAACACCTGGGCGATGGAGATCGACCCCGACCAGACCTTCGTCTACGAGCTGGGCCGCCCGGACGGCCGCCGCTTCCGCGTGAAGTTCGACCTGAGCAAGCCGGTCGACCTGCCACCGCCACCGTGGGGCGACGACAAAGCGCCCGCACCGTGATCGCGGGGTCGGATGCCTCCTGTAAAGCGCTCCGCCCCCGGAAAGACCCCCAGTAGATCCGCGCCATGCGTGGAAGCGGGATACCTGGTCGGGTCAGAGCCCCGGCCGCTGGCCAGGGATCCGACCCCGTAACTCAACGTGTACCGAAGCGCGCCCGGCAACCGTTGCTCACCCACACCTGGCCCCGTGCGTAGCCCCAGCTGCGGCCCTCCTGGCAGGCGCTGCCGGACAGCTGCTGCTGCAGCATCGGCCGGCCCTGGCGCTCATCCCAGTCGCAGTTCTGCGTGCGGTTGTTGTTGCTGCTGCAGGTGATGGAGTAGTTGCTGTTGCCGCCGCCCCAGCCACCGCCCCCGCCGCCACCCCATCCGCGAGCTTCGGCGAATTCGGCGCGGCAGCCGTTGCTGACCCACACCGCGCCGTTGCGCACCCCCCAGGTACGGCCTTCGTCGCAGGGGCTGCCGGACAGCTGGCGGACCAGGCGGGCATTGCGCCAGCCGACCGGGCAGCTGCGTTCGCGATTGTTCTGGCTCTCACAGCGGATGGTCTCGCCGGGCCGGCCGTTGTTGCCGCCCCAGCCACCGCCGTTGCCGCCGCCCCAGCCACCACGGGCCTCGACGAATTCGGCGCGGCAGCCATTGGTGACCCAGATGCTGCCATTGCGGCTGCCCCAGGTGCGGCCCTCGTCGCAGGCGCTGCCGGACAGCTGGCGGACCAGCTGCGCATTGCGCCAGCCTGTGTTGCACACGCGTTCTCGGTTGTTCTGGCTCTCGCAACGGATCACACCGCTTTGCGCGGCGGCCGGGGCGGAGGGCAGGGCGAGCGTGGTGATGGTGCCCAGGCTCAGGGTCACGGCCAGGCGGGCCAGGGACAGCGGATTCATGGCGGCATCCCATACGGTGGCAGGTGCCTGACTATAGGGAGGGGGATGATCAAGCCGGTGTGACTGGCCGGATTTGCCCCGGCCGGGGCCTCGGCCGCAGAATACGGGGCTTTCCGGCCCCCATCCGGTGCCGGCGTTCTCCAGCGGAGCTTCCCCCAATGCGTACCCACTTCTGCGGCCTGGTCGACGAGACCCTGATTGGCCAGACTGTCACCCTCGCCGGTTGGACCGACGTGGCCCGTAACCAGGGCGGCGTCTGCTTCATCGATCTCCGCGATCATGAAGGCATCGTGCAGGTGACCGTGGAGGTCGACAACGCCGAAGTGTTCGCCGTGGCGGCTTCGCTGGGCTACGAAGACGTGCTGCAGGTGGAGGGCGTCGTGCGCGCCCGCCACGCGGTGAACGACAAGATGCGCACCGGCAAGGTGGAAGTGATCGCCACTGCCATCACTGTGCTGAACAAGGCCGCGCCGCTGCCGTTCCACGCCCACGAGAACCCGGGCGAGGAAACCCGCCTGAAGTACCGCTACCTGGACCTGCGCCGTCCGGAAATGCAGCGCATGCAGCGCACCCGCATCAAGCTGGTGCAGGCCCTGCGCCGCCACCTGGACGAGAAGGGCTTCCAGGACATCGAAACCCCGATCCTGACCAAGGCCACCCCGGAAGGCGCGCGCGACTTCCTGGTGCCGGCGCGCATGCACCCGGGCGAGTTCTATGCCCTGCCGCAGAGCCCGCAGCTGTTCAAGCAGATCCTGATGGTGGCCGGCTTCGACCGTTACTACCAGATCGCGCGCTGCTTCCGCGACGAAGCACTGCGTGCCGACCGCCAGCTGGAGTTCACTCAGCTGGACATGGAATTCGCCTTCGTGCGCGAGCGCGACGTGCAGGACTTCGTCGAAGACATGATCCGCGCCATCTTCAAGGAAGTGGTCGACGTCCAGCTGGATGCCAGCTTCCCGCGCATGACCTGGGCCGAGGCGATGCGCCGCTACGGTTCGGACAAGCCGGACCTGCGCATCGCGCTGGAGCTGGTCGACGTGGCTGAACTGGTCAAGGACAGCGAGTTCGCAGTGTTCACCGGCCCGGCCAACGATGCCGAAGGCCGCGTCGCCGCGCTGCGCATCCCGGGCGGTGCAGCGCTGAGCCGCAAGCAGATCGACGAGTACGCCGCGCACGCCGCCAAGTACGGCGCCAAGGGCCTGGCCTACATCAAGATCGCCGACAACGGTGAAGTCAGCTCGCCGATCCAGAAGTTCTTCAGCGAGGCCTCCTTCGCTGCGCTGGTCGCCCATGTTGGCGCCGGCAACGGCGACATCGTGTTCTTCGGTGCCGGTGGCTACAACAAGGTCTCCGACTTCATGGGTGCACTGCGCCTGAAGGCCGGCAAGGACTTCGGCCTGATCGCCGATGGCTGGGCGCCGCTGTGGGTCACCGACTTCCCGATGTTCGAATGGGACGAGGAAGAACAGCGCTACGTCGCCCTGCATCACCCCTTCACCGCACCGGCCGTGGACGACATCGCCGACCTGCGCGCCAACGCCCGTACCGCCGTCTCGCGCGGCTACGACATGGTGCTCAACGGCAATGAAATCGGCGGCGGTTCGATTCGTATCCACCGTCCGGACATGCAGAGCGCAGTGTTCGAGCTGCTCGGCATCGGCCCCGAAGAGGCCCGCGCCAAGTTCGGATTCCTGCTCGACGCGCTGAACTACGGCGCGCCGCCGCACGGTGGCATCGCCTTCGGCATCGACCGCATCGCCGCGCTGATGGCCGGCACCGAGTCGATCCGCGACGTCATCCCGTTCCCGAAGACCACCGGTGCACAGGATCTGATGACCGACGCGCCGTCGCCGATCGTCGACGCGCAGCTGGCCGAAGTGCACATCCAGGTTCGCCCCAAGACCAACTGATCAGGAGATCCAGGCAATGACCGAGTTTGCGTTTTCGCTGGAGTGGGAAAAGCTGGGCAATGAAGGCTCCGAGGCCAACCTGGTCACCGAGCGTGCACGCGTGTTCGGTGGTTGGCTGGTCCGCGTCGGTACCAACCCGGCGGCGATGGCCCTGACCTTCGTCGCCGACGGCGAAGGCCGTTGGGACGGTGAAGACTTCGGCGTCGAGGATTACGAGGACGACGAAGAGGAAGAGTACGAAGAGGACGAGGAAGAAGAGGACCAGGACGAGGACGAAGAGGAGTACGAGGAAGAGGACGAGGAAGAGGACGAGGAAGAAGAAGCGGAGTCGCCTGAAAAGGCTTGACCCCCGCTTCGCGCTGGCGTCAACTTCCTGCATGTATTCGATCCGCCGCGCCACCGTGGACGATGCGCCGACCCTGTCGGCGCTGGCCTCCCGCACATTCACCGAAACCTTCGGCCATCTGTACCCGCCGCAGGACCTGCAGGCCTTCCTGGAGGAGGCCTACACGGTCGAGCGCCAGCGCGTGATCCTGGCCCACCCCGATTACGCGGTGTGGCTGCTGGAACTGGATGGGGAGGCGGTCGGCCATGCCGCCGCCGGCCCCTGTGGCCTGCCGCATCCGGATGTGAAGCCCGGTGACGGCGAACTCAAGCGCCTGTACCTGATCAAGACGCAGCAGAGCTGCGGCTGGGGCAGCCGCCTGCTGGAAACCGCGCTGGCCTGGCTGGAGCGCGAAGGCCCGCGCACGCTGTGGCTGGGCGTGTGGTCGGAGAACTTCGGCGCGCAACGCTTCTACGCGCGCTATGGTTTCGAGAAGGCCGGCGAGTACCTGTTCCCGGTCGGCAATACCAACGATCTTGAATTCATCCTGCGCCGCGCACCGCGCGCGGCCTGACGTTCACCGCCGCTTGCTGCGCGCGCGTGTTCAATCACCTCACGTTCCTGCCCCGCTGACCGCCAGGCTGTTTGCATGACTCCCCCCGTATTGCTGCTGCATGGCATCTGGAATGCCCGCGCCTGGGTCGGGCCGCTGGCCTGGCGCCTGCGCGCGCGTGGTTTCCAGGTGCATGCGTTCGGTTACTCCTCGGTGTTCGGTGGTCCCGACGTGGCGGTGCCCCAGCTGCTGGAACGGTTGGCCGATGCCGGGCCGTTGTCGCTGGTCGGCCACAGCCTGGGAGGGTTGCTGGCGCTGGAAGCGCTGCGGCGCAATCCGCAGCTGCCGGTGCAGCGGGTGGTCTGCCTGGGTTCACCGCTGCGTGGCAGTGGCACCGCACGCTCGTTGTCCGAGCATGGCTGGGGCCTGGCGCTGGGACGCAGCAGCGAGCTGCTACTCGATGGCCTGCCGGACTGGCAGGGTAGGGCCGAGGTTGGCCTGATCGCCGGCTCGGTGCCGCATGGTCTGGGCAGCTTGTTGGGTGCCATCGACGATGCCTCCGACGGCACCGTGGCACTGGCCGAGACCCGGCTGCCGGGCCTGGCCGACCATTGCGTGGTCCGCACCAGCCACAGCGGCCTGGTGGTGTCGCCCGACGCCGCGCGGCAGACCGCGCATTTCCTGCGTCATGGCAAGTTCGACCACAGCCGCGACGCGGCGGCAGCATAGGGGCAGGGGAGGCAGGGTCGCCCTGTGGAGCCGAGCCCATGCTCGGCTGCATTCCGTCGGGCCCATTGGGCCGAGCATTGGCTCGGCTCTACAACAATACGGGCCTAGACACGGTTGCAGCGCCCGATCAGGTAGAATCCGCGCCTTGATCCTGAAGCAGCCAGACGGTAGCACCCATGGGTAGAGGCCCCTCCATCGAAGCCCGCAAGAACGCGTCCGACGCGAAGCGCGGCAAGATTTTCACCAAGATCATCCGCGAGATCGGCGTTGCCGCGCGCGGCGGTGGAGGCGACCCCAACAACAACCCGCGCCTGCGCGTGGCCGTGGACAAGGGCCTGGCCGTGAACATGTCCAAGGACGTGATCGAGCGTGCCATCAAGAAGGCGACCGGTGAGCTGGAAGGCGTCGACTACGAGGAAGTCCGCTACGAGGGCTACGCCCCGGGTGGCGTGGCTGTGATCGTCGACTGCCTGACCGACAATCGCGTACGCACCGTGGCCGATGTCCGCCATGCGTTCAGCAAGTGCGGTGGCAACATGGGCACCGAGGGCTCGGTGGCCTTCATGTTCAAGCGCCTGGGCGTGCTCAGCTTCGCCGCAGGGGCCGACGAGGAAGCCATCACCGAAGCGGCCATTGAGGCCGGTGCCGATGACATCGTGGTCTACCCCGATGACGGCTCGATCGATGTGGTCACCAGCCCTGACGCGTTCAACGCGGTGAAGGATGCGATGGCCGCCGCCGGCCATGTCGCCGACCACGCCGAGATCACCTTCCGCGCGGACAACGACATCAAGGTTGAAGGCGACGTCGCCCTGCAGGTCAAGAAGCTGTTGGACATGCTCGAAGACCTGGACGACGTGCAGGACGTGTATTCCAACGCCGAACTCGGCGCCGACGCCTACGCCTGAGCCGTCTTCGACGGCCTGGGCGCGGGCCGTTGAACGGTCACCGCGGAAAGTCATGAGCCTCTACGCCTGCCAGCGCATCCCGTTCCGCCCCGCCAGGAGTGCAGCATGACCCGCATCCTCGGCATCGACCCCGGTTCGCAGCGGACCGGGGTCGGCATCATCGATGTCGATGCCGCCGGCCGCGTCACCTACGTGCACCACCAGCCACTGGTGCTGCTGGGCGCCGACGACTTCCCGCAGCGCATGAAGCTGCTGGTGCTGGGCCTGGCCGACCTGTGCCGCGAGTACCAGCCACAGGAAGTGGCCATTGAAAAGGTGTTCATGGCCCGCAATCCCGATTCGGCGCTGAAGCTGGGCCAGGCCCGGGGCGCGGCGATCTCGGCCGTGGTGCTGCGCGACCTGCCGGTGCACGAATACGCCGCCAGCGAAATCAAGCTCGCCGTGGTTGGCCGTGGTGGCGCCGAAAAGCAACAGGTTCAACACATGGTCGGGCTCATGCTCAACCTGAAAACCAAGCTGCAGGCCGACGCGGCCGACGCGTTGGCGGTGGCGATCACCCATGCCCATGTACGGGCAACGGCCAACCGCCTGGGGCTCAGTGCCCGCCAGGCGTGGGGCCGCAAATGAGGAGCTGCACGCAATGATCGGTCGACTGCGCGGCATCGTCGCCTACAAGGCGCCGCCGTGGCTGGTGGTGGACGTGAACGGGGTGGGCTACGAACTGGAGGCGCCGATGAGCACCTTCTACGACCTGCCCGAGCTCGGCCGCGAGGTCACGTTGTACACCCACTACGCGCAGAAGGAAGACAGCGTTTCGCTGTACGGCTTCCTGCGCGAGGGGGAGCGGCGCCTGTTCCGCGACGTGCAGAAGGTCAGTGGCATTGGCGCGAAGATCGCGCTGGCGGTGCTTTCCGGCGTTTCCGTCGAGGAGTTCGCGCGCATGGTCCAGGCCGGTGACATCACCGCGCTGACCCGCATTCCCGGCATCGGCAAGAAGACTGCCGAGCGCATGGTACTGGAACTGCGTGACCGTGCCGCCCAGTTCGGCGCCGGCGGCGCGTTGCCCACCGGCAGCGGCCCGGCCCCGGCCGACCCGCTGTCCGATGCCACCGTGGCCCTGCAGCAGCTGGGCTACAAGCCGGCCGAAGCGGCACGCATGGCCCGCGACGCCTTCAATGAAGGCGACGAAGTGGCCACCGTGATCCGCAAGGCGCTGCAGTCGGCGCTGCGCTGAGCCGCGTCCCTTTCCTTCAACGAACCGCCTGAGCGTCGCCAGGAGTCCCATGTCCAGCAGTCAAACCCCGCACGCAGCTGCCCCCGGCAGCCACGGTCACGCCCCTCCAGCAGGAGGCATGGCGCTGATCATCGGTGCGATCGGCGTGGTGTTCGGCGATATCGGTACCAGCCCGCTGTACACGCTGAAGGAGGCGTTCTCGCCACACTACGGGCTCAACAGCGACCACGACACCGTGCTGGGCGTGCTGTCGCTGGCGTTCTGGGCGCTGAACATCGTGGTCACGCTGAAGTACGTGACCATCATCATGCGCGCCGACAACGACGGCGAGGGCGGCATCATGGCGCTGATGGCGTTGACCCAGCGCACGCTGCGCAACGGCTCGCGCTCGGCCTACGTGGTCGGCATCCTCGGCATTTTCGGTGCGTCGCTGTTCTTCGGCGACGGCGTGATCACCCCGGCGATATCGGTGCTGGGTGCGGTGGAAGGCCTGGAGGTGGCCGCGCCGGGCCTGCATGCCTTCATCGTGCCGATCACGGTGGTGGTGCTGTTGATGGTGTTTGCGGCGCAGCGCTTCGGTACCGAGAAGATCGGCAAGGCCTTCGGCCCCATCACGTCGGTCTGGTTCATCTCGCTGGCGGCGATCGGCATCTACAACATCGTCGATGCGCCGGAAGTGCTCAAGGCATTCAACCCGTGGTGGGCGATCCGCTTCTTCATGGAGCACAGCTGGCATGGGATCTTCATCCTCGGCGCAGTGGTGCTGGCGGTGACCGGTGGCGAGGCGCTTTACGCCGACATGGGCCACTTCGGTGCCAAGCCGATCCGACACGCCTGGTACTTCTTCGTGCTGCCGTGCCTGGTGCTGAACTACCTGGGGCAGGGCGCACTGGTGCTCAACCACCCCGAGGCGCTGAAGAACCCGTTCTTCGAGGCAGTGCCGTCGTGGGCGCTGTACCCGATGATCATCCTGGCCACGATGGCGGCGGTGATCGCGTCCCAGTCGGTCATCACCGGCGCGTTCTCGGTCTCGCGTCAGGCGATGCAGCTGGGCTACATCCCGCGCATGCGCATCAAGCACACCTCGCACGACACCATCGGCCAGATCTACATCCCGGGGATCAACTGGGGCATCGCGGTGATGGTGATCGGCCTGGTGCTGGCCTTCCGCAGCTCGTCCAACCTGGCGGTGGCCTACGGCATCTCGGTGTCGGCCACCATGCTGATCGACACCCTGCTGCTGGCCCTGGTGGCCCGTTCGCTGTGGCCGAAGGCGCGCGCCTGGCTGCTGCCGCTGTGCGTGGTGTTCTTCATCATCGATCTGGGCTTCGTCATCGCCAACGGTGCCAAGCTGCTGCAGGGCGCCTGGTTCCCGGTGGTGCTGGGCATCTTCCTGTTCACCATGATGCGCACGTGGCGCCGTGGCCGCGAGCTGCTGCGCGATGAGATCCGCAAGGACGGCATCCGCCTGGATACCTTCCTGCCGGGCCTGATGCTGGCACCGCCGGTACGCGTGCCGGGCACCGCGGTATTCCTCACCGCCGACCCGACCGTCGCCCCGCATGCGCTGATGCACAACCTCAAGCACAACAAGGTGCTGCACGAGCGCAACGTGTTCCTGCACGTGGAGACCCTGCCGATCCCGTATGCGATGGAAGGGCAGCGGCTGAAGATCGAATCGGTGGGCGACGAGTTCTACCGCGTCTATGTGCGCTTCGGCTTCATGGAAACCCCGGACGTGCCGCTGGCGCTGATGCGCTCGTGCGACCACGGTGGCATCTACTTCGACCCGATGGACACCACCTTCTTCGCCAGCCGCGAAACCATCGTGGCCACCGCCAACCGCGGCATGCCGATCTGGCGCGACAAGCTGTTCGCGCTGATGCATCGGAATGCCGCGCCGGCCACCGGCTTCTTCCGTATTCCCGGCAACCGCCTGGTCGAACTCGGGGCCCAGGTCGAGATCTGAGGTCTGGTAGTGCCGGCCGCTGGCCGGCATCCGCCGCACCACCGGTGTTCATGGGGTTGCCGGCCAGCGGCCGGCACTACCGTGCTTCCGGCCCCGGAATGCAACCATTTACCGCATAATCACGGTATGACCGACGACCGCATCATCGGCGCCGGCGCCACCCGCGAGGATGACGCCGCCGACGCCAGCATCCGCCCCAAGCGCCTGGCCGACTATCTCGGCCAGGCCCCGGTGCGCGAGCAGATGGAGATCTACATCGAAGCGGCCAAGGGGCGCGGCGACGCGCTCGACCACGTGCTGATCTTCGGGCCGCCCGGCCTGGGCAAGACCACGCTCAGCCACGTCATCGCCAACGAACTGGGCGTTGCCCTGCGGGTGACCTCCGGCCCGGTGATCGAGAAGGCCGGCGACCTGGCCGCGCTGCTGACCAACCTGCAGCCGCACGACGTGTTGTTCGTGGATGAGATCCACCGCCTGTCGCCGGTGGTCGAGGAAGTGCTGTACCCGGCGATGGAAGACTTCCAGATCGACATCATGATCGGTGAGGGCCCCGCGGCCCGTTCGATCAAGATCGACCTGCCGCCGTTCACCCTGATCGGTGCCACCACCCGCGCCGGCCTGCTGACCGCGCCGCTGCGCGACCGCTTCGGCATCGTCCAGCGGCTGGAGTTCTACAGCGTCGAGGAGCTGACCCGGATCGTGCGCCGTTCGGCCACCATCCTCGGCATCGACTGCACCGCTGATGGCGCCGGCGAGATCGCGCGGCGCGCGCGCGGCACCCCGCGTATCGCCAACCGCCTGCTGCGCCGCGTGCGCGACTACGCGCAGGTGAAGGCGGGCGGCCACATCGACGAGGCCGTGGCGCAGGCCGCGATGAAGATGCTCAAGGTTGATCCGGAAGGCTTCGACGAGCTCGACCGGCGCCTGCTCAAGACCCTGGTCGACTACTTCGATGGCGGCCCGGTCGGCATCGAGTCGCTGGCCGCGGCGCTGTCCGAGGAGCGCGGCACGCTGGAAGACGTGGTCGAGCCGTACCTGATCCAGCAGGGCTTCCTGGTGCGCACCGCGCGCGGCCGCATGGCCACCCACAAGGCCTACCGGCACATGGGCTTGAAGCCGAAGAACCCGCCGCAGGATCTGTTCGCGGAGGTTCCCGATGTCGGTTGAGCCACTATTCAGTTGGCCGACACGCATTTACTGGGAAGATACCGACGCAGGCGGCGTGGTCTACCACGCTCGCTACGTGGCCTTCATGGAACGGGCCCGGACCGAATGGATGCGTGCGCTCGGCTACGGCCAGGAGCGCATGCGCGCCGAGCATGGGATGGTCTTCGCGGTGCGCTCGATGCAGATGGATTTCATCAAGCCGGCACGGCTGGATGACACCCTGCAGGTGAGCGCCCGCCTGGTCCAGCTGAAGAAGGCCAGCATGGTCTTCGACCAGCAGATCCTGCGCGACGGCGAGCTGCTGCTGTCGGCCCGGGTCCGCATCGCCGCACTGGAAGCGGCCAGTTTCCGCCCCCGTGGCATGGACGAGGCCGTCCTTGCCATGCTGCAACCCCACCTCCACCCCGAATCCGAACACTGAGGAACAACGGATGATCGCAACGCTCCTGGCCCTGCAGGCCACGGTCACCGAGGCACTGCCGGCCGACGTCAGCAACGCCGCGACACAGACCCTTGCCCAGGCCACCACCGGCGGCGGCATCAACTACCTCGAACTGATGGCCAAGGCCAGCCTGCCGGTGAAGATCATCGTGCTGCTGCTGCTGGTCGGCTCGTTCGTCAGCTGGGTGATCATTTTCCGCAAGGCCCGCGTGTTCAAGCAGGCCACCCGCGAAGCCGACGAGTTCGAGAACCGCTTCTGGTCCGGCGCCGACCTGGGCAAGCTGTACAGCGCCGCCACCGACCGCAGCCGCAGCGTGACCGGCCTGGAAGCCATCTTCGAAGCTGGTTTCCGCGAGTACACCCGCCTGCGCGACAAGCGCCGCCTGGATGGCCGTGCGCAGCTGGAAGGCGCGCAGCGTGCCATGCGCACCACCTACACCCGCGAAGTGGACCAGCTTGAGCGCAACCTGGAACTGCTGGCCAACATCGGTTCGACTGCCCCGTACGTGGGCCTGGTCGGTACCGTGTTCGGCATCATGGTGACCATGCACGACATGATCAGCAGCGGTGCGCAGGCCGGTATCGCCGCCGTCGCGCCAGGCATCTCCGAAGCCCTGTTCGCCACCGCCATCGGCCTGTTCGTGGCGATCCCGGCGGTGTGGGCCTACAACCGCTTCACCACCCGCGTGGAGCGCATGTCGGTGCGGTTCGAGACCTTTGCCGAAGAGTTCAGCTCCATCCTGCAGCGCCAGAGCGCTGGCGACGAGTAAGCGCCTGACCCGGGAGTCCAAGCCATGTCCGCTGCCATCGGTCGCCGCAAGCGCCGCAAGCTGAAATCGGAAATCAACGTCGTTCCCTACATCGACGTCATGCTGGTGCTGCTGATCATCTTCATGGTCACCGCGCCGCTGCTCACCCTGAGCTTCGACGTCGACCTGCCGCAATCCAACGCCAAGGCGCTGGAAAGCAAGCAGGACCCGGTGATCGTCTCGGTGCGCCAGGACGGCCAGCTCAGCCTGAAGCTGCCCGACGCCAAGGAACCGACCGCCGTGTCGGCCGAGGAACTGGAGGGCCGCCTGGCCGGCATCGCCGCCCAGGACAAGGGCGTACGCGTGATCGTCGCCGCCGACCGTGCCGTGGCCTATGAAAAGGTCATCGCCGCGATGGATGTGATCAAGCGCGCCAAGGTAGACAAGGTAGGCCTGGCCACCGATGCACGCTGACGCCCTGCCACCTCCGCAGCAGCGCGAACCCGGCTGGGGCCTGCCCCTGGCGCTGGCGTTGCTGGTGCACCTGCTGGTCGCGCTGGTCTTCATCGTGGCCTGGTTCTGGTCACCCGAGCGCAACACCGACGCCGCCGCCGGTGATCCGTCGGTGGAGGCCAGCCTGGCGCTGTCCGCGTCCGAGGCGTCCGCCGCCCGCCAGGCCCTGCGCCAGTCCGAAAAGCTGGAGGACCTGCCGCCGCCGGTGGCCGAGCCGGTTCCGGTGCCGGAAGACACCATTCCGCCGCCACAGCCGATTCCCGAGCCGCGCCCACAGGACGCCCCCACGCCGCAGCAGCAACAGGCACAGGAGCGTGTCGCGCAGCCGGATACCAAGGACCAGGAAGCGGTCAGCGCGTTGGCCATCTCGCAGGAGAAGGCCAGGCAGGAGCAGGAAGCCAAGCGCCGCCAGGAGCAGATCGACCTGACCGAACGCAAGCGCCAGGAAGAGGCCGAGCAGAAGCTACGCCTGGCCAAGCAGCAGGAAGAAGACGCGAAGAAGAAGCTGGCCGATCAGGCGCGTCAGGCCGCGGACAAGGCCGAGGCCGAGAAGCAGAAGAAGATCGCCGAGATCCGTGCCCGCCGCGAACAGGCCGAAAAGGAAGCCAAGCTGGCTGAGCAGAAGCTGCGCCAGGTCGCCGCCGCGCGCAATGCCGCGGGCAGTGCCGCCGCCGGTTCCAGCGGTGCGTCCCAGCCGGCCGCCGGTGGTGGTGGCAACAGCGATGATCTTTCGGCCAAGTACGCCGCGGCGATCCAGGCCAAGGTGCTGTCGCAGTGGGTGCGGCCGGACACGGTGCCGCTGGGCCAGCGCTGCCAGATCACCATCACCCAGATTCCGGGTGGCACGGTGATGCAGGCCAAGGTCAGCCCGAACTGCCCGTACGACGAGGCCGGCAAGCGTTCGATCGAGGCCGCCGTGCTCAACGCGCAGCCGCTGCCGTACCGTGGCTTCGAGTCGGTGTTCGCACGCACGCTCAACTTCACGTTTACTGCCCAGGATCGCTGAGGTGGCGGGCCGGGGCGGCTCTCGAGCCACCCGCGCCCACGGTTGTCGCGCTTGCCTCTGGTGTGCTCGGTTTCGACCGGGCAGGCTGTGGGCTGCTGTCGAACACCGTCCTCCGGGGCGGCGTGACCAGGGCAGACGGTGCGATGTTAGCCACGACGTTAACGGTGCGTGAGAAGACGGGCTGGAACTGACCCGGAATTCACGTACCCTTGGTTCATGATTGCGAAGCGGTTCACTCCCGCTTTGTTATCCCTCGTTCCGGTTTCCCCTTATTGAGCGCTCCATGAAAAAGATGCCTCGCTGGCTTGCCGTGTTTGCGGCCCTGTTGCTGCCCTTTGCTGCCGTCGCGCAGCAGAAGGGGCTGGATATCGACATCATCGGCGGCAATGCCTCCGCGCTGCCGATCACCATCGTGCCGATGCCCTATCAGGGTTCGTCGGCCGCTCCGCAGACCGACGTCGCCGGCGTGGTCCGTGCCGATCTGGAGCGTTCGGGCCAGTTCCGCACGCTGCCGGAAGCGCAGATCGTCGAGAAGCCCGTGCGGGGGGGGGATATCCAGTTCGCGACCTGGCGCGCGCTGAAGCAGAACTACATCGTGGTCGGCCGCGTGCTTGATGCCGGTGCGGGTGCCTACCGCGTCGAGTACGAACTGTTCGACGTGCCCAAGGGCGAGCGCCTGCTGGGTCTGGCGATGACCGCCCGTGGCAACGCCATGCGCGACGTTGCCCACCAGATGGCCGACGCCATCTACGAAAAGATCACCGGTGTGCGCGGCGCCTTCTGGACCCGCATCGCCTACGTGACCGCCAGTGGCAAGGGCGACGCCATGCGCTACGCGCTGATGGTGGCCGATTCCGATGGCTTCAACCCGCAGACCATCGTGCGCTCGGCCGAGCCGCTGCTGTCGCCGTCGTGGAGTCCGGATGGCAGCAAGCTGGCCTACGTCAGCTTCGAGCGTGGCAATTCGGCCATCTACATCCAGAACATCGGCACCGGTGCGCGCGAGCTGGTCACCAGCTTCCGCGGCATCAACAGCGCCCCGGCGTTCTCGCCGGACGGCCGCAAGCTGGCCCTGACCCTGTCGCGCTCCGGTAACCCGGAAATCTACGTGATGGACCTGGGCAGCAAGCAGCTGACCCAGCTGACCAACCACTTCGCCATTGATACCGAGCCGACCTGGGCACCGGACGGCAGCGCGGTGTACTTCACCTCCGATCGCGGCGGCCGTCCGCAGGTCTACAAGGTCGGTGCCGGTGGCGGCAGCGCCGAGCGCGTCACCTTCCAGGGCAACTACAATGCCAAGCCCTCGGTGTCCTACGATGGCAAGAAGATCGCCGTCGCCCAGGGCTCGGGCAACAGCTACAAGATCGCGATGATGGACAGCTCGCTGGGGTCGCCCCGCTGGAGCACGCTGTCCCCGGGTTCGCTGGATGAATCGCCGAGCTTTGCGCCCAACGCAAGCATGGTGCTGTACGCCGCCCGCGAAGGTGGCCGTGGTGTGTTGTATGCCGTTTCGGCCGATGCGCGGGTTCGCCAGCGCCTGGTCCTGGCTGACGGTGATGTGCGCGAACCGGCATGGTCCCCATACCGTACCCAGCGCTAAAAGAGTGTTAATATTTTCGTTGTCTTGAACCCCTCATCGGCTTAGGAGCCACAAAGGTATCGCCATGAACAAGTCCACCCGCGTTCTGCTTGTTTCCCTGCTGTCTGTGGCCGTCCTGGCCGGTTGCTCGAAGAAGGTGAAGGAAGAGCCGGCAGCCCCGGTCGACACCGGCACCTCGACCACCACCCCGACCGGTCCGTCGACCTCCGGCCTGTACGGCCCGGGCGATCTGGACACCGACGCCTGCCTGCGCCAGCGCGTTGTCTACTTCGACCTGGACAAGGAAGACGTGAAGCCGGAATTCCAGGCCATCATGGCGTGCCACGCCAAGTACCTGCGTGACCGTCCGTCCTCGCGCATCACCCTGCAGGGCCACACCGACGAGCGCGGTTCGCGCGCGTACAACCAGGCCCTGGGTGAGCGTCGTGGCAACGGCGTCAGCTCGGCCCTGCAGGCCAACGGTGGTTCGGCTTCGCAGCTGACCGTCGTGTCCTACGGTGAAGAGCGTCCGGTCTGCACCGAGTCGAACGAGTCGTGCTGGTCGCAGAACCGTCGCGTCGAAATCGTCTACACCGCGCAGTAATCCATGCGCATTGGCATCAAACTGATGCTGGTCGTTGCGGCAGCCCTCGTGGCTGCCGCACCGGCGCACGCACAGCGACAGAGCCTGGCTGACCGTGTCGGCGCGCTCGAGCAGCAGATGTACAACAACAGTGCCAACCAGGACCTGTTGAACCAGATCAATCAGCTGCGGCAGCAGGTCATCAGCCTGCAGGCCTCGATCGAGCAGTTGCAGCATGACAACGCCCAGCTCAAGCAGTCCGCCCAGGACCAATACCTGGATCTGGACAGCCGCCTGAACCGGTTGGAAGGGGGCAACGCCGCCCCGGCCCTGCCGCCCGTTCCGGCGAGCGCGCCGAAGGCCGCACCGGCCCCGGCAAAAACCGCAGCGGCGGCCACTTCCGAGCGGCCGCCTTCCGTCCATGGTGATGCTGGCAGCCTTGCCGCCACCGGCGACGAGCGCACCTCCTACAACGTTGCCTTCGATGCGTTGAAGGCCGGCAGGTACGACGATTCGGCGCAGCTGTTCCTGAGCTTCCTGGAGTTGTACCCGAACGGCGTCTACGCGCCGAACGCGCTGTACTGGCTGGGCGAGAGCTACTACGCCACCCGCAATTTCCCGATGGCCGAGACCCAGTTCCGAGAGCTGCTCTCGCGCTATCCGACCCACGACAAGGCCGCGGGCGGCCTGCTCAAGATCGGCCTCTCGCAGTACGGCGAGGGAAAGGTCGACCAAGCCCAGCAGACGCTGGAGACCGTCGTGGCGCAGTACCCCGGCTCGGACGCCGCGCGCACCGCGCAGGACCGCCTGCAGTCCATCCGCCTGGGCAGGCAGATCCGCTGATCCGCTGGGCGGGCGTACAATAGGTGCCCTGTAGAGCCGAGCCCACGCTCGGCTGCTTTCGTTTCCGGACCAGCAAAGCCGTCCGGTTGCTGTTGTAGAGCCGAGCCATGCTCGGCTGCTTTCGTTACCGGCCACGGTAGCCCACCCGCCACGTGTCCCACCAAGAAGTACCCGCCATGACCGCCGTTACCCCGTCAAACGCCGTCGCCACCCCCAGCGACATCGTGCAGTCGCCGCTGCCGCGCCTGAAGATCACCGAGATCTTCACCTCGCTGCAGGGCGAGGCCGATACCGCCGGCTGGCCGACCGTGTTCGTGCGCCTGACCGGCTGCCCGCTGCGCTGCCAGTACTGCGACACCGCCTATGCCTTCCACGGCGGCACCTGGTGGGACATCGACGACATCGTGGCCGAGGTGCTGGCCCAGGGCGTCCGCCACGTCTGCGTGACCGGCGGCGAGCCGCTGGCGCAGAAGCGCTGCCTGGTGCTGCTGCAGAAGCTGTGCGATGCGGGCATGGATGTCTCGCTGGAAACCTCCGGCGCGCTGGATGTCAGCGCAGTGGACCCGCGCGTGTCGCGCGTGGTCGACATCAAGACGCCGGGTTCGGCCGAAGTGGCGCGCAACCGCTGGGAAAACCTGCCGCTGCTGACCGTCCGCGACCAGATCAAGTTCGTCATCTGCAACCGCGAGGACTACGACTGGGCCAAGGCCATGGTCGCCGAGCACGGCCTGGTGAAGCGTTGCACCGTGTTCTTCTCGCCGAGCAAGGGCGAGATCAGCGCGCGGCAGTTGGCCGACTGGATCGTCGAAGACCGGCTGCCGGTGCGTTTCCAGATGCAGTTGCATAAAATCCTGTGGAACGACGAGCCGGGCCGATGAGCCGGCGCAGCGTTCCCTGATGTAGCTCCGGCGCGGGACAGCGTGCTGGCTTTCCCCTCCCAACCGGAAGATTTCCCATGAAGAAGGCTGTCGTGCTTCTCTCCGGCGGCATGGATTCAGCCGCCGTCATCGCCATGGCCCAGGAACAGGGCTTTGCCGTGCATGCCCTGAGCGTGCGCTACGGCCAGCGCCACACCTCCGAACTGGATGCCGCCGCCCGCGTGGCCAAGGCCCAGGGCGTGGTCGCGCACAAGACCGTGGACGTGGACCTGCGCAGCATCGGTGGCTCGGCGCTGACCGATGACATCGACGTACCGGAGGCGGGCGGAGCCGGCATTCCGGTCACCTACGTGCCGGCGCGCAATACCATCATGCTGTCGCTGGCGCTGGGCTGGGCCGAAGTGCTCGGTGCCAATGACATCTTCTGCGGCGTCAACGCCGTCGACTACTCCGGCTACCCGGACTGCCGCCCCGAGTTCGTGGCCGCGTTCCAGGCGCTGGCCAACCTGGCCACAAAGTCGGGCGTGGAAGGCGCCGGCATCAAGGTGCATGCCCCGCTGCAGTTCCTCAGCAAGGGCCAGATCGTCAGCGAAGGCGTGCGCCTGGGCGTGGACTTCGGCCTGACCGTGTCCTGCTACAACGCCGACGCCAATGGCGCTGCCTGTGGCCACTGCGACGCCTGCCGCTTGCGCGCGCAGGGTTTCGCCGAAGCCGGCGTGCCCGACCCCACGCGGTACGCCTGACCGCTTCCGGTAGAGCCGGCCGCTGGCCGGCTTCACCGGTGGGGCAATCACTCCCTCGGTGGGTGCCAAGCGCTTGTCCGCACTCCTTGATCTACCGGGCCTGCAACCATCCCGATGCCTCGATGAAGGCCCGCACCGCAGCCGGATCGGCATAGTCCAACTCGATCATCCGCGCGACAGCAGTCCTCTCGTCGGTCTGCCGGCGCATGTACTCCTGCGCAATGCGGTAGCCGGCGTAGTAGCCCAGGTCACTCACCCCGAACGGATTGCGCGCGCTGTTGTACAGCCAGTTGTCCAGGTTGTTCCCGTGCATCTCCGCACGGAAGCGCGCGCGGATTTCCGCTTCGTGCGCTGGCCCATAGGTGTACAGCGGCAACGCCGGGCGGCGCCCGCTGATGCGCTCTGCCACGTATTCGGCCACGCCTTCGCGTACCGCGTACTGGGCCAGGCTGCCGGTGGTCTCGCGCTGCTGGGTATGCACGTATTCGTGCAGGTTGTTCTGCGCGTTGTTCGCACCCGGCCGGCTGTCGTAGAAGACCCGCAGGCGGCTGCGCATCGGCTCGGGCAGCTCGCTCACGTCCACGCGCTCATCGCCGAGCGCCATCTCCGCGCCGATCAGCACCTTGTCGTCCAGCGTGGTACCGCCGGTGCGCAGGACACCGATCGCATAGGTGATGGTGGCTGGACGCAGTGCCGGGTAGAGCACCCGGAACGCAGCCAGGTCGCGCTCCAGCGTGGCGCTGGCCAGCTGTGCGTTGGCGGTGAGCGGCCGCACCGACGTCCAGAAGCGCGGCCACGCCCACATGGCCTCGGCGTATTCGCGGGCAGTGTAGTGGCGCACCTGCATCAGCGCATGCAAGCCGGGGCTGCCCGGATCGATGTAGCGCTGCTGGACCAGCGCCACCCGGCGTTCGCCATCGGGCTCGGCGCGCACCGCATCATAGGTGGCCCAGAAGCGGGCGATGTCGTCAGTGACGACCTGGGATGGGGCGGCCAGGGCTGCGCAGGGCAGCAGGGCGGCAAGCAGGCTGGCGATAAGGCGCATCCATGGCTCCGGGGAAGGATCACAGATGGGATGCGACAATGGCCCGAAAGGTTTAAGCCCGCTGGTAGTGCCGGCCGCTGGCCGGCATCCTCGACACACCGGGGTTTCACGCGACCGGCCAAAGTAGGGTAGAATGCCCACCCCGCCGAAAGGCTGGGGCAGTGCAATGGGCCGTTAGCTCAGTCGGTAGAGCAGAAGACTTTTAATCTTTTGGTCGAAGGTTCGAATCCTTCACGGCCCACCATTGCATTCAACGACTCAAGTCATTCAAAAAGGCACCGCTCAGCGGTGCCTTTTGTGTTGTTGCCCGCAAAATGCCTATTTCGCCTTGGCGCCGCGCGCCCGCGCCACCTCGCGTTCCGCCGCCACCTGCGTGGCAACGGCTGCAGCATTGGCGGCGGCATTCGCAGCCCGCTCCGCCGCAGCACGATCCGCATCGAACCGCGCCTGCCGCTGGGCGCTGTAGGTGCGTTCCAGTTCCAGCGAGGCGAGGAAACTGCCTGGATGCTTTGCGGCGCACGCCCGCTGTACCAGTTGCACAGCATGATCGGACAGCCCGGGCTGGATATTGGCCAGCAGGCAATCGGCATACGGTACGGACGCAGCAGGGCCAGCGGCCAGCGCGGCAACGATCAGAACATTCAACATGCAAACCTCCTTGTAGGTTTCGATGGGACCCGGTACCGGTCGGTCCGGCCCCAGTATGGCCCGGTTCGCGGCACAGGGTGAGGCTACTCCGGCCGCACGTCCCGGCACACCAGCTCGGCCAGACTGCGGCAGGCAAAGAACAGCCCTTCAACCACGCCGGCATCCAGATGCCGGTCCGGCGTGGCCCGGCAGCGGTCGGCGGCGTGCAGCATTTCCGCCACGGTCAGCATGCCGATGGCGGCCCGTTCCACCCGCGACAGGGCAACCCCGCGCCCTGCAGATAGGCTGGTTTCAGGCCAGGGCAGGCCATCGGCGCCTTCGCCCGCGCGGATGCGTTTGAGGCAGCCCAGAAACGTGCTCAGTTCGGGCGCAGGGTTGTCGTCGTCATCGTGGGTGCTGGCGGCGTATGAAGCATAGGGCGGACGGTCGGTCATCTCGGCTTCCTCAGCTCTGGAGTGGGCGTGCCACCGCGCAGGGCGGGTGGCAGGCGATGCGTGGCTGCAAGCCGGAATGACATCACGCAGTAACCGGCGGGTCCGAAGACCCCCACGCACCGCCCGCCATGAAGGCCGACGGATCACCCACCGACACGGTCCAAAGACAGTGTCGGCGGGTGAGCGCAAACAACAGCGTGAATGTCATTACGGGCTTGCAGGCCCGCTGCCACCCGTTGTCGGTGGCGCAGCATGGTGTTTACGCCTGCGCCTGGAGCTCAATGAGGATTTTCCGAAGAACGATGCGGAATCCAGGCGCGCGACGATGTTGGTGCAGGCCGCGCCGACGCAGCAAGCGACAGGGCGGGACGCATGTGCTCATGCGCTCGGCCGGTCGCGTTGGACAATGTCGGCAACTGCCGCTGACGGCACGTTTGCCGTGGTGGGGAACATGGAAAGTGCGCGCCACGTTTGCCAGCCGTGGTGGTACGGAACAGCGGGTCACGCACTCAAAAAGCGGTGCATCTGCGACGTCCAAGGTGTTGTAGAGCCGAGCCATGCTCGGCTGCGGTTTGCGCGGTGGGCTGAGCCGAGCGTGGGCTCGGCTCTACAGTGATCCGTCCCATCCGCGACGGTTGAACTGTTGTAGAGCCGAGCCATGCTCGGCTGCGATTTGCATGGGAAACCGAGCCGTACCCGGTTGCGCGCGGGGAGGTCATCCCCCGCATGGCATGGATCTATGCATCTGGCAGGGATGCTGAGCGTGCAGAAGCCGCCAATGCCTGCCGCTGGGCGCTATGCTCGGCCTCTTTCCCAGGACGGGTCACCCCATGCGCTTGATCATGCTGTCGCTGTTGTTGTCCGCCGTCTCCGTCGCGCCGTTGATGGCCGCCGAACCGGCGCCGTCCGTGCAATCAGCGGCCGCAACCCCGCTGGTGATCGGCGAAACCTTCACCCTCGAATCGAAGGCGTTGGGCGAGACCCGCCGCATCAATGTCTACCGCCCGCAGCCCTGGGGCCTGGACCCGAAGGCGCCGCTGCCGGTGCTCTACATGCCCGACGGCGGCATCGGTGAGGACTTCCTGCACGTGGCAGGACTGGTGCAGGTGCTGAGCGGCAATGGCAGCATGCGCCCGTTCCTGCTGGTCGGCATCGAGAACACCGAGCGCCGTCGCGACATGACCGGCCCCAGCAGCGATCCGCAGGACCAGAAGATCGCGCCGCGCATTGGGGGTTCCGCGGCCTACCGCACGTTTCTGCGCGATTAACTGATGCCGCAGGTACGCCAGCGCTACCCGACCACCGACGAGCGCGCGCTGATCGGTGAGTCGCTGGCCGGCCTGTTCGTGGTTGAGACGCTGCTGCAGGAGCCGACGCTGTTCAACAGCTACATCGCGCTGGACCCCAGCCTGTGGTGGAACCGTGGCGCAATGCTGGCCGGCGCGGCCAAGCAGCTGCCGGCGGTGACGCGTGCGCAGCCGCGCGTGTTCCTGGCCAGCAGTGGGCAGCCAGAGCTGGCTGCGTCCGCCGCGCAGTTGGCCACGCTGCTGCAACAGGCGTCGCCGTCGCCGCTGGTGAAGTACCTGCCGTTGCCGGAGGAAACCCACGCCACGATCTATCATCCGGCCGCGTTGCAGGCGCTGCGCACGCTGTTCCCGGCGCCGCCGCCGGCCTCGCCCTGATCGCACTGGCAGCGGGTCGAGCAGCATCCAGGGTTGTTGGAGATAGAAATTAGGTCACTGCCGGATCGATCATGGCCGCGATGGCAATGGTCGGGCCGACGGAATCAAGTCTGCCCGTCGAGGTGAGCTCGGTAGTCATTCTTGGCAGTCACTCAGCAACGGCCCTCCGATGGGTACGACCAGATAAACGGAAGTCGTCTTTGTAGTTTCATCTCTGTTCTCTCCGTTGGGTGCAAGGTGCGGCGCGCACCATTCTCTTGGCGGTTGCACTGCGATCGAGCTGGAGTGAGTGCGGTGATGATCACGCTTGATGCGTATGCTCGCAGTGAGCTGTGGAACGACACATGCTTCTAAAGTGCCGCATTTGGCCTGTTCTTACAGAAAGGGGGGATAGATGGTGCGGGCATTTGTGTGCATACCTCAGGCCGTATGTACGTGCGGAGGACTACTGCAGTCGGATAGCGACCGGCCCATCCTCAAAATCAAACCTACGCACCGCTTGGCTCAATCCACATCCATCCGACATTGCCGGGCGACACCGGGTCAATTGCGAAAGTTGATCCCTTTTTTGAGAATAATCTGAAAAGTTCAGGGGCGACCCCTCGGTCCCGCAAGCTGTGCTAGCTTCATCGCCCTCACGACATGGAACGAGGTGCAGTCAGTCGCTATGAGTTCTCTTGCGCTTATGGATAATGTTGGAACGCAGTCTCACTTCCCGCTACGCGTAACTGTATACAAGGTGCTCGCGGGAGATCTGATACATGTGCAGACGCCGAATCAAGAGAGTCTCCTTATTGATTGCGGTTTTCACCATGGAAAGCCATTTTGGAAGATGTTCTGGGGCAGAAGTGTCGTCTAGATGTCATTGTTGTCACTCATCAGCATCTCGATCACTTCGCAACCCTTGCGAGCTTTGTCTCATCGTCGGAGGTGCGGCCGCGGATCTATCATTCTGGAGTGTCGTATCCCCCTGGCTACACCCCCTCTGTTTCGCTAAGCACATGTCCTCACTACGGTGGCTTGGAAGCTCCTCTTTGGCAGCAATATTCAACCTACATACGCGGTACGGATCGTTGGACGGTGATTGATGGCCTGTGCGGTGTAAAGGTGTCGAATCTCTTGCCGTCTGAACAGTTTCAAGTGAAGTCGGATGGCGAGTACCATTCGCTCAATCGATCAGCGACACCCGTCCTTATTGAATATGCCGGACATCGCATTATGATCGGTAGCGACGCTGAAGCTGATCAACTGATAAGCGCGATCGAGCAGAATGGCGTCACTGCCGCCCTATACATCGCGAGCTCACATGGACGACCGACACACAATGACGCCTCTGCGCTGCAGGCATTGAGCCCAACCTTTATTTGTCTCACGGATTCTTTCGAAGGATCTGACTTCACTGAACACTATCGTAAGGCCGTTCCTGGCGTCGACGTCAGGAGCGTCAACATCGACGGGAGTCAGTGTTATTCGTTCTGGAGCGATGGTCGTGTGGAACGGGAGTCCGTGGGGGTGTGTGGATGACGAGTCAAGTCGCAGTGCTAGGAGTCAGTTCATTTCAGGGCGATAGCGAGCTACTGGCTCGCTCAGTACTTGAAGATGTTGTACGGATCGCGAAACATCATCGATCTACTCTGCTGACTGGCACCGGCGGAGGCGTGTCTACTCTGCTGGCAAAAGTGGCGGCCCAGGGCGATGTCCCAGTAGTCGGCATCTCTCCTGCCACAGATGCCAGATCGCATATCGACCTCACCGGCGAAGATCCGTCTCTCTATGCAACGATGATCTATACCGGGATGGGATACAAAGGACGAAATGTTACGCTGGTTAGATCCGCAGACGTCGTCGTAGCGGTCGGAGGGCAAACTGGCACGCTCAATGAGCTAACGATCGCTTGGGATGAAGGCAAGCGTATCGCCATAGGTCAAGATGGCGACGCACTGGGCTGTGCCCCCACGATTTTCAGGGATCTGGTGCCGCGCGTTAGCAGGAAGGCGCGTAATGCCGAGCTTTTTGATGCACCAAGTGTGGCAGCCGCACTTGATGCTGCCTTGATCTCCATTGAGACCTTGCCGAGGCTTGCACCGGCTATGGAATGCTCAATTGAGGATCTGTTCCGCCAGGCTGGTGCGATCAGCGAAGGTCATTTCGCGATCAAGTCTGGTCATCACACGGTCGAGTTTTGGGAGAAGGCTCGATTGCTGGCAATGCCCGATCTCGTCGCTGAGATTGCCCGCCGTATGGCGTCGATAGTTAAAGAAACCGGCGCAGAAGTTCTAATTGGCCCTCCGATTGGCGGAGCTATCCTCGCTCATGCGGTAGGCCTACATTGCGAACTCCCCGCTCTGTTCTTCGATAAGGGGCCGGAGGGCGAGATGATGGTCTTGCGCGGTGTATAGCTTGAAGAAGGGCGCAAGAGCTTTGATCGTCGACGACATCGTGTCAGTGGGAGGTACGATCGCATCAGCTGAAGAAGCCATTGAATCGCTTGGACTTCAGAGCGTGGGCTCTCTAGTGATTGTTGACCGACGTGGCGGATCACCCCAGGGATCCCTGGCGAAGCTAAGGCATCCGTTACGGGCGCTCTTGGTGAAGGACACTCCTCGCAACGAATCACCTGATGATTGTTCAGCGTGTAAGCAGGGAGTGCGATTCGAAGTGCATAAGGAACGGCTAGCCTTGGCCGACTGACGATGGAAGTCCCAAGTGATGAGCGATGGATGCGTTGCGCACTACTGGCAGGTCGACGTGCGCAGGGAATTTCCTATCCAAACCCGCCCGTTGGAGCCGCATTGGTCCACGAGGAAAAATTACTCGCCGTAGGTTGGACTCAAGCTCCTGGTCACGAACACGCTGAAGCCATGTGCTTTAGGCAGCAAGCAGCGGTCCCACCCAATAGCACACTGTACGTCACCCTGGAGCCGTGCAGCCATGTAGGAAGAACGGGGCGATGCACGGACCTGGTTATAAACGCTGGGATCGCCCGGGTGGTCGTGGGCCTTGAGGATCCGAACCCGTTGGTTGCAGGAACCGGAGTTTCCCGATTGCGCGCCGCTGGGATAGATGTGGCCGTGGGCGTTCTAGCGAGCAGGCTCAGGGAAGATCTGGCGGAATACTTGTATCGGGTAGGAGAAGGTCTAACTAGTGGCTTTCTTCAGCAGTCGCGCCAACGCTGGGATGATGCAGCACGGTCCTGGGAGCAGCATAGAGCCGGAAATCGCTGGACCGAAGAGCTAATTTACAGACAAAGCCTGAGAGAGCAGCTTGGCAACGTAAGCGGACTAAGGATCCTGGACTTCGGTGCCGGGAGTGGCGAACTCTCGGAGTTCCTGCATGAGAATGGCGCGATAGTGACGTATGTCGATCATTCCGCACAAATGCGGGAAATTGCGAGGCACAAGACGAATGGGGTCCTTGCGGCATATTGCTTAATCGAAGATCTGGAAGGTTCGGCTCGGTCGCCACTGTTCGACGTTGTTGTCGCCAATATGGTGCTTCATGACGTTGAAGATCTTGGTGGAACGCTAGGCTGGCTCGCGAGTCGACTGGAGGTGGGAGGGCGTTTGTTCGTGACTATATTGCATCCTTGCTTCAAGCCCCCAGTGCACGGATGGGGCGCGCTGAGTGAGTCGAGCGTCCGGTACATGATCGATCGATACGGCAATATAGGTTTGAATCTTACGGCGGCTTCCGGCGGCGGCCCCTCGGGCATTCCCACGCTCAACATTCATCGCCGGTTGTCTGACTATCTGACTGCTCTCTTGGCTGTCGGTCTCGTACTCGAGTCCGTCTTCGAGCCCGATGGTCGTTGGCACCCAGATTATTTTTCGAGTCCGTTGGCATTGGCTGATGATTGGTTTAGGCGCGCTCCTGTCTTGGGATTTTTGGCTCACAAGACCTAATGCTAGCCACTGCGATCAATTTCCAAGTTCATAATGATAGAGAGCTTAGACGAAGCGAGCGAGTGCTTGGCAACCGTATTGCGGAGTACGACTCAGTCAGCATGTTCTCTATTGAATTGGTGGAGGTCTGTAAGCGCTACCTTTCTGAACGAGCGAATGAGCTAGGTGGAATTGCGCGGGCGGGAAAGCTGCACCAACTCACCCAATCCTACCTGTCAATACTGCGCCCCATCCCGTTGCCGTTTGCTGGTCGGCTTAGGAACATCGCTGACCTTCACCTAGTGCTTAGTGGTTCGGGTAGCATTCGTGAGTTGCAAGCCACCGTTTGGCGAACCATATGTTTTGTCCTTTTCCCGGATCTCATAGCAGGAGGAGCTCGGTCAAAGGCTGCCAGGGCCGCACGAAACGCCGGGCTGGACGTCGACTTTTGTCTGGAGTTGATCGAACACGCAAAATCGAAGCTACAAAGGTCGCAGCTCCTCTCTCACCGGGAGGTTCTCTGTCCGCCCGCAGACCCGATCAAGTTCTGGCAATCCGACACTAGGATCCGCCCTCCCGACCTAGGCCGATCCAGCCGGTGCTGGAGCGGACATCGCCGTACCGATTTTCTGCGCGAAGGTGGCGCGTTCAGTGGTGTCGAGATTGCACTGAGAAGCCCTCGCGGCGAAGAATATGTTCCTTGGCTGGACGGAGCTCGTCTGGTGTGTATACGGTCGAACTCGGTATTTGCTAAGGCTGCGGCAGCTTTGCAAGAGCCTGTGATAACCGGCCCCTCAAACACGGCGGCGGATATGATGAAGTTTGCCCGTATTCTCGGTGCCGATGGCGACCCTCGGCTCACGCCTGCTGCCATTGCCTACTTGCTTCCGACTGGATCACATTCGCTCTTCGAAGTTCTATTTGGATTGAAGATGGGTGCTGCTTTCCCTGATGTCCACGAGCTGGCCTATTGGCGAGGTCAGGCACTAGGTGGAGATCCCTATAACAATCATTCCGATTAAACGATAATCTGCTATGCATTCACGTTTAGCGCCAGCCTACGTGGCGGTGTTCTTGGATCATGTCGCCTTTGGTTTGGCTGCACCCACGATTCCCATTGCGTTGAATGAAATTTCAGGTGATGCATCTTCTAGTGCCGTACTAATCGGGATATCGGTATCGGTGTTCGCGCTCGCTCAACTCATTGCTTCGCCTCTTGCTGGATGGTGCTCTGATCGCCTAGGTCGCAAACGGCTGTTGGTCGTGGGGAGTGTGTTGCTCAGTAGCGGGTTTATCGTCATGGCTGCTGCGCAAACTGCTTCTTCCTTGATCATTGGTCGACTAATCTGCGGGATTGGAGCAGCAAATGCTGGGGTAGCTTCTGCTTATGTGGCGGACTGGACCGCGCCGGAAGAGCGGGCGCGCGCGTACGGCTGGTTGGGCGCGGCTTTCGGCTCTGCCTATGTTGTTGCCCCAGCTGTAGGCGGCCTCCTGGGGGATATTAGTTGGCGCCTGCCTCTTGCGGTTGGCGCGCTCGTCGCCATGCTGAATGCTTTGGCTTGCAGATTGTTTTTGACGAATCCTGCACCGTCGCTTACCGCGAGCCTCGCGGATTTGGTGGAGCCGGGGATTGCCGCTAGAGTCCAATGGCGACGATTGATGTTCATCACATTCTTGTCATCATTAGCGAACACTGTTTATCCGACAGCCCTTGCGTTACTTGTCATGAGTCGGTATCAGTGGAGTGTTAAAGACATTGGTGCGCTATTGGCTGCTGTTGGGTTTTGCACACTGATAGTGCAGGTTGCTGTCTATCAAAGGGCCGCGAGAAGGTTTAGGCCAAGTTTCATGCTGGTTGTCGGTTTAACGTGTGGCATTGTAGGATTCGTTGTTTACGCTTTGGCGCCCACATCAGGATGGTTCTACGCAGGGGTTCCAATCATGGCGTTATCTGCATTTGGCCCGCCTGCGTTGCAATCGATGCTCGCAGACGCAGCGGCCGCGCGTGACGCTGGCCGTACGCAGGGTATTTATATGGCGACTTCGGCAGCGGCTAATCTGGCTGGACCTGCGACCTTTTCCCTGTTATTAGCGGGGCAGCTTCGAGGTGGCACATCCCTCGATTACATCGCCTATCCCTTTCTGGCATCTGCACTTATTCTCGTAGTCGCTTTGATCCTTTCGCTTAAAGGATTGAACGACCGGCCGAGTTGCTGCACCAAGCCTCGCCGTCGCCGCTGGTGAAGTACCTGCCACTGCCGGAGGAAACGCACGCGACCCTCTATCACCCGGCCGCAATGCAGGCGCTGCGCACGCTGTTCCCGGCACCACCGCCGGCCTCGCCCTGACCGCACTGGCACCGGGCTGCACGCCATGCAAGGATGCGGCAGCGGTGCCATGCGGTGCGCCGCCCGCAATGGGAGAGTGTGGATGCAGCGTGTGCGTGGATGGAGTATGGCGGCCTGCTTGGCCATGAGTGGCTGTGCGATGTCGGTGGCGCCACCGGCAACGCAGAATGAAGCGAAGGAAAGCGCGGCCACCGCTGCGCCGGGCGTGGTGCTGCCGGATACCGAAGCGGTGCGCGTGCACGATCCGGTGGGCCGCGATTATCCGATCTGGGTAGCACTGCCGGCTGACTACGCGGCGCATCCGGAGAAGCGCTATCCGGTGCTGTACGTGACCGATGCGCTGTACAGCTTCCCGCTGGTGCGCAGCGTGCGCAACATGGTGGGGCAGAAGGGCGTGAACCTGGAGGATTTCATCCTGGTCGGGCTACCGCCGCAGGAGGGCCTGACGTCCAAGCAGAGCCGCTCGCGCGATTACACGCCCAGCGACCCGGCGCGCACCGATCCGCGTGATTACAGCGACGACGTCAGCTACGGAGGCGCGGCGCACTACCGCGATTTCCTCGCTGAGCAGGTACTGCCGATGATCGATGCGCGCTACCGCACCGATCCGGCGCGGCGCGCCTATGCCGGTCATTCCTATGGTGGCTTGTTCGGTGCCTATGTGCTGACCACGCGCCCGGACATGTTTCACAGCTACATCCTGTCAAGCCCGTCGCTGTGGTTCGACAACCATCGGGTGCCGCGCATGCAGGCCGGGGCCAAGGCGCCCACGCAGCCGACCACGGTGGTGCTGTCGGTGGGCAGCTTCGAAACGGTAAAGCCGGAGCCGCGCTATTTCACCCGCAACGACATGCTGCGCCACAACGCCGAATTCGCCGAGCAGCTGCGCGCCAGCGGGCGCTCGTTGACGGTGGACAACATGGTGATCGATGACGAGGATCACTTCACCGTGTATCCGGACATGATCACCCGCGCGCTGCTGAAGGTGTTCCCGGGTACCGGACCGTACAGCAGCGGTTGATTGCAGGTTCAATCCACGCCATGCGTGAATGATTGCCTCAGGCCGCGCTGGCCTGCGGCGGCGGCATCAACGTGGCATCCGCTGCATGGCGGAAGCACAGGCGGATGGCATCGAGCAGCTCGCTCATGCTGTACGGCTTGGGCAGGAAGTGGATGCCGGCGCGCAGCTGCGGCAGCACATGATGCTGGTCCATGCCGGAGGTGACCAGGATCGGCAGCTGCGGCAGATGCTCGCGCACGCGGTTGGCGGTTTCGATGCCGCTGATCCCGCCCAGGCAGACGTCGGTGAACAGCAGGTCGAACGGCTCGCCGGCGTTGAGCAGGCCCAGCGCGGCCTCGGCACTGCTGACAGCGGTGACCTGGCAGGCCTGGCTTTCCAGGGCGAGGCGGCTGAGTTCCTGGGTTTCCTCGGCGTCCTCGATCAGCAGGACGCGCGGTTCCACAAAGCGCTTGGACAGCAACATGACGCGGCAACTCCGGACAACAGGGGGAGCAAAAGGCGCGCAAGTATGCGCAAGCCGGGGGTGATCCCGGCGTGCACGCCAGGCTAAGTGGGCGTTACAGCCGATGCTGCTGCCGGCGGCGTACCTGCCAGGCCAGCACCGCCAGCGCCAGCAGCGCGGTGCCGATACGCAGGCTGGTGGCCTGCCAGCCCAGCGCGACGGCGTCGTTGAGGCTGAACGCGTTCCACGCCATGTTCATCGATACATGCAGCACCAGGCCGCACCACAGGGTGTCGCCGTCCAGATGGTCGAGCCAAGCGAAGATGAAGCCGCCCAGTGCGATGACCGCGCCGACGAACAGGGCAGTGCCGCCGCCGTCGAAGCCGCCGAAGCCCAGCCAGTGCACCCAACCGAACAGCAGCGCCTGCGGCAGCGCAAGCAGGGACCACGGGCCACGCATGAGCTTCACCAGCAGCACGAAGCCGAGGCCGCGGAACAGCACTTCCTCGGCCAGTGGGAACAGCACGGCGAGCATCGTTGCATCCAGGGGGGGCAGTGCGGTGTTGGGCGTGCCCAGCAGCGCCAGGCCCAGCCAGCAGGGCAGGCTGGCCAGCAGCACCCACATCGGGCCGCGCCAGCCGTTGCCGCGCAGCCCCAGGCTGGCCATCAGGCCTACCCCATTGGGGCGCAGCAGTGCGGCCAGTAGCAGTGCCAGCAGCACGGCCAGTGCGTTGTCCAGCAGGCTGCCGCCGTAGGGCATGGGCAAGGCGGGAATCGGCGCGCCTGCGGCCGCAGCGACATCGCGCAGATTGAGGCCCAGGCCGACGCCGAGGAGCACCAGCAGCAGGCGCGCCGCGTTGGGCAGGCGGGACAGGACGGTCATGCACGCACTCCCTGCGGAACCAGCGTGCAGTGTGGAAGGCGGCCGGGGACGCTGGCACGCGCCGGAAGTCCCTGTGCCATCGGTCATGTGTTGCCGCACAGTCATCCGTGGGCAGGTAGAGTCGTTGCCAGACCTTCAGGAGCCATGCCCATGCTGTGCCCCGTGTGCAAGACCCAGACCCTGCAGATGGCCGAGCGCCATGGCATCGAGATCGATTACTGCCCCGGTTGCCGTGGCGTGTGGCTGGACCGTGGCGAGCTGGACAAGATCATCGAACGTGCCGGCGCCGGTGCTGCGGTGCCGCCGCCCGCCCCTGTGCAGGCACAGCCGGCCGCTGCGCCGCCGCCGGTGATGCATCGCGATACCCGCCACCTGGGCCAGCGCTACGAGGACAACCGGGGCCAGCAGTACGGCCATGGGTACAAGAAAAAGAAGAAGGACAGCTTCCTGTCGGAGTTGTTCGACTTCTAGGCGCTTCGCTTTTGTAGAGTCGAGCCATGCTCGACTGGCTGTTGCCAAAGCAGTCGAGCATGGCTCGACTCTACATGTGCAGCATGGTCACCGCCGGCGCAGGATGAACTCGCGGTCGCGCGTATCCCCGACGATGAAGTCGTACTCGCCGACCTTGCTGCAGCCGTAGCGCGCGTAGAAGCGCTGCGCGCCGAAGTTCTCCTCCCAGACGCCCACCCACAGGGTGCGGCGCTGCGGCTGGTCCAGCCAAGCCATGAACGCGTCCATCAGGCGCGCGCCGTGGCCGCCGTTCTGGTAGTCGGCCAGGATGTAGAAGCGCTTCAGTTCGATGTCGCCCTCGCGGGCCTCGGCATGCGGCAGGGTGTTGGCACCGGCAGCCAGGTAGCCGACCACGTTGTTGCCGTCCATCAGCAGCCAGATCGCGCTGCGCGGGTCGGACAGTTCGGCGCGCTGCGGTTCGCTGCTGTAGTGCGCCTGCAGGAAATCCTGCAGCTCCTGCGCCGGATACGAGTCGCCCCAGGTTTCGTTGTAGGTGGTGATGGCGATGGCCGACAGCGCGTCGACATCGGCAAGGGTGGCGCGGCGGATCTGCAGCGACATGGCGGAGCCTGCATTGGAACGTGGCGCAGTGTAGCCGGCCCCGGCGTTTGCCGGGGCTGGCGGTTGCTCACAATCCGCTGATCAGAACCACATGCGAACGCCGGCCACCCAACGCGTGTCGCGCGCGTGGTCACCGGCGTAGTCGGCGGTGTCGCCAAACGTGCGCTCGTGGCTGATGCCGATGTACGGCGCGAAACGGCGGCTGAACTCATAACGCAGGCGCAGCCCGGCTTCGACCTTGTTCAGTCCGCGACCAATGCCGTACTCCGGTTCATCCTTGGCTGCGATGGTGGCTTCCAGCAGCGGCTGCAGGATCAGGCGGTTGGTCAGCAGCACGTCGTACTCGACCTCGGCCTTGGCCAGCACCTGGCCGCCGGAACCCATGTACAGCGTTGCCGAGCTCTCGAACTTGTACGGTGCAAGGCCCTGGATGCCGATGGCCGCCCAGGTGCGCGAGTCGGCCGGCTGGAAGTCCTGGCGCACGCCGACCAGCACGTCCCACCACGGCGATACGCTGCGACCATACAGTGCTTCCAGTGACGACGATTCCGTGCGGCCGCGGCTGCGTTCGCCATCGGTGCGCAACCACAGGCGGTTGATGTTGCCACCGATCCAGCCGGTGGCCTCCCAGGCCTGGCCGGTGCTGTTCTTGCCGTCCCAGTGTTCGAGGCGATCGATCAGCAGCAGGCTGTTGATCTGCGGTGCATGCTCCATCGCATCGTGCGCGATCGGTGGGAATGCGGCAGCGCGGTCGGCATCGGTGGGAACCGGGATCGGCTCGCGCGGTTCGATCGGTGCGGGCGTGCCGTGACCCATCGCCTCGTGGTCCATCTGTGAATGGTCCATCTTCGAGTGGTCCATCGTGGAGTGGTCCATCGTGGAGTGGTCCATGCCGGCGTGATCCGCCGCACCCATGTCCATCTTCGAATGATCCATCTTCGAATGATCGACCAGTTCGGCCGGCGCGTTGGCGGTCTTTGCGGGCGGATCTATCGCGCCCATGTCATGGCCAGCATGCGACTGCGCGAACACCGGCAGTGCGGCGGCCAGGCCCAGGGCCAGCAGGCTGGGGGAAAGCAGTGAGCGGCTCATTCTTCGATCCTCACTTCGCGCATCATGCCCGCTTCCATGTGGTACAGCAGATGGCAGTGGTAGGCCCAGCGACCGAGCGCATCGGCGCGCACGCGGTAGCTGCGGCGGGTGCCGGGCGGCATGTCGATGGTGTGCTTGCGCAGCTGGAATTTGCCCTGCGCGTCCTCCAGATCGCTCCACACGCCGTGCAGGTGGATCGGGTGCTGCATCATGGTGTCGTTGACCAATACGATGCGCATGCGCTCGCCGTAGTTCAGTCGCAGCGGCTCGGCGCTGGCGAACGGAATGCCATCGAATGACCAGGAGAACTTCTCCATGTGGCCGGTCAGGTGCAGCTCGATCTCGCGGCTCGGCTCGCGGCCATCGGGGTCCTCGAACAGGCTGCGCATCGCGCCGTAGGTCAACACTTGGCGGCCGTTGTCGCGCAGGCCGATCCCGGGATCGTCCAGCTTTGGTTCGGTGGCCGAGCTCTGCATGTCCACCAGCGGGTTGTTGCGTTCGCTGGCCGGGTGCTTCGGTGCCCTGCTGGCGGTATCGCTACCGCCGTGCGCACCGTGGCCCATGCTGGCGCCGCAGCCGCCTTCCATGCCCTTCATCGCGGCCATGTCGTGGCCACCATGGCCACCACTACCCATGTCGTGTCCCATGTCGCTCATCGTCAGCAACGGGCGTGGGTCGCGCGCGGGAACCGGTGCCTGCAGGCCATGGCGGACTGCCAGCGTTCCGGCGGCAAAGCCGGTACGGCCCATGTCCTGGCAGAAGATGGTGAACGCGTCCTGCCCGGTCGGTTCCACCAGCACGTCGTAGGTTTCGGCCGGCGCGATGCGGAACTCGTCGATGCTGACCGGATGGATGTACTGGCCGTCGGCGGCGACCACGGTCATCTTCAGGCCGGGAATGCGCACGTCGAAGTAGGTCATCGAGGCGCCGTTGATGAAGCGCAGCAGTACTTTCTCGCCGCTGCGGAACAGCCCGGTCCAGTTGCCGGCCGGCGCGGTGCCATTCATCAGGTAGGTGTAGGTGTGCGCATTGATGTCGGAGATGTCGGTGGGCGTCATCCGCATCCGCCCCCACATGCCACGGTCGGACAACGCGGCCGACCAACCGTCGCGCTTCACGTCACGCAGGAAGTCGGGCAGGGTGCGCTTGTAGTAGTTGTCATGCTCGGCGAGCTTCTTCATGCGCCGGAACAGCGCGCCGGGGTCCATGTCGGTCCAGTCGGACAGCAGGATCACGTGCTCGCGGTCGTGCTGGTAGGGCGCCGGCTCGGCCGGGTCGATGATCAGCGCGCCGTACAGGCCGGCCTGCTCCTGGAACATCGAGTGGCTGTGGTACCAGTAGGTACCCGACTGCTTCAGTTCGAAGTGGTAGTGGTAGGTCTCACCGGGGCCGATGCCATTGAAGCTCAGGCCGGGCACGCCGTCCATGTTGGCCGGCAGCAGGATGCCGTGCCAATGGATCGAGGTCGGGTGGCGGTCCAGCGTGTTGCGCACGAACAGGTCCACGGTCTGGCCTTCGCGCCAGCGCAGGATGGGTGCCGGCAGCGATCCATTGACGGTGATCGCCGGACGGGTGCGGCCAGTGAAGTTGGCCAGCGATTCGCCGATGGCCAGTTCGATGCGGGTGTCGCTGAGCACGGCGGGGGCGCCGGCCAGGCGTGGGGCGGCAGTGGCGGCGGCGAGCGCGCGCTGCGGCACGCCGACAGCGGCGATGCCGGCAACCACGCCACCGGCGGCCAGGCCCTGCACGAACAGGCGGCGCGACGGCATGGGCACAGCGCCCGGACCGCGGGGGATGCGGGTATTCATGGTGGTGACTCCAGACACGTAAAGACGCCGGCAGGCGGCCGGCTGCGGTGCGCAGGGCGCACGGTGCGTGTGGAATCAGCCGATGGGAGGGCGTGAGATCGGCGGCAGCGGCGGCGCGGGCCGGCCGGTGGCCGGCATCGGCTGCGGGGCCAGCGACAGTGCCGGTCCGGCAATGAACGGCAACGGCTGCACCACCAGCAGCGGGTGCTGGGCGCAGCTGCGCACGCAGTCCTTGATCTGGCAGTGGGCGTCGTGGGCCGGGGCCTTGGCCTGCGGGGCCGGGTCGGCCTGCATGCCGGCGTGGTGGTGGCAGTCGACGGTGCCGCCATCAGCAGCGGCGGCCACGGCGTGGGCCATCCGCCCCATTTCTTCGTGACCACGGGCCATGGCCGCGTTCAGCCCGTTGAGCAACAGGCTGAGCATGAGCACGACGCGGAGCAGGGTCGAGGCCAGGGACATGGCGCTAATTTAGCCGCAAGCGGGTGCGGATGCACTTCCGGCTGAATGGCCGGTTCAAGGTTGGAGCCGCACCAATGTAGAGCCGAGCCCGGCTTACCCCTCTTCGCGCACGATCTCGACCAGGCGCGGGCCATAGCGGCTCAGCTTGGTACCGCCGATGCCGCCGACCCGGGCCAGTTCATCCAGGCTGGTCGGGCGCCGCTCGGCGATGTTGCGCAGCGTGCTGTCGTGGAAGATCACGAACGCCGGTACGTTCTGTTCCCGGGCCAGTTCGGCGCGCAGGCCGCGCAGCGCGTTGAACAGGGCCAGGTCCTGCGGCAGTACCGACAGGCCGGTGCGCTGCGCGCTGCGCTCGCGTCCGCTGCTGCTGCTGGCCGGGTCGCGGCGCATGCTGATCTGGCGGCGGCCGGTCAACACGTCGCGGCTGGCATCGGTCAGGCGCAGGCCACCGTGACCCTCGCTGTCCACTTCCAGCAGGCTGGCCGCGACCAGCTGGCGGAACACGCTGCGCCAGGTGCGTGCATCGAGGTCGCGGCCGATGGCATAAGTGCTCAGCTTGTCGTGGCCCTGCTGCCTCACCTTCTCGTTCTCGCTGCCGCGCAGGATGTCGATCAGGTGGCCGACACCGAAGCGCTGGCCGCTGCGGTAGACGCAGCTCAGCGCCTTCTGTGCCGGTATGGTCGCGTCCCACGAGGCCGGTGGCGTCAGGCAGTTGTCGCAGTTGCCGCACGGCTGGGGGTAGGTCTCGCCGAAGCCGGCCAGCAGCACCTGGCGGCGGCACTGCATCGATTCGCAGTAGCCCAGCAGATGGTCGAGCTTGGCCCGCTCCAGCTGCTTGCGCTCTTCGCCCGCCTCGGACTGCTCGATCATCTGCTTGAGCAGTACCACATCACCCAGGCCGTAGCACAGCCAGGCCTCGGCGGCTTCGCCATCGCGGCCTGCGCGTCCGGTTTCCTGGTAGTAGCCCTCCATCGACTTGGGCAGGTCGGTATGCGCGACGAAGCGCACGTCCGGCTTGTCGATGCCCATGCCGAAGGCGATGGTGGCACACATCACGATGCCGTCCTCGCGCAGGAAGCGGCGCTGATTGCTGGCGCGCACTTCCGGCGGCAGGCCGGCGTGGTAAGGCAGAGCGTTGAAGCCCTGGCCGCAGAGGAATTCAGCGGTCTCCTCGACCTTGCGCCGCGACATGCAGTAGACGATGCCGGCCTCGCCACGGTGGCCGCGCAGGAAGTCGGTCAGCTGCTTGCGGGCGTTGTCCTTCTGCACCACGGTGTAGCGGATGTTGGGGCGGTCGAAGGAACTGACAAAATGGCGCGCTTCCTGCAGATCGAGGCGCTCGGCGATCTCGCGCTGGGTCGGCGGATCAGCGGTGGCGGTCAGCGCGATCCGCGGGATCTGCGGCCAACGCTCGTGCAGCACGGTCAACTGGCGATATTCGGGGCGGAAGTCATGGCCCCACTGCGACACGCAGTGTGCTTCGTCGATGGCGAACAGGGCGATCTGGCTGCGCGACAGCAGCGACAGGAAACGCCCGGTCAGCAGCCGCTCAGGGGCGACATACAGCATGTCCAGTTCGCCGGCGAGCAGCTCGCGCTCGACGCGGCCGGCGGTCTCGGCATCCAGGGTTGAATTCAGGTACTCGGCGCGCACGCCGAGCTGGCGCAGGGCTTCGACCTGGTCCTGCATCAGTGCGATCAGCGGCGAGATGACGATGCCGCAACCGTCACGCAGCAGGGCCGGGACCTGGTAGCACAGCGATTTGCCGCCGCCGGTGGGCATCAGCACCAGGGCGTCGTGACCGGCAGCCACATGCTCCACGATGTCCTGCTGCGGACCACGGAAATCGTCGTAACCAAAGACGCGTTGAAGCAGGTCGTGCGCGGGACGGGAAGCCATCGCGCTAGTTTACCCCGGCGGGGGAGTCGGCAGGGCTGCGCCCTGCACCTGCAGAAGCCTTCAAGCCAGAGCAACGTCAAAGGCAACAGCCGGCTCTGGGGTGTCTGCTGGTTGGGCGGGGCGGTGTGGGCTTGCAGGACACGCCGTAAATCCCCAGACCGGCCCAGCCGCTGGCGGCTGTGCGTTCGGGCGCTTGCGAAGCAGTGCTTCGCAAGCAAAGCGCCCTCACCCCTGGGGGCTCGATGGCGCCATCCATGGCGCCAACGGTCCTGCAAGCCCACACCGCCCCGCCTTCGACGGTTTCCCGGTCACGGAGGGTCCATCCACGCCATGCGTGGATGAAAACAGTCAGATATCGACAAACAAGATGGGGTCAGATCCGTTCTCCTGCGGAAAACGGATCTGACCCCAATGGCTTTGCTGGCAGATCGCGGAAAACTGTCGAAGGCGGGGTGGGTCCGGTTGCGGGGGCGTGAGCCGCATGGATGCGGCGACCGAGCCTACATGGACGTATTCACGGCGTCCCCCGCAACTGGACCCGCCCCGCCAACCCACGGATAGCCCGCTTTTGACGTTGACGTTGACGTTGCAGTTGCCTCTGCGGGTGCAGGGCGCAGCCCTGCCGCCCCCCCAACCCTTACTGCAGCAGGGAACGCAGCATCCAGGCGTACTTCTCGTGGGTCTGCAGGCGCTGGGTCATCAGATCCTCGGTCGGGGCGTCGTCCCCTTTGGCCGCCACGTCCAGGACTTCACGCGCCGTACGGCATACCGCTTCGTTGGCGACCACCAACTGGCGTACCATTTCACGCCAGTCCGCACTGTCGGTCAGGCCCGGTTCCTCGGCGATCGAGGTCAGCGCAGCGAATTCCCGGTAGGAGCCCGGGGCATTGAAGCCCAGCGCGCGGATGCGCTCGGCCACGTCGTCCAGTGCCGCCCACTGCTCGGTGTACTGCGTCTCGAACATGGTGTGCAGCGAGTTGAACATCGACCCGGTCACGTTCCAGTGGAAGTTGTGCGTCTTCAGGTAGAGCGTGAACGCGTCGGCCTGGAAGCGCGACAGACCGTCGGCGATCTTCTTGCGGTCGCCCTGGGTGATCCCGATATCGATGTTCGGCGCCGACGGTGCCGCCGCTGCAAGCTTCTGCTTGCCGGTCTTGGCCTTGGTCGTGCTCTTGGTCTTCGCCATGGGGTTCCTCCTTGTGGAATCGTTGGCCTTCACAATAAACCGGTCGTGATGACTGGTCGCTTTCAAAGTTTTGAACGAACCGATTGATGAACTCTATCGATAAAAATCCATCGCCCCGCCTGCGCCAACAGCGCGCCGCCATCGACGGCGCCATGAGCCGCGACCGGGGCCGTTTGCTGGGAATGCTCTCGCGTTGCCAGGCCAAGCCGCAGGATGCGGCACTGGCCGCTACTTTCGAGCAGGCCTTGCAGGCGTCGGTGCAGCGCCGGCAGGTGCGGGCGCAACAGCAGCCGTCCATTACTCTGGACCCGCAGCTGCCGATTGCGCGTGAAGCCGACGCGATCATCAAACTGATCCGCGACCACCAGGTGGTGGTGATCGCCGGTGAAACCGGTTCGGGCAAGACCACCCAGCTGCCGAAACTGTGCCTGGCCGCAGGCCGTGGCCAGGCCGGCATGATCGGCTGCACCCAGCCGCGACGGATCGCCGCACGTGCGGTGGCCAGCCGCGTGGCGCAGGAACTGCAGAGCGAACTGGGCCAGCTGGTGGGCTACCAGGTACGCTTCAATGACAAGGTCAGCGACGACAGCCGCATCAAGTTCATGACCGACGGCATCCTGCTGGCGGAGATCGCCAGCGACCGCTGGTTGTCGAACTACGACACGATCATCGTCGACGAGGCACACGAACGCAGCCTCAACATCGACTTCCTGCTGGGCTACCTGAAGCAGCTGCTGCGCAAGCGCCCGGACCTGAAGCTGATCGTCACTTCGGCCACCATCGACACCGAACGCTTCGCCCAGCATTTCGACAATGCGCCGGTGATCAGCGTCGAAGGCCGTACCTACCCGGTGGAAGTGCGCTACCGGGCGCTGGAAGGCGAGGGCGAAGACCAGGGCGAGCGCACCGTCAATGACGCCATCGTGTCGGCCATCGACGAGATCACCCGCCTGGACGCACGCGGCGACGTGCTGATCTTCCTGCCGGGCGAGCGCGAGATCCGCGATGCGCACCAGTCGCTGGAACGGCGCAAGTACCGCAATACCGAGGTGCTGCCGCTGTACGCGCGCCTGTCCAACCAGGACCAGGACCGGGTGTTCAACCCCGGGCCGAACCGGCGCATCGTGCTGGCCACCAACGTGGCCGAGACCTCTTTGACGGTGCCACGCATCCGCTACGTGGTCGATCCGGGCTTCGCCCGCGTCAAGCGCTACAGCCCGCGCAACAAGCTGGATCGCCTGCACATCGAGCCGATCTCGCAGGCCAGCGCCAACCAGCGCAAGGGTCGCTGCGGCCGTATCGCCGAAGGCATCTGCTACCGCCTGTACGCCGAGGCGGATTTCCAGGCGCGGCCGGAGTTCACCGATCCGGAAATCCGCCGCTCCAGCCTGGCCGGCGTGATCCTGCGCATGCTGCAGTTGGGCCTGGGCCGCATCGAGGAGTTCCCGTTCCTGGAGGCACCGGACGAGCGCGCGGTGGCCGATGGCTGGCAGCAGCTGACCGAGCTGGGCGCGATCGATGCCGAGCGGCGCATGACCACCATCGGCAAGCAGATGGCGCGCCTGCCGGTGGACGTGAAGCTGGCGCGCATGCTGGTCGCCGCGCAGGCCGCCGGCTGCCTGCGGCCGATGCTGGTGATTGCCTCGTTCCTGGGCATCCAGGACCCGCGCGAACGCCCGCCGGAAGCGCGCGGTGCGGCCGACAGCGCGCATGCGCAGTTCGCCGATGGCCGCTCCGAGTTCGTCGGCGTGCTGCGCCTGTGGGATGCCTACCGGCAGGCCCACGAAGACCTGACCCAGTCCAAGCTGCGCGACTGGTGTGGCCGTCATTTCCTCGGCTTCCTGCGCATGCGCGAGTGGCGCGAGCTGCATCGCCAGCTGCGGCTGCTGTGCGAGGAACTGGGCTGGAAGGAAGAGGCCAGCGAGGCGTCGATGGCACCGTTGCTGGCCGGCAGCAGTGCGCCGGCACCGGCGCGTGATGACGCGGCCGCAGTAAAGGCCACCCGCGGCCAGTTGCATCGTGCCGCGCGCCTGGCCCGCGAAGGCAAGGCCGAGGCCGCACCGGCACCGGCGGCCGCGCGCGCGCAGAAGGAACAGGCGCCCGTCGGCGGCGGCTTCAGCGAACGTGTACGCGCTGCTGCCTACCAGACCCTGCACCGGGCACTGGTGGCGGGCCTGCCGACGCAGATCGGCCACCGCACCGAGAAGGGCGATTTCCAGGCACCACGCCAGCGCCGCTTCCTGCCGTTCCCCGGTTCGGCGCTGGCCAAGCGGCCACCGCCGTGGCTGCTGGTGGCCAACCTGCTGGATACGCAGAAGGTATGGGGCATGACCCTGGCCGCGATCGAGCCGGACTGGGTGATCGCCGAACTGCCGCACCTGCTGCTGCGCAAGCACTTCGACCCGCACTGGTCGCGCGCGCAGGGCCAGGTGCTGGCGTCCGAGCAGATCAGCCTGTTCGGCCTGGTGCTGGCACCGAAGAAACCGGTCCATTACGGCCGCATCGCGCCGGGCGAGGCGCATGACATCTTCGTGCGCCAGGCACTGGTGACCGGCGAGATCAATACCCGCGCCAGTTTCGTCGCCGACAACCAGAAAGTGCTGGAGGTCGCGCGCGAGGAAGAAGCCAAGCTGCGCCGCGCCGGCATCGTTGCCGACGAAGACTGGCAGGCACGCTGGTACCTGGACCGGGTGCCGCCGCAGATCCACTCGGCGGCGGGACTGGATAGCTGGTGGAAAGGGCTGGCGCCGGAACAGCGCAAGGCGCTGCACTGGTCGTTGGCAGACCTGTTGCCCGGTGAGGGCAGCGAACAGGAGCGCTATCCGAAGTACCTGGCGCTGGGCCAGGCGCGCTTGCCGCTGCACTACCGCTTCGAACCGGGGGCCGACGACGATGGCGTCACCCTGGACGTGCCACTGCACCTGCTCAACGCGTTGGACCCGGTGCAGCTGGGCTGGCTGGCGCCGGGCTTTGTCGCCGACAAGGCCTCGGCACTGATCCGCAGCCTGCCCAAGGCGATGCGCCGCAACTACGTGCCGGCGCCGGACTTCGGTCGCGCGTTCTACGAGGCCTTCCCGCAGCCCAGCGCCGATGCCATCACCGGCGAGCTGGCGCGTTTCCTGTCACGTGCGACCGGCGCGACGGTGACCGCACTGGATTTCGAGCCGGGTTCGATCGAGCCACACCTGCACATGAACCTGCGGCTGCGCGACGAACAGGGCAAGGTGCTGGCCACCTCGCGTGATCTGGAAGCGCTGCGCGCGAAATTCGGTGGCCGTGCTGGCGATGCCTTCGCCGCGCGTGCCGGGCGCGAGATGGCGGCTGACGGCCTGCGCACGTTCCCGGCCACGCCGATTCCGCTGCAGGTACCCGGTGAAGCCGGCGTGCCGGCCTATCCGGCGCTGCTGGACGAGGGCGACAGCGTGGCGCTGCGCATCTTCGCCGATCGCCAGCAGGCGCAGGACGCCCATCCGCTGGGCGTGCGCCGCCTGCTGGAGATCGCCCTGGCCGACAAGGTGAAGCAGGCACGCAAGCAGTTGCCGGTCGGTGCCAAGACCGGCCTGTTGTATGCCGCGATCGAATCGCAGGAGCGCCTGCGTGGTGACCTGGTCGATGCAGCGATGAACGCGGTGCTGGCCGAGGGCCTGGAAAACATCCGTGATGCGGCGGCCTTCGAGCAGCGTCGCGAACACGCCGCCAAGGCCCTGTTTGGCGAGGCGATGTCGCGGCTGAAGCTGGCCGAATCCATCCTGGCGCTGGTGGCGGAGCTGAAGCCGATGCTGGAAGCGCCGTTGATGGGCTGGGCGCGCGGCAACCTGGACGACATGGAAGCGCAGCTGGCCGGGCTGATCCACCCCGGCTTCCTGCGCGACACGCCGGCCGACGCGCTGGCGCAGTACCCGCGTTACCTGAAGGCGATGATCCTGCGCACCGAACGTGCCAAGCGTGATCCGCCGCGCGACCAGGCGCGCATGCTGGAACTGCATCCGTTCCTGGAAGCACTGGCGGCGGGCGAGCAGCAGGGCCTGCGTGATCGCCCGCAATGGCAGGCGCTGCGCTGGGATCTGGAAGAACTGCGGGTATCGCTGTTCGCGCAGGAGCTGGGTGCACGCACCGGTATCTCGGCGAAGAAGCTGGCGCAGCGCGCGGCTGCATTGCGCCAGGCCTGAGCGCGCCCCCGGTTGCCCCCTCGGGCGACCGGGGCCGGCCGGGCAGGGAGCCGGCACAGCCGGAATGCCCGGACGTTACTTGGTGCGGCGAACCTTCGGCTGCACGTTTACCCCGTCCACCTTCATATACCAGGCGCCCATCACCCCTGGGCGCATGCTGACGCGCGGGGCGTCCTTGCGGCCACCGGAATAGTGCGTGGCGTCTATCTGCTCCCACTCCTGGCCGTTCTGCAGCACGTAGCGGCGGCCCTGGCCGAATCCACGGAATTCACCCTGCAGGTTGCTTTCGATCGGTTCGCTGCTGCCGAAGTCCAGGAAGCCGCGGTTCTTCTTGATCACTTCCTGGCGGCCTTCTTCGCGCGCTGCGGCGACGGCCTGGTTGGTGGCCGCCTCGACCTTGCCCTGCAGCCAGCGGTTGAGCGTGGCCAGTTCACCGGCACTGAGCTTGTCCAGCCCGGCGGCCTTGAACTCGGAGGGCGACATCTGCTGCTGCAGGTCGCCCTCCACCACGCGCTGGGCCAGCGCAGGCGCGGACAGGGACAGCAGCACGGCGGCACAGGCCAGCAGCCGTGGACGGACGCGCGGGGCAATCGAAGGCATGGCGGGTCTCTCCTGGGTGTGTGGGCGAGTGTAGCGGCATGTCTTCATGCCGGGTGATGGTAGGTGCAGTGATTGTCCCTGAACGGCGCCGGCGCTAGTGTAGGGGCCTCTGTCTTGCCTGCTCGATGCTGTGAACCGCGCTTCCGTCCCCGGCCTGGATGCCTTGTTGAACCGTCCCTCGGCAGCGGTGCTGCCTGCTCCGCTGCGCCAGGCCCTGCGTGAGCATTGGGAAGCGCCGGATTGCGACCACCAGATGCGTGCCAGCTGGTCGGTGCTGGGCGATACCCTCGATGCGCTGGCGATGCTCTCGGCCGACGAAGGCGCGGTGGTGGCCGCATTGCTGTTCGACCTGCCGGGCCTGCGCGCCAGCCTGGACCAGCTGCCGCTGGGCAACCACAAGGCGGCGGTGACCGGCCTGCTGGATGGCCAGGATGCGGCCGATCCGGTGTGGGCGCTGCATGCCGGCCGTGAGGCGGGGCGCAACAGTGAGGGCCTGCGCCGGCTGCTGCTGGCGATCATCCGCGACCTGCGCGTGGTGCCGATCCTGCTGGCGCGCCAGCTCGCGAGGATGCGTGCGGCCGACAAGCTGGACGAGGAGCAGCGGCGCGCGCTGGCCCAGCTGACCCGCGACATCCACGCGCCCCTGGCCAACCGGCTGGGCATCTGGCAGCTGAAGTGGGAGCTGGAGGACCTGGCGTTCCGCCACCTGGAACCGGAAACCTACCGCCGCATCGCCCGCGAGGTGGACGAAACCCGCATCGCCCGCGAGCGTTACGTCGAGAGCGTCAAGAAGGTGCTGTCGCGCGAGCTGGTCGCCCAGGGCATCAAGGCCGAAGTCAGCGGCCGCCCGAAGCACATCTACAGCATCTGGCGGAAGATGCAGAAGAAGCGGCTGGCCTTCGACCAGTTGTATGACATCCGTGCGGTGCGCGTGATGGTCGACGACGTTGCCGCCTGTTATGCCGCGTTGGGCGTGGTGCACGCGCTGTGGGCACCGGTACCGAGCGAGTTCGATGATTACATCGCACGCCCGAAGGCCAACGACTATCGCTCGCTGCATACCGCCGTGGTCGGCCCGGAAGGTCGCACCATCGAAGTGCAGATCCGCACCCATGAAATGCACTCGCAGGCCGAGCTGGGCGTGGCCGCGCACTGGAAGTACAAGGAAGGTGGCAAGGGCGCGGAGAAGTCCTTCGACCGCAAGATCACCTGGATGCGCCAGTTGCTGGAACAGGCGCAGGACGGGCAGGGCAATGAACTGGCCGGGGCGCTTGATGCCGAGCTGACCGAGGACCGGGTCTATGCGCTGAGCCCGAAGGACGAGGTGCTGGACCTGCCGCAGGGCGCTACGCCGCTCGATTTCGCCTACCAGGTGCATACCATGGTAGGGCACCGCTGCCGCGGCGCCAAGGTCAACGGCCGCATCGTGCCGCTGACCTACCGCCTGCGCAGCGGCGACCGCGTCGAGATCCTGACCGGCAAGGAGGCCGATCCGCGCCGCGACTGGCTGATGCCGGCCAACGGCTTCCTGGCCAGCAACCGCTCGCGCGAGAAGGTGCGCAGCTGGTTCCACAAGCTGGACCGCGCGCGCAACGTGCAGGCCGGTCGCGAGCTGCTCGAGCGCGAGCTGAAGCGGCTGGGCCTGCAGCACGCGGACCTGGCTGTGGCGGCGAAGAAGTTCCATGCCGACAGCGTCGATGACCTGTACATCCAGGTGGCGCTGGGCGATACCGGCCCGAACCAGGTCAGCCGTGCGCTGCTGGAGGCGGAGCGTGCCGCCAGCCAGCCCGCACCCGCACCGGCCCTGCCGCGGCCGACCGCGCGCCGCGAGAACCTGGGCAAGTCCAAGTTCACCGTGCAGGGCGTGGGCAACCTGCTGGTGCAGCTGGCACGCTGCTGCCAGCCGGTGGCCGGCGAGCCGATCGTCGGCTACCTGACCCGTAGCCGGGGTGTCACCGTGCATCGTGCAGACTGCGCCGCGCTGGCCCGGCTGGCGGCCAGCAGCCCGCAGCGCATCCTGCCGGTGGAGTGGGGCCAGGCTGGGGGCGGCTACGAGGTGGACGTCGTGGTCGATGCGGTCGATCGCCGCTGGCTGCTGAAGGACATCACCAACCTGATCGCCCAGGAAGACGCCTACGTGCTCGACATCCACAGTGACAACGTGCGCAACAGTGGCCGTGCCCATCTGCGGCTGCGCCTGAAGGTCAGTGACTACGGGCAGTTGTCGACGCTGCTGGGCAAGCTCGATGCGCTGCCGGGCGTGAGCGAGGCCCGTCGCCTCGGCTGAGCTTCACGCTGCCCCGGCTACCCTGCACGCATGGAACGCGAGCCCCCGCATCGCCCGCATGGCGCTGAACATCCTGCGCTGGACCGTGTCCGTCGCGAGGGGCGTTGGTGGTGGCTGCAGGCGCGCCATGCGCGCCGGATCTGGCGCTGGGCGCTGCTCGCAGCGCTGGCCGTGTTCGTGCTGCTGGTCCTGCTGCGCAAGCCGTTGGCAGACTGGTTCTGGGATGAGCCGCAGATCGAACAGCTGCTGGCCGAGGGGGATCGTGCATTGGCGGCTGGGCGCCTGAGCGATGCCGATGGCAGTGGTGCGCGCGAGCGCTACCAGGCGGCGCTGGCGCTGGACGGTGATCGCCCGCAGGCGCGCCAGGGCCTGGCCAATACCGGCGCGGCAGCGCTGCAACAGGCGCGCGATCGACTGCAGGCGGATGACCTGGACGGCAGCGCGCAGGCCCTGGCACTGGCCCGTGAGCTGCAGGTGCCGCAGGGCGACGCCGATGCGGTCGCCCGCCAGTTGCAGGCGCGACGCAGCGCCGGAGCCGGTATTGGCGCGTTGTTGGCGCAGGCGCGTAACGCGTTCGCGGCCGGACGCCTGGATGACGGCGACAGCAGTGCGTTGCCCTTGTTCCAGCGCATCCTGGCCCTGCAGCCGGACAACCTGCCGGCGCTGGAAGGGCGCGAAGATGCGCTGAGCGACCTGCTGCTGCAGGCACGCACGCTGGCGGAGCGAGGGGAGTTGGCCGAGGCGGCCGCGCTCCTGCGTCGTGCCCGTCAGTTTGATGCCGGTCATACCGATATGCCGGCGAGCGAGGAGACCCTCGCGCGCGCGGCCGACCGGCGCCTGCGGCAAGCGCAGCGTGCGTTGCGACGGCAGCAGCTGGAAGCTGCGGCCAAGGGTTTCCAGGCGGTGCTGGTGGTGGCCGCCGATGATTCCAATGCGCAGCGCGGGCGTGAGCAGACCCTGCAGGCAGTGGTTGCACGCAGCCAGAAGTCCGCCGACGACTTCCAGTTCGATGCGGCGCAACGTGATGCGGCCCTGGCGGCGGAGCTGGGGGCTTCGCAGGCCGTCCGGCAACAACTGGCGCAGCGCCTGCAGCGCGCGCAGCAGGCGCAGCGGGCTCTGCAGCAGCCCGCGGTCAGCACGGCGCAGCGCGAACGCCAGCTGCGCGACCACCTGCGGAAGATCGAACGTGCCGAGCGCGCGGGGCAGTGGATCAGCCCACCCGGGCACAGCGCGTTCGACGCGTTGCGCGAAGCCCAGTCGCTGGCTCCCCGCGATGCGCGGGTGAAGGCAGCCGCCGCACGCTTGCTGCCCGCCAGCCGACGCTGCTTCGACGACAATCTGCGGCAGAACCGCGTGCAGGCGGCAGGCGCCTGCCTGCAGGCCTGGCAGACCCTGTCACCGACCGCAGCCGGACTGCCCTCGGCGCGGCTGCGGTTGGCCCAGCGCTGGCTGGCGATTGGCAGCGAGCGGCTCGGTAACGGTGACCTGGCCTTCGCCGCGCATGCCGCCGAACAGGCGCGGTTGCTGCAGCCGGATCTGGCCGAACTGCCGGCGTTTGAAGATCGCCTGCGCCGCGCCGGTGGTGAGCTGCCAACACGCTGATATCGACAGGATTCGTGCAGGTCGCACTGGTCGGGTATAGTCCAGCCGCTGCGTCACGCTCAAGCGGTGCAGTGAGTTGTCAGTCTTGCTGTCAATGCTATTGCTGCAGGCTTGGCGGGAGATGGCCTTTGGTCGTTTTCATCGTTTTTCACACAGCCTGCGTTCCGCAGCCAGCGACATGACGTCATGAATCCAGTGATTCCGCAAGGGCCAGGTCCGGGGCCCGCATTCGATGCCTCCCTTGTCTGCGCTGTCATCGTCACCTATGGGCCCGAGCCGGCCCTGTTGCGGCGGGTGGTTGACAGTGTGCTGCAGCAGGTGGGGCATCTGGTGGTGTTCGACAATGGCAGCACTGGCGTTGATGTCGACGAACTGCTGGCCGGAAGGGGGGGGATCAGCGTGGTTGCCTCGGCGCACAACGTTGGCCTCGGGAGTGCCTTGAACCGGGCCTATGAGCGGGCGCAGGCGCTCGGCTTCGCTTATGTGCTGCTGATGGATCAGGATAGTGTGTTGGCGCCAAAGATGGTGGATATCCTGGGGACTGCACTGATCGAACTCACCCGCGCAGAGCGCGTGGCCGCTGTCGGGCCGCAGTTCCGCGATTCGCGCAGTGGCATGCTTTCCCCGTTCGTTCGCTTTGGCTTCCCGTTCAACCACAAGTTGCGAGGGGGGGCGGGCCAGCGCATCTCCTGCGATTTCCTCATCACGTCCGGTTCGCTGGTGCCGATGTCGGCATTGCAGGATATTGGTGCAATGGACGAAGACCTGTTCATTGACAACCTGGACATGGACTGGTGTTTCAGGGCCAAGCGCCAGGGTTATTCTCTGTATGGCATCTGCGATGCGCAGATGACCCATAGCATCGGCGAGGAGCTGCTGCCATCACGTACGAAGCCGGATGGCGTGATCGTGCACAAGCCCTTCCGTCTTTACTTCATCATGCGCAATCGCGTTCTGCTCTATGGACGTGCCTATACGCCACGGGTGTGGATTGCCCAGGATGTGCCGCGCCTGTTGCTGAAGCTGGCAGGCAACGGTCTGTTCCTCGCCCCTCGCTGGATTCGGTTGCGGTTCATGCTGAAAGGTTTGTGGGATGGACTTCGAGGCAAGGCCGGGCCATTGCCTCCGGTAAATCGCTGAACAGGCGGTCTGGTGAACCTGCCTTGCGGAAATGGGCTGGGGTAGACTCCGCTGACGCCCCTGCCATGTTTCTCCCGTGCCCCGACGCTACGATTCCGACGACATCGACGATTTCGACGACGACCCGCAGGACAGCGGTCCGCTGTGGCGGCGCCGGCTGATCACCTGGAGCATGGCTGCGGTCGCATTGGGATTGGGTTTCCTCATTCCCTATACGCTGTACCTGAACCAGCAGGTGACCCAGCGTTTCGGCGAGCTGCGCTGGCAGATCCCGACGCGCGTGTATGCGCGCCCGCTGGTGCTCACCCCCGGCAAGGCGATGGATGCGTCCACGCTGAAGACCGAACTGGCCGCCTCGGCCTATCGTGATGACGGCCAGGGCAAGGAGCCGGCCACCTATGCGGTGAACGGCGGTCGCTTTGTGATCTCCAGCCGCGGCTACAACGACGTCGATGGCCGGGTGGCGCCGCGCCGGGTGGAGCTGTCGCTGGCCGATGGCGGCGTGGCCTCGCTGCGCGACGCCGACAGCCGCAAGGCACTGAAGGCCGCGCGGCTGGATCCGGCGCGCATCGCCACGCTGTACGGCCAGAAGCAGGAAGAACGCCGCCTGATCCGCATGGACGAGGCGCCGGACCTGCTGGTGACCGGCCTGCAGGCAGTGGAAGACAAGGACTTCAACCGCCATCACGGCATCGACCTGTCCGGCATCGCGCGCGCGGTGTGGGTGACGATCCGTTCCGGTGGCCAGAGCCGCCAGGGCGCCTCGACGCTCACCCAGCAGCTGGCCCGCAGCGGCCTGCTTGGCATCGGCAAGGAGCAGACGCTCACCCGCAAGTTCAATGAGGTGCTGTACGCGCTGATCATGGAAGCGCGCTACGACAAGCGCACGATTTTCGAGGCGTATCTCAACCAGGTGTACCTGGGCCAGCGCGGCAGCCAGGCGATCCATGGCATGTCCTCCGGCGCCGAATTCTGGTTCGGGCGTGACCTGCAGTCGCTGGAGACCGAGCAGATCGCCCTGCTGATCGGCCTGGTCAAGGGGCCGTCCTTCTACGACCCGCGGCGCAACCCGGAACGTGCGCTGGATCGCCGCAACTTCGTGCTGGGCAAGCTGCACGAGGCCACGCTGATCGACGATGCCGAGTACCGGCGCGCGCTGAAGGCTCCGTTGGGTGTGCCCAAGGCACCGGGTCTGGTGGCAGCCAACCGCTTCCCCGCCTATGTCGACCTGGTCCGCCGGCAGCTTGCGCATGACTATCCGGAATCTGCGCTGCAGGGCGCGGGCCTGAGCGTGATGACCGGCATGTCGCCGTCCGCGCAGGCCTATGCCGAAGGCGCGGTGACCCGCACCATCAAGTCGCTGGAAAGCCAGCGTCGCCCTGAACTGCAGGCCGGCATGGTGCTGACCGACGTGCACAACGGCGACGTACTGGCGGTGATCGGCAGCCGTGAGGTGTCCGAGGTCGGCTTCAATCGTGCGATCGAGGCGCAGCGCCCGGTCGGTTCGCTGCTCAAGCCGTTCGTGTATCTGCTGGCCCTGGCGCAGCCGGACCGCTATTCGCTGGCCAGCTGGGTCGATGATTCGCCGGTGACGGTGCAGCTCGGCCGCGGCCGCAACTGGAGCCCCGGCAACGCCGACAACCGCAGCCACGGCACGGTGCGCCTGATCGATGCGCTGGCGCATTCGTACAACCAGGCGACGGTGCGCTTGGGCATGCAGGTCGGCCCCGAGCGCGTGACCCAGCTGATCCATGTGCTGGCCGGCATCAAGGCCGAGGCCAATCCGGCGGTGATCCTCGGCTCGACCGACCAGAGCCCGTATGCGATGGCGCAGCTGTACCAGTTCCTCGCGTCCGGGGGTGAGATCCAGCCGCTGCACGCCGTGCGCGGCGTGCTCGATCCGCAGGGCAAGCTGCTCAAGCGCTACGACAAGACCCCGGCACCGGCACAGGAAGGCGATTCGATTGCCGCCAACCTGATCAGTGTCGGCCTGCAGCAGGTCGTCGCCAGTGGTACCGCGCAGCGGCTCAATGCTGATGGCCTCGGCCGTCTGCAGCCAGCCGGCAAGACCGGCACCACCAACGATGGCCGTGACAGCTGGTATGCCGGCTACACCGGCGATCACCTGGCGGTGATCTGGATCGGCAACGATCAGAACCAGCAGGCCGGCCTGTATGGCGCCACTGGCGCGATGCGGGTCTGGTCGGGCATCTTCCAGCGCCTGCCGAGTGCGCCATTGCGGGTCAGCAACAAGGGCCTGGATTGGCAGCCGGTGGCTCCCACCGGTCTCAACAGCACCGATGAAGGCTGCCCCGGCGCGCGTCGTTTCCCGTTCGTGGTGGGCTATGCGCCTGCCTATGCGCCGTGCGCGCCGGCCGCGTCGCCCGAGGGGCAGGGCGAGGCTGAAGGCGAGGGCGGTGGCTGGCGCAGCTGGTTCGGCCTGGACCGCAAGCCGGAAGCACCCGCCGAACCTGCCGCCACCACTCCTCCCCCGAGCCGATGATGCCGATGAACATGCGAACCCTGCTGCAGCCCCTGGCCCTGACCGGCCTAAGTCTGGCCCTGGCCGCCTGCGTGAGCAGCGCGCCGCCGGTAGTCAAACCGGTCGACACCACCACGCCGGCGCAGCGCCTGGCGGCCGTGGATGCTGCAGCGGGTCCGGACGACAAGGAATTGTCGGTGCAGCCGCTGCGTGATTCGCAGGTGGAAGACCTGAGGCTGGCCGCACAGGCGCAGCGCCAGGCCAACGACCTCGCCGGTGCCGCCAGCAGCCTGGACCATGCGCTGGAGATCGTGGCTGGTGACCCGGCGGTGCTGCAGGAGCGTGCCGAACTGGCGCTGCTGCAGGGGCAGTGGGCACAGGCGGAGACGTTCGCACGCAAGGCCGTGGATCTGGGCTCGAAGACCGGGCCGCTGTGCCGCCGGCACTGGGCGACGATCGAGCAGTCGCGGCTGGCGCGGGGCGAGAAGGAGAATGCGGTGTCGGCGCACGCGCAGATTGAAGGTTGCACGGTGCCGGGGATCAAGCGTTACTGAGTTTTCAGCCAACGGCACAGCCCCTCGTGGCTGGCTGCTTGGCCGAGTAAAGCAAAAGCCGCGCTTGGCCGGGCGGGGTGGGGTCGCGGGGGACGCCGTGAACCCGTCCTTGGGAGCTTAGCCGCGGCATCCATGCCGCGGACACCCCCGCGAACCC
>NZ_JAXBRE020000023.1:0-62318 GCF_047520985.2 Stenotrophomonas sp. BR163
GTCCGGTTGCGGGGGCGTGAGCCGCATGGATGCGGCGACCGAGCTTACATGGACGTACTTGCAGCGCCCCCCGCAACCGGACCCACCTCGCCTTCCCACCGATAGCCAGCTGTTGCTGTTGCTGTTGCCTCTGCAGGTGCAGGGCGCAGCCCTGCAGAAGAACCCCTACCTCATGGCCACTGCATCTCGCCCTTGGCTACCTTCGCACTCAGCTCCAGCGACGCCACGCCGTCCAGCTTCGGATAGCGCGCCTGCATCGCCTTCACCAGTGCCGCGCTGTCCTTGGCCTTTGCCGCCTCGGCGTCGAACGCGCGGATGTAGTCCGCAGTGAAGCGCAGCGCACTGGCATCCAGTGCGGCACCCGGCGCGTAATGCCCCGGCACCACCACCTTCGGCTTCAGTGCCTGCAACCGCTGCAGGGTCTGCAGCCAGTCAGTGTGCGACTTCGTCGTCTGCGTGTCGGCCATCCACACGTGCTCACCGGCCACCACCGGAATGCCGCCAACGATCGCGCGCAGCGACGGTACCCACAGCACCGTGCGGTCCGGGGTCGGGCCATCCAGGCCGATCAGTGGCAGGCGCTGGCCTTCCAGCTGCAGGGCATCGCCGTCCAGTACCTGCGGCACCACGATGCGTGCCGGCACGTCGGCGCCCATCTTCGGTCCCCAGTAGGCCAGCTTGCCGGCCTGGGTCTGCTGGATGTGGGCGACGGTCTGCGCAGTGGCGACGATGCGTGCCTGCGGGAAGGCATCCTGCAGGGTGGCCAGGCCGAAGTAGTAGTCCGGATCGCCGTGGCTGATGTAGATCATGGTCAGCTGCTTGCCACTGGCGCGGATCCGTTCGACCAGCTTGCGCGCGTCGCTGGCACCAAACTGTGCATCGACCAGGATCGCGTCGTGGCGGCCTTCGATCAGCACCGAGGATACCGAGAACATCGCCTGCGGGCCGGGATGGAAGGTCTGCAGGTGCAGTTGTGATTTCGTCGCGATGGTCGGCGCCGCGGTGGCCGGTGCGGCCAGCAGCGGCGCACTGGTGAACGTGGCGGCCAGGGCGAGGGGAAGCAGCAGGGCAGCGGTACGCATGGGGAATTCCTTGTGTCGGATAGGGAGCCGAGCGTGGGCTTGGCCCTACAGGGCTCGCGCGTCGATCAATACGCGGCCGTGATGATCTGCTTCGGGTACTGGTGCGCTTCCAGCTCGGCGACGAACGCGGCGCCGTAGTCGGCATAGCTGATGCGGCTGTGGCCACTGGCGTCGGCCAGGAAGGCCCTGGGCTGCACGCGATACTGGCCACGCTCATCGCCCGGGCCGATTTCGGCGGCCGGCGAGAAGAAGGTCCAGTCCAGGTCGTCCACTGCCTGCAGGCGATTGAAGGCTTCACGATGGGCCAGCGCGTACGGCTTGTAGGCTTCCGGGAAGTTGGGGGTATCGACCAGCTGCACGCCCGGCGCGACTTCCAGGCTGCCAGCGCCACCCACCACCACCAGGCGCGGTACGCCGGCTTTGCGCGCGGCGGCCGCCAGCTGCGCGGCGATCTCGCCCACGCGACCGATGTCGTCGCCCGGGCGCGGGCCGTAGGCGCTGGCCAGTACGTCGTGGCCGGCGATGGCGGCGACCAGTGCGTCCTGGTCATCCAGCGAGGCGATCACCGGATGGGCACCGGCCAGTTCGGCCGGGAGGTCCTGCGCGCTGCGCACGATGACGGTGAGTTCGTGGCCGTGGGCCAGCGCGTGGCGGGCGATCTGGCGGCCGATGTTGCCGGTGGAACCAACGAGGGCGATCTTCATGGCAGGACTCCGTGGGGCGATGTGGGCTGGGAATGGGGCCACTCTAGGCTGCTGCAGTCGCTCGAAAAACAGCGTATAACGCGCTTGTTTGTTGCGTGGATCGAGCATATGGACCGATTGACCGCCATGACCGTGTTTGTCGAGGTGGCCGAGCGCGGCAGCCTCACCGCCGCCGCGGAAGTGCTGGACATGTCGCGGGCGATGGTCAGCCGCTACCTGGCCGAGGTCGAGGGCTGGCTGGGTGCACGCCTGCTGCACCGGACCACGCGCCGGGTCAGCCTGACCGGCCCGGGCGAGGCGGCGTTGGCGCGCTTCCGGCAGATGCTGGCGATCGGCGAAGAACTGCAGGGCGAGCTGGCCAGTGATGATCCCGAGCCGCACGGTACGCTGCGCGTGACCGCCAGCGTGTCGTTCGGGCAGAGCCACCTGGCACGGGCGGTGGCCGGTTTCGTCGCGCGCCATCCGGCGGCGCGCATCGAGCTGCTGCTGGTCGACCGCACGGTGAACCTGGTGGAGGAACGCGTGGACCTGGCCGTGCGCATCGCGCGCCAGATCGACCCCAGCCTGATCGCGAGGCGGCTGGCCACCTGCCGCTCGGTGCTGTGCGCGACGCCGTCGTACCTGCAGGCGCGTGGCACGCCGACCGCGCCGGAGCACCTGGCCGCGCACAACTGCCTGACCCACCACTACGTCGGCAAGAGCCTGTGGCAGCTGCACCGCGATGGCCGTTCGCTGTCGGTGGCGGTGGGCGGCAACATCAGCGCCAACGATGCGTCGCTGCTGCTGGAGGCGGTACGCGCCGGTGCCGGGATCGCCATGCTGCCGACCTACCAGGTGGCGCCACTGCTGCGCAGCGGCGAGCTGATCGAACTGCTGCCCGGATTCAGTCTGGACGAGCTCGGCATTCATGCCGTGTACGCATCACGGCGCCAGCAGCCCGCTATCATGCGGCGATTCCTGGATTACCTGGCCGAGTGTTTCGCCAGCCCGGCCTTCCAGGATCTGGATTGGCGCCCACCGGGCAAGGAGAACACATGAACCATGGACAGGCCTTGATCGACCACAACCGTGCTGCCTGGGACCGCCAGGCCAGCGAAGTGCGCGAATGGTCGCGCCCGGTGGAGAGTTCAACCATTGCCGCCGCGCGCGAAGGCCGCTGGCAGGTGCACCTGACCCCATGCGCGCTGCCACTGGACTGGCTGGGCGACGTGCGCGGCCGTCGCATCCTGTGCCTGGCTTCGGGCGGCGGCCAGCAGGCACCCGTGCTGGCCGCTGCGGGCGCCGACGTCACCGTGTTCGACCTGTCCGATGGGCAGCTGGAACAGGACCGCAGGGTCGCTGCGCGCGACGGCCTGCAGCTGCGCACGGTGCAGGGCGACATGCGCGACCTGCACGTATTCGCCAATGACAGCTTCGACGTGGTGTTCCATCCGATCTCCAACCTGTACGTACCCGACGTGCGCCCGGTGTGGACCGAATGCCGCCGCGTGCTGGCGCGCGATGGCATGTTGATGGCCAGCTTCTACAACCCGGTGCTGTTCGTCGGTGCACGTGATCCGCAGCTGGATGCACAGGGTTTGATCCGGCCGCAGTACGCCATTCCCTATTCGGACCTGGAAGACCTGCCCGCCGCAGAGCGTGAGGCGAAACTCGCCCGCGGCGATGCGCTGACCTTTGGCCACAGCCTGACCGAACTGATCGGCGGTCAGCTGGATGCAGGCTTCGTGATTGATCGGTTCATGGAAGACTGGCAGCCGAAGCCGCGCTTCCTGATCGACCGTTACCTGCCCACCTTTCTGGCCACCCGCGCACGCAGGATCGGCTGAGGCCGATCCCGGGCAAAAAGCGCGGCGTACAATGGACGGCCCCACGTTGTACAGGCGTCGTCCCTTGTCGTATCCCTATCCGCTGGTCGTATTCGATCTCGATGGCACGCTGGTCGACAGCGCAGCTGACATCGCCGAAGCGCTGAACCGCACGCTGGAAGCCATCGGCATGGCACGGGTGCCGGAAGCCACCGTGCTCGGCTGGATCGGCGACGGTGTGCGCCGCCTGGTCGAACAGGCCGTGCACGCCGCCGGTCGTGAGGTCGACCTGGCCGAGGTCATGCCGGTGTTCATGGTGCACTACCGTGAATGCCTGCTGCGCAGCCCGCGCCTGTTCGATGGCGTGGCCGACGCACTGGCGCAGCTGCGCGCGCGCGCCGTGCCACTGGCGATCTGCACCAACAAGCCCGAAGCACTGGTGCCGCCGCTGCTGCAGCACCTGGGCATCGGTGATGCGTTCGCGCTGGTACTGGGCGGCGATTCACTGCCGCAGCGCAAGCCCAGCGGTGAGCCGCTGCGGCATATCGCTGCGCACTTCGGGCTGCCGGTCGATGCCTGCCTGATGGTGGGTGATTCGCTGACCGACTACCGCGCCGCCGAAGATGCGGGCATGCCGATCGCGCTGGTCCGCTACGGCTACCCGCGCGGTCTGGACCTGGCCAGCGCGCATGCGGTGGCGGTGATCGACGACCTGCGTGAACTGCCGGGGTTGCAGGGCTGACGCAGGGGTAGTGCCGGCCGCTGGCCGGCAACCCGGAATGCGTTGCCGAAGGTCATGATGTTGCCGGCCAGCGGCCGGCACTACCATGACCGTCGCGGTCATTTCGGCTGGTAACGCACACTCAACTGGTACTCACGGCCCGGCTGGTTGAACCACGCCACCGTCTCATACCTGCGGTCGAACACGTTGGTGGCACGCGCCAGCAGCGACCACGACGGCGTCAGCGCGTACTCGGCGCGCAGATCCAGCGTGCCGTACCCCCCCACCTTCACCGCGTTGGCGGCATCGTCATAGCGCTTGCCCGCACCCTGAACCGTCAGGCCTGCGCGGAAGTCCCCGAAACGCCGGTCGATGTCCAGGCGCGCGGTCTGCTGTGCACGACGCGGCAGCCAGTTGTCGAACTGCGTGCTGCCGCCGGTGCGGTTGCGTGGGTCGGTGTAGCTCAGCTGGGCGTTGATGTCGAAGCCGGCCAGCAGCACGCCACCGGTCAGTTCGGCACCGCGGATGCGCGCCTTCTCCACCTGCTGCATCCTGAAGGTCGCCGCATCGTAGGTGATCAGATCATCGATGCGGGTTTCATAGACGTCCAGGCCCCAGTGCCAGCCCTGTCCCTGCTGCGAAACGCCCAGGTTGGCGCTCTTGGACTTCTCCGGGTTCAACGTCGGCACACCACTCCACGGGTCGTACAGGTCGCTGAAGGTCGGCGCCTTGAACGCGGTGCCGTAACTGGCATTGACACGCAGGCCGTGGCCGAGCTCCATCGCCCAGCCGAGGCTGCCCGTGGCGTGGTTGCCGAACTGCTGGTTGTCGTCGTTGCGCGCGCTGGCTTGCAGCTGGTGGCGGCCGAAGCGGCCCTGGTACTGCACGAACACGCCGGTGTTGCGGCGGCTGTCGACCCGATATCCGGCACTGCTGCCATCGAGGTTGTCTTCGCTCCAGTCCACGCCGGTGCTCAGCAGCTGGCCTTCGGCCAAGGCGAAGTCACCCTGCAGCGAGGCGCTGTCGCGGTGGGTCTGAGCGCTGCCACGGGCATCGAAGTCACCGAAGTTGTCCGACTCGTTGTCACTGCGCCCGACATTGGCGGTGAACGCCAGGCGTTCGGACGGGGTGTAGCGCACCTTGCCGGCCAGCACCTGCTGGCGGGTTTCCGAATAGTTGTAGTAGCCGTCGTAATGGTTCTTTCCGTCGGCACGCAATGCACTGCCTTCCACGTTCCATTGGTCGTTGAAGGTGTAGCCACCGCGCAGGCTCTTGGACAGGTTGCGGTAGCCATCGCGGTCATGTTCGTCGGCAAAGCAGCCGGTGAACAGCGTTGCCGAGCCGCGGCAGGCATCGATGCCATCGGAATGCTGGTAGGCGATGTCGGCGCCGAACCAGCCGCGTTCGGTCCCGCCGCCGATCCCGCCGCTGGCTTCGCGCAGGCCGTTGCTGCCGCCACCGAGCTGGAAGTGCGGGGCGAAATCACTCTGGTTGCGGCGGGTGAAGATCTGGATCACGCCGCCAATGGCATCGGCGCCGTACAGGCTCGACTGCGGGCCACGCACGATTTCCACGCGCTCGATCTGCGCCAGCGGCAGGTCCTGGTACATCGCCAGGCCGAGGTCGGCACTGTTGATGCGCACGCCGTCGACCAGCACCACGGTGTGGCCCGAGTTGGTGCCGCGCAGGAACAGCGAGCTCTGCTTGCCGAGCCCACCGGCATTGGTCAGGTTGATGCCGGCGCGGCCGCGCAGCAGTTCCTGCAGCGAGGTGGCCTGGCTGGATTCGATCTGCGCGCGGTCGATCACCTGGGCCGGCGCGATGCTGTCCTGCAGGGCGATCGGGGTGCGCGTGGCGGTGACCAGGATCTGGTCGAGCGCGGTGGTGTCATCGGCGGCCTGTGCCAGCGCGGGCAGGGCGGCCAGTACGGCCAGGGACAGCATTCGGGACTGCAGCTTCATGGGGGGACTCCAGGTGCCACGCACGCCCGCGTGGCGAAGGGGAGGAGCCGCGAAGGCAGGCACGCGCCGATGCCGCAGCGCACGCCACGGTCATCCAGCGCCATGCCCACCGCATCGCGACCTGAGGCTTCCGGGCCGGTCTCCGGGCTTGCCGCCGGGTGGCGCGAGGCCACCGTCCAGGCGCCTTCCCATGCCTGCGGCACAGTGGCGGTGTTGCCTGGAACTGACGTGCTTACCGTTGCGGGGGCAGCGCCGGCCTGGCGTGGAATCACGCGTCACCGGCTTCCCGTTTCAACCTGCCGGCCACGGCCGCAGGTCACCTGGAAGTGCGCGCAGTCTACGGCATCGCAGGCCGTCCCGTTGCGTCGCGCCTGCGCGGCTGCCTTTGCTGTGCCTTTAGAATGGTTGCTCGATCCCGTGGTGCCGTTACCGATGTCTGCCCGTTCTCCGTTGTACCTGCGCCGCCCGTCCGGGACGCACGCATGATCCTCGACCTGGTCCGCCACGCCGGCAACGGTCGCGATGAGTTCCTTGATGGCCGCAGCGATCCACCGCAGCTGGCCGGCCTGCCGCAGGAGCTGGTCGAGGCCTATGCCGAGCAACGCTGGGAGCGGGTGATCAGTTCACCGCGGTTGCGCGCGCTGCACACGGCGATGGCGCTGGCCACCCCACGCGGGCTGGACGTCGAAGCGGACGAGGAATGGGAAGAGCTGGATTTCGGCGATTGGGACGGGCAGTCGCTGTTCGACCTGCCGGAAGATGCGCTGGCCGCCTTCCACGCCGATCCGCATGCGTTCCCGCCGCCGAACGGCGAGAGCTGGGGGCATTTCGAGCGGCGTATCGCGCGCGCGCTGGATCGCCTGCTCGATGATGATGATCCGGTGCCGACGCTGGTGGTCAGCCATGGTGGCCCGCTGCGCATGGTGTTGTCGCAGGTCTGCGGCCTGCCGATGTCGCTGTGCTGGGCCCTGCGCATCGACCACGGCACGCGCCTGCGGGTGTGGCTGGAGCGGGGCGAGGTCGGGCTGGTGGGCGAGCTGCTGGAACTGCAGCAGCCGTAGTCCATCGGTAGTGCCGGCCGCTGGCCGGCAGCCTCAGGAACGTTGCAAGGATCACGCAGTTGCCGGCCAGCGGCCGGCACTACCGGTGCAGTCAATCCTCGTCCGCGCGCTCGGCCACGTTGTTCTCGGCCTCATCGTCGGCATCGAAGCGCTGCTCATGCACCGGGCCCGACGCCGGGCCGGCCGCCTTCAGCGGATGCGCGGCGATGCGCGCCTCATAGTCCTGCACCAGCGCTTCACGCTGCGGCTCGCTCAGCTCCTGCCAGTGGCAGTCCAGCAATGCGCCTTCCAGCGAGTACAGCAGGTTCAGGCTGGGCTTGAAGCCGGCCCGCTTGACCTTGACGAAGGCGCCGACTGCGCCGATCGCCACCAGGTCCTCGCGGCTGCGCAGCCCGACCTGGCGCAGCCACGCTGCACTTTTCGGGCCGATGTTGCGCAGCTTCGGTGCGCTCATCCCAGTGCCTCGACGAACACGCGGGCGATGGCTTCCAGGCCGGCCTGATCGTCGGCGTCGAAGCGGCCGACCTTCGGGCTGTCGATATCGAATACGCCGATCAGTTCATCGCCGCGCAGCAGCGGCACCACCAGCTCCGAACGCGAGGCCGAATCGCAGGCGATGTGGCCGGGGAAGGCATCGACGTCGTCCACGCGCTGGGTTACGCGCTGGCTGGCGGCGGCACCGCACACACCCTTGTCCAGCGGGATGCGCACGCAGGCCGGCAGGCCCTGGAACGGGCCGACCACCAGTTCCTTGCCGTCATACAGGTAGAAGCCCACCCAGTTCAGGTCGGGCAGGGCGTGATAGACCAGTGCGGAGAGGTTGGCCGCGTTGGCGATGCGGTCGGACTCGGCGTAGACCAGGCCACGGGCCTGTTCCAGCAGCTGGGCGTATTGTTCCGGCTTGCTGCCGGTGAGCGAGGCATTGGCGAACATGCCCGCAGTCTAGCAAGTGCACCGGGCCGGCGATAATGCACACACTGTTGCCCTGTTGGAGCCCATCGATGCCGTTGCCCGCTACGCTGCCGCCCGCCCTGTTCGTTACCGGCACCGATACCGAAATCGGCAAGACCGCGGCCAGCACCGCGCTGCTGCACGCACTGCGCCAGCGTGGCCTGCGTGCAGTGGGCATGAAGCCGGTGGCCAGCGGCAGCGAGGATCTGGGGCAGGGCCTGCGCAACGAGGACGCGCTGGCGCTGCAGGCGGCCAGCTGGCCGGTGCCGGACTATGCCGATCTGAATCCCTATGCGCTGCGGCAGCCACTGGCACCGGAGCTGGCCGCTGCCGAGGACGGCGTGCAGGTGGAGCTGGCGCCGATCGTGGCCGCGTTCGAACGCCTGCGCGCGAAGGCCGATATCGTCGTGGTGGAGGGCGTGGGCGGTTGGCTGGCGCCGGTCTCGGCCACGCTGGACCAGCTCGACCTGGTGCGTGCGCTGCAGCTGCCGGTGCTGCTGGTGGTGGGCATGCGGCTGGGCTGCGTCAACCACGCGCGGTTGACCGCGCAATCGCTGCAGGCCAGCGGCGTGGACTGCCTGGGCTGGATCGGCAACCACATCGACCCGGCAATGCAGCGCCAGGACGAGAACATCGCCACGCTGCAGCAGCGCCTGCCGATGCCGTGCTGGGGACGGCTGCCGCATCTGCCGGGGGCGGATGGTCAGATCCTGAGTACGCACCTGCGCGACTGACCTGCTTCCTGTAGAGCCGAGCCCATGCTCGGCTCAGCGGGGGACCGTCAGCGAAGGGCAGCCGAGCGTGGGCTCGGCTCTACAGGAGCTGGCGCACTGCCAGCTCCCGCGCGATCGCACCCAGCCGTTCCACCGCACCGATGAAGCGTGCATCCAGGCTCTGGCAGCACGACAGCCGCAGGCAGTGGCGATAGCGCGCGCCACGCGAATAGACCTGGCCGGGCATGAACACGATGTCCTCCTGCAACGCTCGCTCGAACAGCTCGCGCGTGTCCACGCCCGGCAGTTCCAGCCACAGCAGGAATCCGCCCTGTGGTTCGGTGGCGCGGGTGCCTGCCGGGAAATGCTCGGCTACCAGCTGGCGCAGCCGTCCCACCTGTTCGCGGTACAGGCGGCGCATGCGATGCAGATGGTGCTCGTAGCTGCCTGCTTCCAGATAAGCGGCCACCGCATCGCCGAGCAGCTGCGGCTCACCGCCGGTGGACTGGAACTTCAGCAGCGCGATGCGCTCTGCGAAGCGACCGCCATCCAGCCAGCCGATGCGGTAATCCGGCGCCAGTGTCTTTGAGAAGCCACCGACCACCATCACCCAGCCATCGCGATCGAAGGCTTTCAGCAAGGGTGCCGGCGGTTCACAGAACTGCAGCTCGGCGTACACCGCATCCTCGATCAGGGGCAGCTGCCGTGCGTTGACCAGCTCGGCCAAGCGTTGTTTGGCGGCGGTCGGCATGGTGCAGCCGAGCGGGTTGTGCACGGTCGGCATCACCACCAGTGCGGCCAGCGGCGTGTGCTCCAGCAGCGCATCCAGTGCATCCACATCCAGCCCGTGCTGCGGGTGGGTGGGCAACTCGATGGCCTGCAGGCCGAGGTTGGCCAGCAACGGATACAGGTTGAAGTAGGACGGCGCCTCGATGCCCACTGCGTCACCGGGCTGGGTGACCGCGCGCAACGCCAGCTGCAGGGCCTCCATCGCACCATGGGTCAGCAGGAGTCGCTCGGCGTGGGTGTGCAGACCCATGCGCGGACTGCGGCGCACGATCTGCGCCAGCAGCCGGGGGGAGCCGTTGGGTCTCGCATAGGTCTCCACCGTCTGCTGGCCGTGGCGCAGCACCTGCGCGGTATGCCGGGCCAGCTGCGCGCCGGGATAGAACTGGCGACCACGTGGGCCGGCGAAGGCCAGGTCGACCACACCCGGGCGGCGCTGTGCTTCCAGTACCCGGGCCATCAGCACCTGCTGCAGCGGCGCGGTGGGCGCGGACGGGGTGTCGCGCAGCGAACGCTCCGGCACCGACAGCCGCGGCGCGACTTCGAAGCCCGCCTTCGGCCGCGGAATCACCAGCCCGGCATCTTCCAGCTGGCGATAGGCCGCGATCACCGTGTTGAGGCTGAGCCTGCGCTGCGACGCCATCTGCCGCAGCGAAGGCAGGCGGCTGCCGACCGGAAGGCGACCGCCGTGGATGGCCTCGGCCAGTTCGTCGGAGAGCCGCTGGTAGCGTGGAGGGATCATCGTGACCTGGTCATCTGTATCCATCGAACATCCCGCCATCTGATGCTGTACCCATGATGATGGCGAGCCTAGCATGTCGTCGTCGGCCGGGCCTGATCGGGGCGTGGCCGGCGCATTCCAAGCGCACGGCGGGATCGCCGTGCGTCTTTTTTGGGTGTGTAGAGCCGAGCACCGATCAGCCCCAGGGGAAATGCCGTCAGCGCATCGGCACCAGCACCGCCTCGCGCCGGTACAGCGCCGGGAACTGCCTGGCCAGGGCCACCAGCTTCGGTGCGTCGTAGTAGCGGATGTAGGCGGCCTGCGGGTAGTTGGTCATGTAGTTCTGGTGGTAGCTCTCGGCCGGGTAGAAGCGCTGGCCGCTGACCAGCTGGGTTACGATCGGTGCGCGGTAGCTGCCGGCCTGGCCGAGCTGGGCGATGTAGGCGCGGCTGGCCGCCTGCTGGCGGGCGTCGTCACTGAAGATCGCCGAGCGATACTGGCTGCCGTGGTCCGGACCCTGGCGGTTGAGCTGGGTCGGGTCGTGCGCGACCGAGAAGAACACCTGCATCAGCTGTCCATAGCTGACCTGGCGCGGGTCGTAGTCAATCTTTACGGCTTCGGCATGGCCGGTCTGGCCACCGCTGACGCGCTCATAGCGCGCATTGGCTGCACTGCCACCGATATAGCCGGACACCGCATTGCTCACGCCCTTGACGTGCTGGAACACGCCCTGCACGCCCCAGAAGCAACCGCCGGCAAACACCACGCTGGCGTGGGTGGCGTCATCGCGGAACGCCGCATCGCCGGTGGGGGCCGGCAGTGCCTGGATCTGCGCGCTGGCTTCGACCGGCGCCGCAGCCGCGCCGTGATCGACCAGCAGCACCCCGGCAATCAATGCCATGGCCACCAGGCCGGCAACACCGGCGGCGATGCCCTGTTCAAAGCAGAGTTTCATCATGTGCTCCCGGTTCAACCGAAGGTGAAGGCATAGGCCTGCACGCCCGCATCGAGGAATTCGATCTCGAAGCGATGCGGGCCGACTGTGCCGCGCTGGCGTACCAGCTGGTACAGGCGATGCTCGTCGACCACGCCACTGCCATCGGCGCCGACATCACTACCGGCATCGGCAGCGGGCAGCGCCTTGCCATCCAGCCAGACGCGGAAGCGCACCGGCGTGCCGTCGCGGCTGGGCGCCAGCACCAGGTGCAGGTCACGCGCATGGAACTGGAAGGCAATGCGGCCACCGGCCTGCTGCAGCTGTGCGGCTTCATCGGTGACGGTCCAGCGCCCCGACAGTCCCCACTGGTTCAACGCCAGGGTGGTCGGCAGCGTGTAGTCGAACGCGCTGTTGCTGCGCTGTCCGCCGGGCGAGGCGAACTGCTCGGCGCGGGCGTGGCCCAGATAGGTTTCCGGCGAGCGCAGGTTGCCCATGTCGGCCTGCACGGCCACGCCTTTCAGGTCGGCGGCAGCAGGATCGGCAGGCGGCGGCAGGTTGGCCTGCCCGGCTTCGGTCAGCAGGCGACGGATCATCTGTTCCGAACGCGCGTAGTTGCCTTCGCCGAACTGGTGGCCGCGGATGTTGCCCTGCGCATCAACGAAGTACTGCGCCGGCCAGTAGCGGTTGTTGAATGCGCGCCAGATCGTGTACTGGTTGTCGAGCGCCACCGGGTACTCGACCTTCAGCTGCTGCACCGCCTTCATGACGTTGCGCGGGTCACGCTCGAAGGCGAACTCCGGCGTGTGCACGCCGATCACCACCAGGCCGTGGTCGCGGTAGCGGCGCTCCCATTCGTGCACGAACGGCATCGCACGCAGGCAGTTGATGCAGGAGTAGGTCCAGAAGTCGACCAGTACCACCTTGCCGCGCAGCTGCTGGGCCGTCAGCGGTGGGCTGTTGAGCCAGCCGGTGGCCCCGTCCAGCGCGGGCAGGGTGCCCTCGACCGGCAGCGGTGCATCGCCAGCGGCGTTGGCACCGGCCATCATCATCATCGGTGGTGCCGCCGGCTGCGCGCCGGGTACCGCGTCCAGCAGGCCCTGCTCGATACGCGCGGTGCTGACCGTGGATAGACGGGTCAGCAGGCCGGTATCCCAGCCCAGGCCGATTGCCACCACCGCCAGCAAGGCGGCCACGCCCAGCACCTTGCGCAGTACATCGCCGAGGCCAAGCCGCGCCTGCAGCGCACGGAACACGCGGCCACCCACCCATACCGCCAGCGCCAGCGCAGTGATCGCGCCCAGCGCATACGCCAGCAGCAGCCCACTGGTGCCAGCGCTGGCACCATGCAGGGCGGCACCGGTCAGCACCAGGCCGAGGATCGGACCTGCACACGGTGCCCACAGCAGGCCGGTGGCGATGCCGATCAGCAGCGAGGTCCACGCGCCGCCGCGCCCAGCGGCATCCGCGGCATCGGCGCGCGCGCTCAGACGGGCACCCACGCGCTGGAACGGCGCCAGCAGATGGTCGGCCAGTCGTGGCCACAGCAGGGCGACCGCGAACAGCGCCATCAGCAGCAGGGCGATCCAGCGCCCGACCTGGTTGGCCTGTGCCACCCATTGGCTGCCCACCGCGGCCAGGCTGGCGACCACGGTGAAGGTGAGCGCCATGCCCAGCAGCAATGGCAGCGTGCTGCGCAGGAACGGACGGTCGGCACGCGCGAACACGAACGGCAGCACCGGCAGGATGCAGGGGCTGAGCAGGGTCAGCGCGCCGCCCAGGTAGGCAAGCAGCAACAGCAGCATCGTCAGGCTCCGGAAACAGGGGAAGAACCGACCGGCACCCGCCAGCCGTCGGCAGTGCCATCCGTGGCGCCGGGAACGAACACCATCGCCGCACCGTTCATGCAGTAGCGCAGCCCGGTCGGGCGTGGGCCATCGTTGAACACATGGCCGAGGTGGCCGCCACAGCGACGGCAGTGCACCTCCACCCGCAGCATCCCGAAGGTGACGTCGCGGTCTTCGCCGATGGCGTTGTGCAGCGGCGCCCAGAAGCTGGGCCAGCCGGTGCCGCTCTCGAACTTGGTGGACGAGGAAAACAGCGGCAGCGCACAGCCGGCACACGCGAAGGTGCCCTGGCGGTGTTCCTTGTTGAGCGGGCTGCTCCACGGCCGTTCGGTGGCCTGCTGGCGCAGCACCGCGTACTGCGCCGGGGTCAGGCGCTGGCGCCAGTCGGCATCGCTGTGCATGACCTCGAACTGTCGCGACGGGCGCGCTTCGGCGGCGGCGGGGGCGGCGCGGCTGCAGGCCCCCAGGCCGAGCAGGCCGGCGGCGGTGGCAACACCGCCCAGGCCCAGCAGATGGCGGCGGGACAAGGACATGGCGGACTCCGGGAAGGGGGTGACGGGGCCATGCTGCGCCCGCCCGGATCAACGAATCCTCACGCAGGATTCAATTTTTCGTGAGGTATCGGCGGCCGTCCCGCGCCACAATGCAACCCGCCTCCCCACTGGCCTTGAGCTGACGATGTCGACCAAACGCGTGCTGATCGTTGAAGACGATGCCCACATCGCCGACCTGCTGCGCATGCACCTGGGCGATGAGGGCTACGACGTCGCCCATGCTGCCAGCGGCGATGCCGGCCTGCGCCTGCTCGAGCAGGAAGGTCCCTGGGACGCGCTGGTGCTGGACGTGATGCTGCCCGGCGTGGACGGGCTGCAGGTGTGCCAGCGCGCACGCGCGATGGCGCGGTATGTGCCGATCATCATCATCAGTGCGCGCGGCAGCGAAACCCAGCGCATCGTCGGCCTGGAACTGGGCGCGGACGATTACCTGGCAAAACCCTTCTCGATGCCGGAACTGGTGGCACGCGTGCGCGCGCTGCTGCGCCGCGCCGAGGCGATGGCGCAGAGCGCACGCATCGATGCCGGCGCGATCGAGCTGGGGGGACTGCAGCTGGACCCGGTCGCGCGCACCGCCTCGGTGGATGGCAATCCATTGGAGCTGACCCCGCGCGAGTTCGACCTGCTGTTGTTCTTTGCCCGTCACCCGGACCAGGTGTTCGCGCGCATGGAACTGCTCAACCAGGTCTGGGGCTACCAGCACGACGGCTACGAGCATACGGTCAACACCCATATCAACCGCCTGCGCAGCAAGATCGAGCCCGATCCGGCCAATCCGCGGCGGCTGCTGACGGTATGGGGCCGTGGCTACAAGCTGGTCGACCCGGCCGGAGCGGCGGCATGATCAAGCCGAACCTGTGGCAGAAGCTGGCAGTGGTGACCGCTGCGCTGATGCTGACGTGCTGCATGGCGCTGCTTGCACTGCAGATGCGTGCCAATACCCGCCACGAGCAGGAGGTGGTACAGCGGTTGTCGTTGGGCCTGGCCGAGCACATCGCCCAGCGCAGCGAGCTGATGGATACCAGCGGCATGCGTGATGCGGCGGTGCGGGCGCTGTTCGGCCAGCTGATGGCGGTCAACCCCAGCGTCGAGGTCTACCTGCTGGATGACCAGGGCCGCATCCTCGGCCACGATGCACCCAGTGGGCACCTGGTGCGAAACCGGGTGGACGTGGCGCCGCTGCGCCGCCTGCTGGCCGGTGCGCCGTTGCCGATCCTCGGCGATGACCCGCGCAGCGCGAATGGCCGCAAGGTGTTCAGCGCGGCACCTCTGATCGTGCAGGGCCGGCCGGCGGGCTACGTGTACGTGGTGCTGGTCGGCGAGCACCGGCAGATGCTGGCCGACGATCTTGCCGCCGGCAGCCAGTGGAACACCACGCTGTGGTCGGTGGTGCTGGTCGGTGGCCTCGGCCTGCTGGCCGGGCTGGTGGCGTTCTACTGGGTGACCCGTCCGCTGCGGCGGCTGACCCGGCGCATCCAGGCCTTCGACATCGACGCACCCACGCCGTTGCCACCGCCGGAGCCGCTGCGCCCCGGTGAGCGCGACGAGCTGGTGATCCTCGAACACGCGCACGCGCAGATGGCGCAGCGGCTGGGCGAGCAGTGGCAGCAGCTGCGCCAGCAGGACCTGCAGCGCCGCGAACTGGTCGCCAACATCTCGCACGACCTGCGCACGCCGCTGTCGTCGCTGCATGGCTACCTGGAAACGCTGGCGTTGAAGGACGCCACGCTGTCGCCGGATGAGCGCCGCCGCTATCTCGGCATCGCGCTGGCACAGAGCGCCAAGGTCGGCCGGCTGGCGCGCGCGCTGTTCGAGCTGGCGCGGCTGGAACATGGCGAAGTGCGGTTGGAGTGGGAGGTGTTCGCACTACCGGAGCTGCTGCAGGACGTGCTGCAGAAGTTCGAACTGGCGGCACAGGCGCGCGGCCAGCAGCTGCACGCGGCGTTCCCCCCCGGCCTGCCGCTGGTGCGCGCCGACCTGGGCCTGGTCGAACGGGTGTTGACCAACCTGCTCGACAACGCGCTGCGCCATGCACCTGACGGTGGACAGATCGAAGTGCGCCTGCGTGCGACTCCCGACAGCGTGGAGGTCAGCGTGGCCGATGACGGCCCAGGGGTCGCGCCGGCGTTGCGCACCCAGCTGTTCCAGGCACCGGCCGCGCTGGGCGCGCGGCGCGGCGAGAACGGCGGATTGGGGCTGTTGATCGTGCAGCGCATCGTGCAGCTGCACGGCCGCCGCATCGAACTGCGCGACAGCGAGCGTGGCGCGCTGTTCGTGTTCGCCTTGCCGCGTGCGGAACCGGCGGCCTAGCAGGCCGCTTCGCATTCGACGATGCCGCCGTTTTCCAGCGGCAGGCGCAGGCGGATGCAGGCACCGCCCAGCGCCGAATCGGTCACTTCGACGTGGCCGCCATGCTTGTCGGCCACCACCTGCACCAGCGCCAGGCCGAGGCCGAAGCCGGGACTGCCCGGGTCCAGCCGGACATAGGGCTGCAGCACCTGGCCGCGTAGTTCGGGTGCGATGCCGGGGCCGTCGTCCTCCACCTGCAGGCATAGCCAGCCGTCATTGACGGTGCTGGCAATACGGATCTGCCGGCGCGCGTAACGCAGTGCATTGCCGAGCAGGTTGCGCAGTGCCAGCTCCAGCATGTGCCGGTTGACGTTGACCAGGCCCACCGGCGACAGCGCCTGCTGCACCGGCATCGGCAGCGGCGCGAACTGAGCGACCACGCCACGCACCAGCGCCGCTAGCTGCAGGCGCTGGCGGGTCGGCTGATGGCAGCGGCCCAGTGCGGCGTACTCGACGCCGGCATCGGTCAGGTGCTGCAGCCGATCCACATCGGTGCGCAATCCGCCCAGTGCATCGCGCTGCCCATCATCCAGCGCGGTGTCCTCCAGGTCGGCCAGGCCGAAACGCATCCGCGCCAACGGCGTGCGCACTTCGTGCGCCACCGCCTGCGCCAGCACACGCTGGCTTTCCAGCAGCTGCTGCAGCTGCTCGGCCATGTGGTTGAAGGCATTGGCCAGTGGCCGCACCAGCGCGGTGCCCGCACGCGGCGCTCGCGTGTCCAACTGGCCATCGCGCATCTGCCTGGCCGCCTGTGCCAGCTGCGAGACGTCGCGCCACAACCGATAGACCATCACGTACATCGGCAGTGCCACCGCCACCATCAGGATCAGCAGCAGGATCGCCACGCCGGACACTTCGCTGTCCTGCCAGCCCTCGTCCGGCAGCGCTTCGTCCAGCGGCCCCAGCATCACCGCGTAGTCGCTGTCACCAATGCGCTGCAGGCTGCGCATGTGCTCCAGGTCGATCTGCACGCGGCCGTTGTTGAACGGCGGACGTTGGCTGGCCGGCAACGCCCTCACTGCCTCAGCCAGCGGCACCATGCGCAGCGCGTAGGCGAAATCGGCGTCGAGTTCGCGTGCCAGCACCGGCCACTGGTCGCGCGGGGTTTCGGCGAAACGGTGCTGCAGCAGCGCATGGGTGCCACGCATCTCGGCCTGCAGACCAGCTTCCGTGCGGTCTTCCAGCAGGGCATCCCAGGCCCACAGGCCCAGCACGATCAACAACAGGTGGGCGACCAGGAAGCCGACGCCGTAGCGCAGGAAGTGGAAGGCGTGGCCGCGCATCGCCGAGGGCGTGCGCTTCATCCCCATGCCGAGCGGCTGAACAGGTAGCCGCGGCCACGGACGGTCTTGATCCGTTCCGGCTGCTCGGGGTTGTCGCCCAGTTTGCGGCGCAGGCGCGAGATGCGGGCATCGATCGAACGGTCCAGGCCGTCGAAGGCGATGCCACGCAGGCCGCGCAGCAGCGCGTCGCGGTCCAGGATCTGGCCGGCGTTGCTGGCCAGCAGGAACAGCAGGTCGAACTCGGCCGTGGTCAGCTCCAGCAGGCTGCCCTGCAGGTGCACGTTGCGTGTGGACGGGTCGATGTTCAGCTCGCCGAAGCGCAGGCTGCCGTCACGCGGTTCGACCCGGCGGTGGCGGCGCAGGTGGGCGCGCAGCCGCGCCAGCAGCACCCGCGGTTCGATCGGTTTGCCGATGTAGTCGTCGGCCCCCAGCTCCAGTCCCAGCACCTGGTCAATGTTGTCAGTGCGGGCGGTCAGCACGCAGATGATGCCGTCATAGTGAGGGCGGATCTGCCGACACACTTCGAAACCATCCTGGTCGGGCAGGCCGACATCGAGCAGCACCAGCGCCGGCTTTTCGGCCAGGATCCGGGCCACTGCCCGCTCGCCGCTGCGTTCATGGGCGACCTGGTAGCCATGCCGCTGCAGGTAGTCACTGACCATCGTTCCCAGGCGGGCATCGTCTTCGACCAGTACGATATCCAGCATTTCCAAGGCCTCCGTAGGCGCAGACGTACCGCCACGGCACGAGCGCGGCGATGCTATCCCAGCCATCGGGCCGCCCGGGTGCCGGGGCGGGCGCCATTCAGCCGGGGTTGCTGGCGCACGGGCCGGGTCTCAGTCCCGGCAACGACTTGCCGCCCAGCATAGCCTGCCGCTGTTACAAAACGTTACCTTCGTGATACGGCGGGTGACGATCGCTGACAGCAAAGCGACTGACGCGACGGGGCCTGCGGCCGAGCATGGAGTCTTCTCCGCTCCGCGTGCCGTCCCCATGTCGCCCGCCGCCCCCTGCCTGCTGAACCCGTCCCGCCGCCGCCAGTGCGGAGGCTCCCGATGAGCGGCGTGGTCGGGGCCTGGCTGCCGCCCGCCGAGGACGAGCAGCTGCTGCAGCAGCTGGCGCCAATGCTGCGGGCGCTGCAGCAGCGTGGGCGTGGCCGCATCGGTTACTGGACCGACGCCGAGGCCGGCCTCGCGCTGGGCCACTGCCGGGCGCCGGCCGACACGCCGTTGCAGCCGCTGAGCTCGGACTGCGGTCGCTACGTGCTGTGCCTGGACGGCCGCCTGTACAACCGCGCTGACCTGCAGGCGCAGTTGCGCGATCTGCCACGCAGCTGCAGCGATGCACGGCTGCTGCTGCAGGCGATCGTCGAATGGGGCGTGCAGCGGGCGCTGGCGCGTATCGAGGGCGCCTTCGGTTTCAGTGTCTGGGACCGCGAGTCGCGCGTGCTGTGGCTGGCCCGTGATCCGGTGGGCGAGCGGCCGCTGTATTACGGCTGGTGCCAGGGCCGGTTCCTGTTCGCCTCGGAGTTGAAGGCGCTGCAGGCTTTCGCCGGGTTCGCCCCGAGTATCGACCAGGATGCGCTGAGCCTGCTGCTGCGCCACGACTATGTGCCGGCGCCGCACACCATCTACCGCGGCATCCACAAGCTGGTGGCGGGCGCGATGCTGCGCATCGATCTCAGCGACCATGCCGCGGGTTGCTCCAGCCAGGCCGCGCAGGGGGGCGCGCGTTACTGGTGCGCACGCGAAGCAATGCAGCGTGCACTGCAGGAGCCGGTGCAACCGGCGCCGAGCCTGGAACAGGCCACCGATCAGCTTGAGGTGGTACTTCAGAAAGCCATCGCTTCACGCATGCACTCGCCGCTGGCCTGTGGCGCGTTCCTGTCCGGTGGCACCGACTCCTCGCTGGTGACGGCGATGATGCAGGCCCAATCCAACCTGCCGATCGAAGCATGGACGGTCGGCTTCGACGATCCGGGACATGACGAGAGCGACTGGGCGTCGCAGGTCGCGCGCCATCTGGGTGTGCAGCATCACCTGCACCGCATGGACGCGCGCCAGGGCCTGGATCTGCTGCAGCGCCTGCCGCAGGTCTGGTGCGAACCGTTCGCCGACGCGTCGCAGCTGCCGACGCTGCTGGCCAGTGAACTGCTGGGGGCACGCAAGCCGGTGGCGCTGACCGGTGACGGTGGCGATGAACTGTTCTTCGGCCACCCCAGCTATGGCCGCGCGCTGCGCAATGCGCGCCTGTGCGGCGGCTTGCCGGACTGGGTACGCGACCTGGCGCGGCGCAGCGGCAACCGCATGAACGCCGAGCGTGGTCGCTTGGGTGGCTGGCGTGCGCTGGTGGCCGAGGTTGCTGCCAACGATGTGGAAGGCCACTACCTGCAGCGGGTGACCCGCTGGCGGCAGCCGGCGCAGGTGGTGCTGGGCGCGCGTGAACCGGTGACGATCTTCCAGCAACAGGACACGGAGCTGCCGGCCGAAGCGCGCATCCAGTTGCTGGATTTCCGCATGGACCTGGCCGAGGGCATTCTCGCCAAGGTTGACCGCGCGGGCATGGCGGCGGGCGTTGAAACCCGTGCGCCGCTGCTGGACATGGAGGTGGTGCGACTGGCCTGGCGCCTGCCGCAGCACCTGAAGTACCACGATGGCGAACACAAACTGATTCTGAAGCACCTGTTGGCACGCTACCTGCCCGAGCCGCTGGTGTACCGTCCCAAGCGCGGCTTTGGCCCGCCGATGGCGCGCTGGCTGGCCGGTCCATTACGCGATTGGGCGGAGGCGCTGCTGGACCCGCAGCTGCTGCGCAACCAGGGCTGTTTCGATGCGGCGCGCGTGCGCGGCATCTGGGAAGCGTTCCTGCGCGGCGAGCGCAAGTGGCACACGCACCTGTGGAACGTGCTGATGTTCCAGGCGTGGCACCAGCACTGGCACGGTGGTCGCGGGCGCTGAGGTTCCTTTGCGGTGTGTTCTGCGTGGCGTGTGGCGGATTCGTTCTGCGTGGCGCAGGGCGGAAACCCTTGCGTATGAATGTCCCCCGGCGCCGGCCGTTGGCCGTCAGCTCCCCCTTTACTTCGTACGCAAGGGCCTCCGCCCTGCGTTCGAAATCTATCGGCGCTTTATTGAAGGCGGACTGATCGCCGCCTCGCCCACCGTAAGCCGAGCCTCGTCGGGGTGGGCAGGGGCCTGGGCAAAGTAAAGGAGGAGGTGACGGCCAACGGCCGGCGCCGGGGGACATTTGCCCAGACCCCTGCCTGCCCCGGCGGGGCCCATCAGCTCGCAGGAAATCCAGACGAGGAAGCGCTCTTCAATCCAGACAACGGGCAAAAAAAGACCCGGCAGAGGGAGGGATCTGCCGGGTCCGGATTGCATGGGGGGAGGGACCCATGCAATGAGCGTTGCGTCGCGTCAGTGACTGTTCGCGTCCGCCGTTGATTCGTTGTAACCCTGCACCAGTTCGGACCAGGCCTTGCTGGCCTGCAGGCCGAGACCAACCACATCCTGCTGGGCCTGACCCAGCCGCTGCAGGTTGTCCTGCCACAGCTGTGCGCCCCTGTTGAGCATCCCGGCCGTGTCGTCGCTGCGGGCCAGTTCACCCAGCCAGCCACCGGTCGCGGTCAGGTTGCGCTCCATCGCCTTCAGCTGCACGCCAAACATGCTTTCCGCGTTCTCCAACGCCAACCGGTTCGCGCGGGTTGCCGCGGCGGCGAGCTGGCGGGTGGCATCACTGAAGCGATCGCTGAAGGCGGCGGCCATGGGGCATCAGGGAGTGACTTGATGCATTGCAGCATACGCCCTTGATGCGGCAATGCAACAAAAATAACAAAGGCGCTCAGGGCGCCTTTGAAAAACCTTTCAGATCAATGAGTTGATCAGGCCGTCGGACCGCGGTAGCGGCAGCCGGAGGTGCAGGTTTCGTGTACGGTGATCTCGCTCAGCGCCGGCAGGCTGGGCTTGAGTTCGTTCCAGATCCACACCGCCAGGTTCTCGCTGGTCGGGTTCTCCAGGCCGGGGATGTCGTTGAGGTAGTGATGGTCCAGGCGGTCATAGATGGGCTGGAAGGCCGCCTTGACGTCGCCGAAGTCCATGATCCAGCCGGTCTGCGCGCCGGGCTCGCCCTCGACCTTCAGTTCCACCCGGAACGAGTGGCCGTGCAGGCGCGCGCACTTGTGCCCCGGCGGCACGTTGGGAAGGCGGTGCGCCGCCTCGAGCATGAAGACTTTGAAGATTTCCATGGCGCAATTGTACGCCGCAGGTGGCCGGCCATCCTGAGTGGATGTCGGGCTTTCGTGAAGTAACTCTTTCCATCCGGATGAAGAGATGATAGTTTCTCTTATATCCGTATGAAGAGATGTTATTGGCCGGACCCGGGCCAGGCATGGACTACTGCGGAACTTCGTCGTCCTTACCACCTCCCCACATCGTCATGCCCAAGCACACCCTGCTCGTGGCGGCCCTGGCCGTCGCTCTGGCCGCGCCTTTGTCCGCCGCCGCCGAAAACTCCGCCGACGCCGTTGGCGACGCCAATACCCTGGCCGCCGTGCGTGTCACCGGTTCCAATATCAAGCGTACCGATACCGAGGCCTCCAACCCGGTGCAGGTGATCGGTCGCCAGCAGCTGGAACAGACCGGCAAGGCCACCGTGGCCGACGTGCTGCGTTCGATCTCGGCCAACACCGGCAACGCCGCCAACGAAACCACCAACAACGGCTGGGCGTCCGGCTCGGCCGGCATCGGCCTGCGTGGCCTGTCGCAGAAGAACACGCTGGTGCTGCTCAACGGCCGCCGCCTGGCCAACTACGGTTTCCCGGCCGGTGGCCTGTCCGACACCTTCGTCGATCTCAATGCGCTGCCGCTGGTCGCGGTCGAGCGCATTGAAGTGCTCAAGGACGGCGCCTCGGCGGTATACGGTTCCGACGCCGTGGCCGGCGTGGTCAACATCATCACCCGGCAGAACTTCGAAGGCGCCGAGATCCGCGGCAGCTTCGGCGGTGCCGACCAGGGCGGCCTGCACGAGCAGAACCTGAAGTTCGTCGGCGGCCTCGGTGATCTCGACACCGACGGCTACAACATCCTCTTCAGCCTGCAGGGTTACAACCGCGAGCGCCTGGACCAGGACGAGCGCAACCTGACCCGCAGTGGCATCTACACCGACAAGCCCGGTGGCCGCTGGAACGGCTGGTCGGCCAAGGGCGCACGCTACCTGGTCAACGGCGTGTCGGTGCCGATGCTCGATGCCAACGGCAACTGCCCGGCCGGCACCACCCGCGTTGCCAGCGCGCCGATCGATGGCCTGTCCGGTGATACCTGCGGCTTCAACCAGGCACCGTTCACCACGCTGATCCCCTCTACCAAGCGCTATCAGGCCTACGCCAACGGCACCTTCCGCCTGAACGACAACGTCGAAGCCTTCGGCGAAGTGCTGTACAGCCAGATCAAGAGCGCCGCGTGGTTCGGCAGCAGCCCGTTCTTCACCCTGGAAAGCGGCCGCTTCGCACTGAACGCGAACAGCGGCCTGGCCGAGCCGGTGTCGTCGCTGCTGCCGGCCAGCAATCCGTACAACCCGTACGGCCGTGCGATCCCGATCGAGTACACCTTCTTCGACCTCGGCGGCACGATCAAGACCAACCGCTCCACCGCCTATCGCGGTGTGTTCGGCCTGCGTGGCACCACCGCCAACTGGGACTGGGAAGTGGCTGCATTCGGTGCGCGCAGCAGTGAGCGGGAGACTGTGTCCGGTGGTTTCGCCAACCGCTGGGCGCTGGCCAACGCACTGTCCACGGGCAGCTACAACCTGCTTGACCCGGCAGCCACGCCGCAGTCGGTGCGTGATTCGATCAACATCGCCACGCTGCGTCCGGCCGAGTCCAAGCTGCAGGGCATCGATGCGAAGATTTCCGGCAGCCTGGGCCGCACCTGGGCCGGCGAGATCGGCTTCGCCGCGGGTGCCGAGTGGCGCCGCGAGAAGCTCGATTCCAACAACCCGTGGCAGATCGATGCCGGCCTGCAGGTGCGCCCGGCCATTGCCGAAGTGCATGGCCAGCGCGAGGTCAGTGCCGCCTACGCCGAAGTGAACGTACCGCTGGCATCGACGCTGGAGCTGTCCGCCGCTGCACGCGCCGATCACTATGATGATTTCGGCGATGCGTTCTCGCCGAAGATCGGCCTGCGCTGGCAGCCGCTGGACTTCCTGCTGGTACGTGCATCGGCCTCGAAGGGCTTCCGTGCGCCGTCGCTGTCGGAAAACTCCAACAGCACCAGCATCGCCTACGGCAGCGTGGTCGATCCGCGTGATCCTGACGTGCCGGGCTCGCGGCAGAACCCTACCTTTTTCACCGTTGGCAACAACGCGCTGAAGCCCGAGCGCACCAGGAGCGTGAACTTCGGCGTGGTGCTGTCGCCGTGGGCCAACACCAACCTGAGCGTGGACTACTACCGCATCCAGCTGGACAACCTGGTCGGCACCAACAACACCCAGACCTTGGTCAACGACAACGTGGCCGGCGCGGTGCAGCGCGATGAACGCGGCAAGCTGCAGGCGGTCTACAACCGCTACCAGAACCTGAGCGAGCTGAAGACCTCGGGCATCGACGTCGAACTGCGCCAGCGCATCCCGACCGCGGCGCTGGGTGACTTCACCGTGTCCTCGGCCTACACCCACGTGCGCGACTACCGTCGCCCGACCGTGGTCGGTGGCCCGCTGGTCGACTACGCCGGCAGCAACCTGGGCGCGACCCTGCCCAAGGACAAGGCCACCACCACGCTGGATTGGAAGTACGGTGATTTCAACGCAGCCGTGACCTGGTACTACACCAGCAGCTACCGCCAGGAAGCCAGCACCGCAGCCAAGGCCGTGCAGCAGCGCGTCGGCAGCTACAGCCAGTACGACCTGTACCTGGCCTACACCGGCATCGACAAGCTGACGCTGTATGCCAAGGTGCAGAACCTGGCCGACAAGACGCCGCCGTACGACGCCTCGTTCCCGGGCATCCGCGCGCCGTACGACTTCAGCCAGTACGACCTGCGCGGCCGCTACTTCACGCTGGGCTTCGATTACCGCTTCTGATCCACCCGCCGCGGCCGCCCACCTGACGGGACCGCCCCCGCAACTGTCTGCCGTTGTGTTCCAGGGGAGTCACCGTGTCCTTGCATCGCCGTGCCGTTCTTCCGTTGCTGCTTGCCGCCGCCACTGTACTGTCCTGCCCGCAGCCGGCGCAGGCACAGAGTGCCTATTTCTTCCCGCAGGCCACGGATGCGGCAGCCTTCGATGCAGCGGTGCCGACGCCGGAGCAGTTCCTCGGCTACCCGATCGGTAGCCGCTACACCCGGCACGACCAACTGGTGGCGTACTTCCAGGAGCTGGCCAGACGCTCGGACAAGATCAGCGTGCGCGAGATCGGCCGCAGCTACGAGGGCCGCCCGCTGTTGATCGCCACCGTCACCACTGCAGGCAATCATGCGCGGCTGGAACAGATCCGCCAACAGCACGCGACCCTGGTCGATCCGGCGCAACCACGCAGCGCGGCCGGTGGCAGCCCGGTGGTGGTGTGGCTGGGCTACAGCGTGCATGGCAACGAGACCTCCAGTGCCGAGGCGGCGATGCTGACGGCGTACTACCTGGTGGCCAACCGCAGTGCCGAAACCCAGCAGTGGCTGCAGCACGCGGTGGTGCTGTTCGATCCGGCACAGAATCCGGACGGCCGCGACCGTGCCGCCAACTGGCACAATGCCTGGGCCTCCGATCCGGCGTCGGCCGACCCCGCCGACAAGGAACATGTCGAGCCGTTCCCGCAGGGTCGCACCAACCACTATTTCACCGATCTCAACCGCGACTGGCTTGCCCTGACCCAGCAGGACTCACGGCCGAAGGTAGAGGTGTTCCACCAGTGGTACCCGAACGTGCAGATCGATTTCCACGAAATGGGCAAGGACAGCACGTACTACTTCGAGCCTTCGCCGAAGAGCATGCACAGCCCGTTGATTCCGGCGCCGTCGTACGAGTTCAACAAGACCCTGGCCAGGTACCACGCGCAGGCGCTGGATGCCTTGGGTTCGCTGTACTACACCGGCGAGAATTTCGACAACTTCTCGCCGGTGTATGGCTCGACCTATCCGGACTTCCACGGCGCGGTCGGCGTCACCGTCGAGCAGGCCAGTTCGCGTGGCCGCGTGCAGGAATCGGTGAACGGCCTGCTGACCTTCCCGTTCACCATCCGCAACCAGGTCGCCACCGGGCTGGGCACGGTGCGTGGCGCGGTAACTGAGCGCAGCGGCCTGTTCGACCTGCAGAAGCAGTTCTTCCAGAGCGCGCTGAAGCAGGCCGCACAGCAGCCGGTGAAGAGCTTCGTGTTCGGTGATGCGCATGATCCGGCACTGACCCGCCGCCTGCTGGAACTGTTGCTGCTGCATCGCATCGAGGTACGCGCGCTGGAGCGTGCAGTCACCGTCGATGGGCAGCGCTTCGATGCCGGCAGCGCCTACGTGGTGCCGGTGCAGCAGGCGCAGTTCCGCCTGGTGCATTCGATCTTTGCCGAGACGCCGCCAATCAAGGGGGATGTGTTCTACGGCAGCACCAGCTATGCGATCGCACCGGCCTACGGCGTGGCGTTCGCCGGCAGCCGCAGCCGCGTCGACGGTGGCGCACGCGTGACCGCGCTGCCGGCGGAGCAGGGTGCGGTGCTGGGTGGCCAGGCCGGATTCGCGTACGCGATCGACTGGCGCGACTACAACGCCGGGTGCGCGCTGGCCGCGCTGCAGGGCAAAGGCGTGAGCGCACGTGCGGCATTCCAGCCGTTCACCACGGCGACCGCGCAGGGCGACGTCAGCTTCGCCGCCGGCAGCCTGGTGATTCCAGTTGCCGGGCAAACGCTGCAGGGCGCGGCGCTGCTTGAGGCAGTGACATCGGCCGCGCGCGAGGCAGGTGTGCAGGTGCACGCGCTGTCCAGTGGCCGCAGCCGCGAAGGCATCGATCTGGGCAGTGACGGCGTCAAGGCGCTGCGCAAACCCGCGGTTGCGCTGGTGATGGGGGAGGGCGTGGCCGCCACCGAGATCGGCTCGGCCTGGTTCCTGCTCGACCAGCAACTGCACCTTCCGGCCAGCAAGCTGGACCCACAGCAGCTGGGCAAAGTGTCCCTGGACCGCTACACCACGATCGTGCTGTCCGGGGGGACCTACACCGGCGTCGATACCACGGCGGTGGCTGCACTGAAGCGCTGGGTGCAGGCCGGTGGTTCACTGGTGACCTACGGCAGTGCTTCGAAGTGGGCGATCGAACAGAAGCTTGCCGACGGCGAGAAGCTCGGCAAGGAAGAAGAGACTGCCGACGAGAGCCGCCGTGCGTTCGGCGACCAGCGCGACATCGCCGCGATCGAGCGGGTCAGCGGCAACATCCTCAGCGCCGATGTGGACACCAGTCATCCGCTGGCGTTCGGCGTGCCGCGCCGGCAACTGGCGATCAACAAGGAGAACACAGTGACGCTGCAGCCGAGTGCGAACTCATTCTCCACGGTGGTACGCATCGACACGCCGCCGCGGGTGAATGGCTATCTTTCCGAGCGCAACCGTGCGCGGGTGGCCGGCAGCGCGTGGCTGCTGGTGTCGGCGCAGGGGCAGGGCAACGTCGTGCTGTTTGCCGATGATCCGGCGCACCGGAAGCACTGGCACGGGACGGACCGGTTGCTGATCAACGCGATCTTCTTCGGGAATCTGGTGAATCCGAGTAAGGCGCGGGGTTGAGGTGTTTGGCGCCTTGACTGATGCGTGTGGGGGCGCCGGGCGGGCTGCGCAGTACACGCCGTAAACCCGTCCTTGGGGGCTCGATGGCGCCATCCATGGCGCAACGGTCCTGCGCAGCCCGCCCGGCCGCCCCTCGACGGTTTCCTGCGGGCGCGGACGCATCAGACCCCAAGACGGGAGCAAGGGCAAAAGCAAAAGCACAGCCAGGAATTGCGACTTCGGCTTTTGCCTTTGAACTTGAATTTGAATTTGATCTTTCTTCTCCCGGCTACCCTGCGGGAGAAGAAGGCGCAGGCAATGCTTGAAGCGGATGGGCATGGGGGCAGCGCAGAACCGTTGGCGCCATGGATGGCGCCATCGAGCTTACATGGACGTATTTACAGCGTGTTCTGCGCTGCCCCCATGCCCATCCGCCCTCGGTGCCGCCACCGCGTGCTTCATCACCCGGTAGCCAGCAACAAAAAAGGACGGCGCGTCAGCGCCGTCCCTCGATAGCCTCCCGCGCAACGGGAAGCACAACAGCTGTCAGCTGTGATCAGCCGGCGCGACCGCCGCCATTGCCTCCCTGGCCGCGGCCACGGCCGCCACCATTACCGCCACCGCCACGACGCTGGCCCTGACCGGCGCCTGCACCCGCACGCTGCTGGCCGTTGCCACCGCCCTCGCGACGGCCACCGCCGGCCTTCTTCGGGCCGGCATGCGCATGGCGCGGCGCATCACCGTGCGGACGGCGTGCGTGGCTCTTGCGCGGTGCGCGCTCGCCGGTATCGTGCTCGGCCTTGCCCGGCGCACTGTTGCCCCAGCGGATCGGCGTCTGCAGCTCGAAGCCCGGCACATCGCGGATGTCCATGTCGCGGCCCAGCAGGCGCACGATCGCGCGCAGCAGCTTCACTTCATCCTGCGCCACCAGGGAGATCGCCTGGCCGGTGGCGCCGTTGCGGCCGGTCCGGCCGATGCGGTGCACGTAGTCCTCGGCCACCATCGGCAGGTCGAAGTTGATCACCTTCGGCAGCTCGTTGATGTCGATGCCGCGCGCAGCGATGTCGGTGGCCACCAGCACGGTCACGCGGCCGGCCTTGAAGTCGCCCAGCGCACGCAGGCGCTGGCCCTGGCTCTTGTTGCCATGGATCGCCGCGGTCTTGATGCCCGACTTTTCCAGGAACGTGGCCAGCTTGTCGCTGCCGTGCTTGGTACGGGCGAACACCAGGGTCTGCTCGCGGCTGTCCTGCGCCAGCAGGTGCAGCAGCAGGTCGCGCTTGCGGCCGGCATCGACCGGGTGCACGCGGTGGGTGATGGTTTCGGCCACGGTGTTCTTCGGCGTCACCTGGATCTGTTCCGGGTTGCGCATGAACTCCAGCGCCAGCTGGCGGATGTTGTCCTCGAAGGTGGCCGAGAACAGCAGGGTCTGGCGGTTCTGCTTCGGCAGCTTGGCCAGGATGCGCTTGATCGACGGCAGGAAGCCCATGTCGAGCATGCGGTCGGCTTCATCCAGCACCAGCAGTTCAATGCCGGACAGGTCGACACTGCGACGCTCCAGGTGGTCGATCAGGCGGCCCGGGCAGGCCACCAGCAGGTCCACGCCACGGCGCAGGATGTCCAGCTGGTTGCCCATGCCGACGCCGCCGTAGATGCAGGCGCTGGGAATGCGCAGGTACTTGCTGTAGCCGCGCAGGCTGTCATGCACCTGGGTGGCCAGTTCGCGGGTCGGGGCCAGGATCAGCGCACGCGGCTTGCGCGGGCCGGCACGCACTTCCTGCGAGGCGGTGCCCAGGTGCTGCAGCAGCGGCAGGCCGAACGCGGCGGTCTTGCCGGTACCGGTCTGTGCGCCGGCCAGCAGGTCGCGACCGGCCAGCGCCAGCGGGATCGCCTGCTGCTGGATCGGGGTCGGGGTTTCGTAGCCCTGCTCGGCAAGCGCACGCAGCAGGAAGGGCGCCAGGCCCAGCGATTCAAAAGACATTGAGATTGCTCCAGGTACAAGAAACGCCTGTCCGAGCGGACAGACGGGGGCAGATCAAAGTGATCGGCTGACTCGGAGCGTTCCCGTGAACCGCGCTGCGAGAATTGGGTGCAGCCGGCACGAAGCGCAGGCTGGAATGCGTGACGAACGGCGTCGGAGTGGGGGCGGGCGAAGAGGGCGGACCCTGGTCGCCGGCGATCCCGAAGGGAAACGGACGGCCGCTGCAGACCACGCAAGTCTAACCGATGTTTGAGACTTCACGCAAAAAGGCCGGTTCAGGTAGGGGTTCTCTGCAGGGCTGCGCCCTGCACCCGCAGAGGCTGAAGCAACGTCAAAGGCCGGGTTCCTGTGGGTAGGCGGGGTGGGTCCGGTGGCAGGGGACGCTGCAAGTACGTCCATGTAAGCTCGGTCGCCGCATCCATGCGGCTCACGCCCCTGTCACCGGACCCACCCCGCCTTCGACAGTTTTCCGCGATCTGTCGAATCTCATTCGATCAATTTCGGTGTCTGACGGATCTCGACGATGAATGATGTGGATGTTCGATCAGTCATTGGGAACCTGTCGGGGGTGGGGCGGTGTGGGCGGGCAGGACCGTTGGCGCCATGGATGGCGCCATCGAGCCCCCAGGGATGGGTTTACGGCGTGTCCTGCCCACCCACACCGCCCCGCCATCCCACGGAATGCAGGCTTTTGACGTTGCCGTTGCTTCTGCAGGTGCAGGGCTGCAAGCCCTGCCGAACCCCCTCCTGCGGTAGGGTGGGCCGATGCCGCGCTGCAGCTTGGCGTCGCCGCAGATTTGATTACACTTGAAACTTGTTTGCCCACGACTCCGGACACCCACCCATGAAGCTTGGTTCTTTGAAGGAAGGCGGCCGCGACGGCACCCTGATCGTCGTCTCGCGTGACCTGCGCCACGGCGTGCGCGCCACCGGCATTGCCGCCACCCTGCAGCAGGCCCTGGAGGACTGGAGCCACATCGCACCGCGCCTGAACGCCCTGTACGAATCACTCAACGCTGGCGACGCCGATGGCGTATTCGACCTCGATCCGCAGGCGCTGGCCGCACCGATGCCGCGTGCCTATGAATTCGTCGACGGCAGCGCCTACCTGCCGCACGTCGAGCGCGTGCGCCGCGCCCGTGGCGCCGAGGTGCCGGAGAGCTTCTACACCGACCCGCTGATGTACCAGGCCACCAGTGCGGGGTTCTACGGCCCGCGCGATGCGGTCAAGGTGGTCAGCGAGGACTACGGCATCGACCTGGAAGCGGAGATCGTGGTGATCACCGACGACGTGCCGATGGCGGCCACCCCCGAACAGGCCGCCGGCCACATCCAGCTGGTCGGCCTGGTCAACGATGTCTCGCTGCGCAACCTGATCCCGGGCGAGCTGGCCAAGGGCTTCGGCTTCCTGCAGTCCAAGCCGCGTTCGGCGCTGTCGCCGGTGTTCGTCACCCCCGATGAGCTGGGTGCTGCGTGGCAGGACAGCAAGGTGCACCTGCCGCTGCTGACCCACATCAACGGCCAGTGGTTCGGTGCGCCGGAGGCGGGCGTGGACATGCAGTTCAACTTCGCCCAGCTGGTCGCGCATGCGGCCAAGACCCGCCCGCTGGGTGCCGGCACCATCGTCGGCTCGGGCACCATCGCCAATGAAGACACCAGCAAGGGTGCCTCGTGCTTCGCCGAGCAGCGCGTGGTCGAGACCCTGCGTGACGGCAAGCCGAGCACGCCGTTCATGTCCTTCGGCGATGTGGTCCGCATCGAGATGCTCGACGCTGCCGGCAACAGCATCTTCGGTGCGATCGAGCAGCGCATCGAACAGGCGGCCAAGCCCTGAGCATGGAGGCGGCGATGGAGATTCCGGTCGACGACGGCATCGTGCTGTACACCTACTGGCGATCCAGCGCCGCCTACCGCGTGCGCATCGGCCTGGAGCTGAAGGGCCTGGCCTGGGAGGCGCGGCCGGTGCATCTGGTGCGCGACGGTGGCGAGCAGCACCATGAGGCTTATCGCGCGCTCAATCCGCAGCAGCTGGTGCCGACCCTGCTGCATGATGGGCACACGCTGACCCAGTCACTGGCGATCATCGAGTACCTGGAAGAGCGCTTCCCACAGGTGCCGCTGCTGCCGGCCGATGCTGCGGGCCGCGCACGGGTGCGGGCGCTGGCGCAGCTTGTGGCCTGCGATATCCATCCGATCAACAACCTGCGGGTGATGCAGTACCTGGAACGCGACCTGCAGCTGCCTGCCGACGCCCGCACGCAGTGGACCCTGCACTGGATCGCCGAAGGCTTTGACGCGATGGAAGCGATGCTGGCCAACAGCCGCGACACCGGCACCTTCTGCCACGGCGACCGTCCTGGCCTGGCCGACATCTGCCTGCTGCCGCAGCTGTACAACGCACACCGCTTCGGCCTGGACCTGACGCCGTACCCGACCCTGCGCCGCATCGAAGCGGCGTGCCAGGCAGTGGACGCCTTCGACCGCGCGCGCCCGGAAAACCAGCCCGACGCCGCCTGAAAGCAGAGGGGACGGAGCGGATCACGTCGTCAGTGCATTTTCGACTTGATCCCCTCCGTCCCCTTTCTGTTGCAATCGAGCCAGGTCATCGCGGAACAACCGGTAGGCCTCCTCGCGGCGGGCATCGCCGGCCTGTCGCAGCACCCACGCCGGGTGCACCGTGGCGTAGCCGCGGGTGCCGTCCTCGAGGGTGTGCCAGCGCCCGCGGTCACGCGAGAGGTCGAAGTCACGACCGAATACCGAGGCTGCCGCTGTCGCGCCCAGGCACACGATCACCTGGGGCCGCACGCGCGCGATCTCACCCATCAGCCAGGGCCGGCAGGCCTGGATGTGACGGCTCTCCGGCCGCTTGTGCAGCCGCACCTTGCCGCGCCGCTCATGGTGGAAGTGCTTCACCGCGTTGGTGAGGTACAGCGTGGCGCGATCGATCCCCAGTTCCGCCAATGCGCGGTCCAGCACCTGGCCGGCAGGTCCTGCAAATGGCTGCCCACGCAGATCTTCGGTGTCACCGGGTTGCTCTCCGACCAGCATCACCCCGGCCCCTGCCGGCCCCTGTCCGAACACGGTCTGCGTGGCCTGCTCCCACAACGGGCACTGGCGGCAGGCGCTGGCCTGTCCGCGCAGATTGTCCAGGCTGCTGGCTTCGGCTGCCGATGCCGGAGGGTTCGCTCGCAGCGGAATCCTGCGTTGCGGTGCCTGCGCGGGACGGTCATGCATTTCCTGCACGCGGTCGGCCGCATCGCGCACCAGGCGTGGCAGCAACTGTGCTTCAGGCAGATGGCGCCAGTACTTGGCCGGCATCTCCTGCATCATCATCCGCGTGTTGAGCCGGGCCGGATTGAAAATGCTGGCGTAGTAGGTCTGCCACAGCGACTCGCGTGCATCCTCGGCCGGGGCATCCTCGCGCCGTGCACCGGGGCCGAAGGCAAGCGCCTGCCCATCCCAGGCGACGCTGCGCGAAGGCGTGAGGATGGCCCAGCGCATGCCGGTGAAACGGCGCGCGAAGAACGGCGCGACCCAGTCGACGATGCGGTGCTGTGGCTCGAACCAGGCGATGAACGCATCAGGCTGGCCAGGCACTTCGCGGAAGCGCACGAATGCCTTCATCTTGTGCGTGTCGCGGCGGACCGCCTGTGCCATGGCCATCGCCCGCAGTACGTCGGCATCGGCGGGGTTTGACAGCACCGAGCGTTCGCCATGGGCGATGCGCCACAGCAACCGGTACAGGAGGGCCATGCGTTGTCCGTCGCGATGGCACAGGCAGGTGGCCGCCAGTTCCAGGAAGTCGCGCGGTACCGTCAGTGCGCCAGCATCGGCCTGTGCGGGCGCCGAGGTGACCGCTGGCGCGTCCAGCAGCGATGCGTCGCTGCCCTCGAGCCAGTCCAGCTGCTCCGGCGCGACGCAGCGCAGCAGGGCTTCGCGCGCGCCGCTGCGCCAGGCCTCCAGCGACCATGGCGGATCCACCCGCAGCGACCAGCGCTGCGCGTCAGGCCGCGGACGGGGCATCGAACAGCGACCCCTGTCGCGGCGGCGGGGCCAGCTGCGCGCGCAGCGCCGCCGGGTCGTCCAGTGCTTTGCGCGGGTGATGGTCGGCCAGCAGCACGAACGGCAGCAGCTTGCTCATCGGTGCCTTCAGGCGTGCGAGGTCGGCCACGCGCAGCCGCCCGTGACGGCGCGCCATCAGCACGCGCTTGACGTTGCGCACGCCAAGGCCGGGCACGCGCAGCAGCATCTCCTTCGGTGCCCGGTTCAGATCGACCGGAAAGCGCTCGGGGTGGCGGATCGCCCAGGCCATCTTCGGGTCGATATCCAGGTCGAGCATGCCGTCCTGGGTGGTATCGGTAATCTCATCCACGCCGTACCCGTAGAAGCGCAGCAGCCAGTCAGCCTGGTAAAGGCGATGTTCGCGCTGCAGAGGTGGCGGCTGCAGTGGCAACTGCCGGCTGGCGTCCGGAATCGGGCTGAACGCGGAGTAGTAGACCCGGCGCATGCGGTAGTTGCCGTACAGGCTGTCGGCGCTGGCCAGGATCTGCCGGTCGTTTGCCCCGTCCGCGCCGACGATCATCTGGGTGCTCTGCCCGGCCGGTGCGAAACGGGGAGGGCGCGGGCGAGTGCTGCGGCTGGGCGTCGGTGCCACCGCTGCGGGGGCCTTGCGAGCTTCCTTGGCTTCCTCGATGCGCCAGCGCAGTTCGCCCATCGCGCCACGGATGGAATGAACCGTCTTCTCCGGCGCCAAGGCGCTCAGGCCGGCTTCGGTCGGCAGTTCCACGTTGATGGACAGGCGGTCGGCATAGCGCCCGGCACTGGCCAGCAGTTCCGGCGAGGCCTCGGGAATGGTCTTGAGGTGGATGTAGCCGGCGTAGCGGTGTTCTTCGCGCAGCTGCCGGGCCACTTCCACCATCTGTTCCATGGTGTAGTCCGCATTGCGGATGATGCCGCTGGACAGGAACAGGCCCTCGATGTAGTTGCGCTTGTAGAAGTCCAGGGTGAGCGTGACCACCTCATCCACGCTGAAACGTGCACGGGGCACGTTGCTGGAAACCCGGTTCACGCAATAGGCGCAGTCGTAGACGCAGAAGTTGGTCAGCAGGATCTTCAGCAACGAAACACAGCGGCCATCGGGCGTGTAGCTGTGGCAGATGCCCATGCCCTCGGTGCTGCCGATACCGCCGCTGGCGCGCGAATCGCGCTTGCCCGAGCCGCTGGAGGCGCAGGAGGCATCGTACTTGGCGGCATCAGCCAGAATGGCCAGCTTGCGGATGGTTTCCATTGAGGAAACCTACGAATGAGGGGTCTCATTGGATGAGACCGCCCCTGAACTCTTCAGAAAAAGGGGATCGAGGGGATCAAGTCGCCAGTGCATAAACGACTTGATCCCCTCCGTCCCCTTTTTCGTGGGATCAGAAGCCGTGGGTGATGCTGGGTGCGCCCGCCGAGAAATCCGCGTACGGGTCGTGCTCGCCGCTGCTGCCTTCGGACAGGCGGAACTTCAGGGCCAGGCCATCGCGCGAGTCGGCCGCGCGCAGCGCTTCCTCCTGCTCGATGGTGCCGGCCTTGGCCAGCCGGAACAGGCACTGGTCGAAGCTCTCCATGCCTTCTTCCAGCGAGGCTTCCATCGCCGCCTTGATCTCGTGCACCTGGCCGCGGCGCAGCAGGTCGCGGATCATCGGCGTGTTGATCAGCACCTCGGTGGCCGGCAGGCGACGGCCCTCCTTGTTCTTCACCAGGCGCTGGCTGATCACCGCACGCAGGTTCAGTGCCAGGTTCATCAGCACGTTCTTGTGCGCGCTTTCCGGGAAGAAGTTGAGGATGCGCTCGATGGTCTGGTCGGCATTGTTGGAGTGCAGGGTCGCCAGGCACAGGTGGCCGGTCTCGGCGAAGGCGATTGCCGCCTCCATCGTTTCCGCATCCAGGATCTCGCCGATCAGGATCACGTCCGGCGCTTCACGCATCGCGTTCTTCAGCGCGTTGTGGAAGGCATGGGTGTCCAGGCCGACCTCGCGCTGGTTGACGATCGACATCTTGTGCTTGTGCAGGTACTCGATCGGATCCTCGATGGTGAGGATGTGACCGGTGGTGGTGCTGTTGCGGTGGTCGATCATCGACGCCAGCGAGGTGGACTTGCCGGAGCCGGTGGACCCCACCACCAGCACCAGCCCGCGCGGGGTCATGATGACGTCCTTCAACACCTGCGGCAGGTTCAGCTCCTCGATGCTCGGAATCCGGCTGCGGATGGCGCGGATGACCATGCCGACCTCGCCCCGCTGCTTGAACACGTTGACGCGGAAGCGCCCGGCATCGGGCAGGGCGATGGCCATGTTGAGCTCCAGCTCGCGCTCGAACTGCGGCACCTGGCCCTCGTCCATCAGCGAGTAGGCGATCTTCTTGACCATGCCCGGCGGCAGGCCCGTGTTGCCCAGCGGATAGAGCTTCCCCTCGATCTTGATGTAGACCGGTGCCCCGGTGGTCAGAAACATGTCCGAAGCGTTCTTTTCGGTCATCAGCTTCAGGAAGTAGCCGATATCCATTGCGAATTTTCCCCAACGAAACGGCCGACGCCCGTTGCCAGCACGGTGTCGGCTTGACGACAATGGCCGTGAACCGACAACCGGTACGGCCTCCCCAATGAAACGACTTAGCTTCGCACGAATGCGCCATGGCCTGTATGTGATGGCGTTTGCATTCGCACTGTCTGCCCCCGCCTGGGCGCAGGACGCTGCCCTGGAACTGGCGCAGGCCCGGCAGGCGGTCGACAAGGCCACCCAGGCCGATGCCGACCAGTACGCCCCGGACCTGATCGGGCTGGCCCGGCAGGGGCTGGAGCAGGCCCAGCGCGCCGCCGGCGACCGCCGCGAGCGCAAGAACGCCCCGGCGATGGCCCTGCGCGCTGCAGCCGATGCCGATCTGGCCCGCGTCCGTAGTGAGGAAGCCACCGTCACCGCGCAGCTGCAGCTGCGTCGCAACGAGGTCAACCAGCTGCAACGCCAGCTGTCGACCGGGGAGGACCGCCGGTGAAGCCGATGACCGCCGCAACCCTGGCCGCGCTGCTGGCGCTGCCGACCCTGGCCACGGCCGCCGACAACCCGATGGTGGCGCAGCTGAGCCAGCGCCTGATGGCCATCCAGGCCAACCCCGATACCGCTGAGCTGGGCGCCTTCGAGCGCATGCAGGCGCAGCAGGCGATCGCCACCCTGGACAAGGCCAAGCGCCGCGACCAGGAGCTGGCCACGTACCTGGCCGAGCGCCGGGTGGAGATTGCCGAGACCGCCGTGCGCACCGCGCTGGCCGCGCGCGAGGTCGACCGCCTGGAGCGTACCCGCAGCGACCTGCTGATCGAGGCCAGCCGCCGCGATGCCGCCCGTGCCCGCCAGGAAGCCGAGCAGCTGCGCATGCAGGCGCAGATGCAGGCCGAGGAGGCCGAACGCCTGCGCCAGGCGGCCGAGGCCGAGACCCTGGCCCGCCAGGACGCCGAGAATGCCCTGACCAGCGTGGCCGGCAAGCAGCAGCAGCGTCTGAGCGCTGCCCAGCAGAACGCTGCCAGGCTGGCCCGGGAGGAAGCCGAGCTGGTGTCCGGGCAGAAGCTGCCCGGTTCGAAGTTCGACGCTCGCGGTGAGGTCTTCACCTTCGGTGGTGACGCGTTCGCCGCAGGCGCCTCCAGCCTGTCGGGTGGCGCCCGCAACCAGGCCAAGGCCCTGGCCGAGTACCTGAACATCGGCAAGAAGGGGCGCCTGCGCATCGAGGCCTACGACAGCGCCAACGGCGTGGGCCAGAAGCGTGCCGAAGCGCTGCGCGACGCCCTGGTCGCGGGTGGTGTCGCCAGCAACCGGATCCAGGTCAGCGGCAAGAAGGCTGCGTCCACCCGGGCGCGCTCGGCCGAGGTCATCATCGCGCCGTAATGCATTGATATTGTTTGTTTTTCGTTGCGATGAGCATTCAGCCTGAACCCCGCCCCGGCGGGGTTCGGTCTTTTTGACGCAGGGGTCTTGTACCCCGCCTTGAGCAGGCGTAGGGTCAATCGTCCGGGACGCAATGCCGCGGACCGGACGATGGGAGGGCCGGGCCGATGCAAGCAGGGCGCGAACCGCAGCAGATCGACGTGCGCAGGCCAGTGCCGCAGGTCGTTGCAGGCGTCCAGGTGGTCATCGACCGGCACTCCTCCATGAACAACGCCCCGTGCCTTGCGGCCGGGGCGTTCGTGTATCTGTCGAAGGAGGTCCATCATGTTTGAAGATCAGCCCCAGAGCGAGATCGACGCCCGTCGCGCGCGTGATCCGGAGTTCAGGGCACTCCATGACCAGCACCGCAAGTTGAACAAGAAGTGCATGGACGCGGAGTTGGGTGTACTCCCGATCGATGATGTCACCCTGGGTCGCATGAAGCGTGAGAAGCTGCTGGCCAAGCAACGTCTTCTGCGAATGTACGAAACACCGCTCCCAACGACGTCCCCCACGCTTTGACGCACTCCGTCGCGCCCGGAACGGCGTGACCCGGCCATCGATGGCCCCGCCGGGCGCTTCTGCCCCGGCATCGCGGCACCGCCGATGAGGCGACCGCGCCAAGGCACCACAGGCGGTGGTGCCTTGGCCTGCAGGCACCACTCACCGATGCGAGCGGTACCGGTCTCCTCGTCGATCCGGGGCCGCCCGCATCCCTTTACAGGGCCGGCGGGCGGCATCTCCGCGCCGACCTGACATTCAGCGCCATCCGTCGGATAATCATCGGTCCGGCCCTGCGTGGCGCGAATCGAAAGTCCTCCGAATGCCCATCCATTCTTCCGTCCTCGAACTCATCGGCCAGACCCCGATCGTCAAGGCCCAGCGCCTGGACACCGGCGTTTGCGAGCTTTACCTGAAGCTCGAGAGCGCCAACCCGGGCGGTTCGATCAAGGATCGCATCGGCCTGTCGATGATCGAGGCGGCGGAGCAGCGGGGTGACCTGAAGCCGGGCGCAACCCTGGTCGAAGGTACCGCCGGCAACACCGGCCTGGGCCTGGCACTGGTGGCCCAGCAGAAGGGCTACAAGCTGATCCTCGTCGTTCCCGACAAGATGAGCCGCGAAAAGATCTTCAACCTGAAGGCGATGGGCGCCGAAGTGCGCCTCACCCGTTCGGACGTCGCCAAGGGCCATCCCGAGTACTATCAGGACCTGGCCAAGACCATCGCCGAGCAGACCCCGGGCGCCTATTTCATCAACCAGTTCGGCAACCCGGACAACCCGGCCGCGCATGAGTTCGGCACCGGCCCGGAGATCCTCGAGCAGATGGGCGGTGACCTCGACGCCATCGTGTTCGGCTGCGGCAGCTCCGGCACCATGACCGGCCTGTCGCGTGCGTTCGCCAGGCTTTCGCCGAAGACCGAGCTGGTGCTGGCCGATCCGGTCGGCTCGATCCTGGCCGAGTACATCAACGACGGCGTGCTCAACGACAAGTCGGGCAGCTGGCTGGTGGAAGGCATCGGCGAGGACTTCCTGCCCTCGATCTCCGACTTCAGCCGTGTCAAGAAGGCTTATGCCATCAGCGATGCCGAGAGTTTCCACACCGCGCGCGAGCTGCTGGGCAAGGAAGGCATCCTCGGCGGTTCGTCCACCGGCACCCTGCTGGCCGCGGCGCTGAAGTACTGCAAGGAGCAGACCACGCCGAAGAAGGTGCTGGTGCTGGTCTGCGACACCGGCAACAAGTACCTGTCGAAGATGTACAACGACTACTGGATGCTGGACAACGGCTTCCTGCAGCGCCCGCAGCACGGCGACCTGCGCGACCTGATCCTGCGCCCGTACGGCCAGCGCGACACGGTGGTGATCGGCCCGAACGACCTGTTGACCACCGCCTACCAGCGCATGAAGCTGTATGACGTGTCGCAGCTGCCGGTGATGGACGGTGACCAGCTGGTCGGCATCGTCGATGAAAGCGACGTGCTGCTGCATGTCTACGGCGACGAAGCGCGCTTCCGCGACACCGTGGCCACCGCGATGGTCAGTAAGCTGGACCGGCTGGACGTGAAGTCGCCGATCGAGGCCCTGCTGCCGGTGTTCGACCGCGGGCAGGTGGCGATCGTGATGGACGGTGACGCCTTCCTCGGCCTGATCACCCGCATCGACCTGCTGAACTATCTGCGCCGTCGCGTGCAGTAGGCCGCTGATCGCTGCCGTTCACCGCTGAATTCCGGTTTATTCGCGTCAAAGCTCGTTAAGGCCGCGCTGATAGACTCCCGATCCTTTGACGGCGCCGCACGTCGGCGCCATTCAGGAAACGACATGTCCAACTCCTCTTCGCCCGATCGCGCGCTGGCCCTGGCCACGCTGGCCATCCACGGCGGCCAGTCGCCCGATCCCAGCACCGGCGCGGTGATGCCGCCGATCTACGCCACCTCGACCTATGCGCAGTCCAGCCCGGGCGAGCATCAGGGCTTCGAGTACTCGCGTACCCACAACCCGACGCGCTTTGCCTATGAGCGCTGCGTGGCCTCGCTGGAAGGCGGTACCCGCGGCTTTGCCTTCGCTTCGGGCATGGCGGCCAGCTCGACCGTGATCGAGCTGCTGGACGCCGGCAGCCACGTGGTGGCGATGGACGATATCTACGGCGGTAGCTTCCGCCTGTTCGAGCGCGTGCGCCGCCGCACCGCCGGGCTGGACTTCAGCTTCGTCGACCTGACCGATCTGGCGGCATTTGAAGCCGCCATCACGCCGAAGACGAAGATGGTGTGGATCGAGACCCCGACCAACCCGATGCTGAAGATCGTGGACATCGCCGCGGTCGCTGCCATCGCCAGGCGCCATGGCCTGATCGTGGTGGTCGACAACACCTTCGCCTCGCCGATGCTGCAGCGTCCGCTGGAGCTGGGCGCGGACCTGGTCCTGCATTCGGCCACCAAGTACCTCAACGGTCACTCGGACATGGTAGGTGGCATGGTCGTGGTCGGCGACAACGCGCCGCTGGCCGAGCAGATGGCGTTCCTGCAGAACTCGGTGGGTGGCGTGCAGGGCCCGTTCGACAGCTTCCTGGCCCTGCGCGGCCTGAAGACATTGCCGCTGCGCATGAAGGCGCATTGTGCCAATGCGATGGCGCTGGCGCAGTGGCTGGAAAAGCACCCGGCGGTGGAAAAGGTGATCTACCCGGGCCTGCCGTCGCACCCGCAGCATGAGCTGGCCAGCAAGCAGATGGCCGGCTACGGCGGCATCGTCTCGATCGTGCTCAAGGGCGGTTTCGAGGCGGCCAAGCGTTTCTGCGAGAAGACCGAACTGTTCACCCTGGCCGAGTCGCTGGGCGGCGTGGAAAGCCTGGTGAACCATCCGGCGGTGATGACGCATGCTTCGATTCCCGTGGCGCGTCGGGAGCAGCTGGGGATCAGTGATGCGCTGGTAAGGCTCAGCGTGGGTGTGGAAGAGTTGGGGGATCTGCAGGTGGATCTGGAAGGAGCATTGGCTTGAACACCGAAACTATTTTGAAGGCGGAAGCTGATCGGCGTCCGGTCCGAATCAGCAGCCACGATACTCAGATGAAGGCTCTCCCGGCGTTCATTCGTGACATTGCCGAAGGCATGGGAGCCTGGCGTGCTTGGACGGCGTTGGCACTACTTGACATCAAGCACAAGTATCGCCGATCAGTCTTGGGTCCCTTCTGGATTACCATCAGCATGTTTGTGCTGATCCTCGGTATTGGCCTGCTCTACAGCCAGTTGTTCCGGATGAACCTTCGGGACTATCTGCCCTACATCGCTCTTGGCGATATTGTGTGGATCTACATCTCGACCACAGTGCAGGAGGGATGTACCACGTTCACTGCTTCGGAGAATCTGATCCGTTCGATGCGGCTGCCAATGACGCTTCATGTGATGCGGTTGGTGACACGAACCTTCATCGTGTTCCTGCATGGGGCAGTCGCCTATCTGCCGTTTGTTGTATTTCTCAAGATCGAGCCGGAGCTGGTTTGGTTGCTCGCTTTGCCGGGCGTTGCCCTGATTGTGCTGGCGACCATTCCCATTACGGCGATATTCGGCATGCTGTCTGCTCGCTTCCGCGACCTGCAACCCGCGATCGCAAACTTCATGCAGCTCGGCTTCTTCATGACGCCGATCATCTGGAAGGCGGACATGCTGGGCCCGCATCGTTGGGTTGCCGATATCAATCCAATCTACCACTTCATCCAGATCGTGCGCATGCCGCTGATGGGACAGGTTCCAGAAGCGCACTCGTACTACTTCGTACTCGCCTTCATCGCCGCGGCGTTTGTGATCGCGCTTCCCTTCCTGGCGGCAAATCGCCACAAGATCTCGCTGTGGGTGTAACACCATGACCTTCATTGAAGTGGTCGACTGCAGCGTCCAGCTGCCGATCTATGGCACCAACAACCGCTCCATGAAGGGAGCCATCATGTCCGCCGTTACCGGCGGGCGCGTGGCTCCCACCAGCCGCAACGTGACCGTAGTGGATTCTCTCCAGAACGTCACCTTCAACCTGCGTGAGGGTGACAAGCTGGGTCTCGTCGGCCATAACGGAGCAGGCAAGACCACGTTGCTGAAAACACTTGCGGGCGTTTATGAGCCAACTTCTGGCTACATCCGCAGCCAGGGGCGCGTTGCCAATCTGCTGGACGTGACGATGGGCATGGATTTCGAAGCAACCGGTGTCGAGAACATCCGGTTGAAGGGGCTGCTGCATGGGCTTTCCCGTGCTGAGATCCAAAGCAAGATCCCGCAGATCTCCGAGTTCTCGGGCCTTGGCCCGTATGTGAACATGCCGGTGCGCGTGTACTCCAGTGGCATGATGGTGCGTCTGGCGTTCTCGATTGCCACCAGTTTCGATGCCGAGATTCTGCTGATGGACGAATGGTTGGGTGTCGGCGATGCGGACTTCAACGCCCGCGCTCAGCAACGCCTCGCCGAAATCGTACAGAAGGCCAGCATTCTGGTCCTGGCCAGCCACAATCAGGACATCATCGCCGCTAACTGCAATCGCATCATGCATCTTGAGCATGGGCGCATCACCAGCGATCAGCCGATAGAGGCCCGTGCCTGATGAATACTCGTAACCGGGACTACTGGATCAACAGGAGCGGTGATCTCTATGCCGACCAGCAGAAGATCCGGCGTGAGGCGGGCAACAGCAATTACGCCCGGCAGGAAGCGTGGCTGGTGGGATTCCTCGCCGAGCGTTCCGAACAACTGGGGCGGCCGGTTCGGGTTCTGGACTTCGGGGTGGGCTTCGGACGTCTTGCGCGGTTGCTGCCGCAGCATGCCTTCGTGGACTACTTCGGTTTCGATATCTCCCCTGCTATGGTGGAGCCACTGCTGCGTGAACCGCCTGTTGAACTGGCCGCAGACATCGGGCATCGCATCCGCGTCGGATCTTCGTTGGCCGACGCCATGCAGGGCGAGCAGTTTGATGTGATCTTCACCGTCTCGGTGTTGATCCACAACGACCGCGAACAGGCGGCAGACGTACTTGCACAGATGCGTGCGTTGCTGGCGCCCGAAGGACGGCTGTGCTTCATCGAGAACCGACCGGTGTCGATCAGCCTGCTGGCCAACCTGTGGCACGCAGGTTGCTGGAGTCATGATGTTGCCGGCACGTTGGCGCCGGACATGAATGTGGACGTCGAAGACGGAATCCTTTCGGACCATGCCATCTACATTCTGCACGAATCCGCCGCCGGGATCCCACGCCAGCTTCGTGTGCCGGGCGCCCGCGGGTTTGAACCGATCACCGCTGGTGACTACCTGTTGCGGACGCTGGAAGCTACCACGGCTGTTGCGCGTGGCATGGAAGTGGAAAGTGCCACGCTTGGCGGCGACATCGCGCAGATGCGTGATGCGGTGGAGCTCTATCGTCAGGCCGAAGAACGCGCGCGAACGAATCTGGACATCGCGCGACAGCATCTAGGCGATGACGTGGGCCTGCTGGATGGTATAGGCCATCTTACCGCAGCCATTGATGCGCTTCCGGCATTGGCGATGCGTATCGGCGTGCTGGCTGGCGAGACCTCCGTGCAGCAGGTCCAGTCCTTGGAGCGGATTGAAGCGCTGCATGCGCGTGAAGCGACGCTTGTCGAATCGCTGGCGCAGCAGGAGCGAGAGCTTGAGCAGGTGCAGGCCCGGTTGGAAGCTGCCCAAAGCGCCAACCAGCACCTGCAATGGCAACAGGGCCTCCGTGAGCAGGTCCGCCAGGTCCTGAGCAGCCGAACGGAAGAGCGCGCCATGCCATACCTCGAAGCGCCGGTGGGTGGCAGTGCCTCGGTCGGTCAGCCGGCACCTCCGGTGTACGAATTCAACGCCCGCCGTGACATGCGATTCGCACAGGCTGTGGTTGGGCATGAGCGGGTCTGCCACATCATGCATCAGGAGTGGTTCGGTATCCGTGCGGCCTGCGGCTCGCTCCCGGGACACAAGCTTGCGGTGACCAGTACCTCAGCGCCCGGCGCCGGCGATGTTGAGGAGGTGGCCCGTCTGCTTGCCGCCAACAAGGTGAATCGGCTGGTTATTCATGGATTCTCCGATGGCATGTTGCAGTGGGTGAAAGGCCTCGCTGCAGCCGGATTCGACCGGATCTACATGGTCTGGCATGGCGCGCCCTCGATGTGGATCCATGTTGAAGAACGGCGCCTGTTCGCGTTGGCCTACAAGGCGGTCCGCACTGGTCTGATCCGCAGGGTCAGTGTCATGCGCGCAGGTTCCCATGCGGCGCTTGCAGATGTAGCGGGCTGGCAGAGGCAGGTCTATAACATGCCGCCAGCCTATACCGGCAAGCGCATTCCACGGCGGGCGACCGGAGCCACCGTATTCATTCCGTCCTGGAACCTGATTCACAAGAACATCTTCACGAATGCCGCAGCCGCGGCTGCGACCGCGGAAGTGGCAAACATTTGGCTGATGGCGGATGATTTCGCGTTACCGTACCGGGTGGACAAGAATGTTAAGCGTCTTCCAAAACTCAGCCAGTTGCAGATGATGGAGGCGATGTCGCAAGCCGATGCAGTGATGAATGCCTCCATCGTCGACTGCCATCCGATGGTGGAGTTGGAGGCACTTGCTGCCGGTACTCCCGCGCTGCGGGGACGTCTGGGGATGGATGCGCTGGAAGACCATCCCTATGTCGAGATTACCCAGGTGGCCGATCCACTCAGCGTTGCCGATGTGCGCCAGACGCTGCGCCGGATATTGGCGGCTCCCGCAGTGGAGATGGATGACATGATGTCGTCCTACTCGCGCCAGATGGTGGCGTTGTCCTTCGAGCGATATTCAGAATTTATGGAAATCTAAAAATGGGCTTGAGGGTTTTCGTTACCCGCGAACTTTTCCCCTTTACCGCCGGTGGCATTGGACGCGTGATCGCGAACATGCTGATGACCGCGCCGGAAGAAGATCGCGCGGAGATGGCAGTACTTTACGTCGGCGACAACGTCGAGGCGGACGCGTTCGCGGTCGCCCACCCGGGCGTGACCTTCCTCGCGTGGCCGCATTCGCGCTTTCAACAAGTAGACGAGCGTGGGGAGATTTTCCCGCCAATGTCGGCGTTCACCCACAGCATGCTGCATTGGGAATCGGTGCATGTGCTGCAGGGGCTGCTCGAGCTGGAACGCCTGAAAGGCCCGCTTGAGTATGTCGAGTTCGTGGACTGGGGGGCACCTGCGTTCGCCGCAACCCAGGAAAAGCTGCTTGGCAGCGCATTGACGACGGCCACGCTGGCCGTGCGCCTGCACACTACAGACAGCATCCTGGCCGATTTTGAGCCGCGCGTGCAGAGTGTGCACGGGTTGAATCTCTTTGACCTAGAGCGAAAGGCACTGGCCGATTGCGACATTATCGTCGGTCAGATCGCGCCGGTTGCCGAGGCGTTCCGCGTGTTCTACGGCTTCAGCGAGGAGGAGTGGACTCCACGCCTGCGCCTGCATGCTCCGCCGGTGTTGCTGGATACGATGCAGCCGGTCACACAGACCACCGTGATCAATGATTCAACGCCGCTGTTGTTCACTTCGAAACTGCAGGATATCAAGCGCCCGGATACTTTCATCCGTGGCTGCATCCAGTTCCTGCGGGACAGGCCGCGTTATCAGGGCAACATTGTTTTCCTGGCGCATTCTTTTGATGTGAGCTATCAGGAGTATGTCATCTCGCTGGTGCCGGAGGAACTGCGCAGCCGGGTGGTGTTTGCCCGTGGCGTAACCGGTGCGGCGCGCGAGAAGAGCATTTCTGGCGCGGTATGCGTATTCCCATCGCCATGGGAGTCTTTCTGCCTTGCTGCGTACGAGGCATCGCTGTCAGGCGCAGCTTGCGTGCTCAACGCGCAGAATCCGGCTTTCGGGCCGGGCAGTCCGTGGCGGGATGGATACAACTGCAGCACGTTTGATGGGAGCGCCGAAGATCTGGCACGCGCGCTTTGCGGCCTGTTTGAAAGCACCCCCGGCCGACTGTCGCCGGTCGAGGTGCCGAAGGACCCGCTTCCCTGGAAGGGGCTTGATCCGGTGGCAATACCTGCTGCGGTTCCCCTGGACAGGCAATTGACCGTAGTCGTCGTCAACCGCGATAGTGCGGGGCGCGTATTGAATACGCTGGATAGCATCCTCGCGTCCAATCTGACGCTTGACAAGCTGATCGTGATTGACGATGCCTCGCGGGACCCACGCGATATCGCTGCGCTGGACCAGCTGGGTAGCAATGATCCGCGTTTGTCCGTGCATCGGCTTGCGGTGCCCGTTGGTGACGCTGTAGCGCGCAACATGGGCCTTGCGCTGGTTGAGACGCCGTTTGCTGGATTCGTGCGTGGTGGTGACCAGTTGCTGCCGGGCTTCCTCAAGGTCGCGGTGAGCGCATTGGCGTCGCACCCGGATTTTGATGTGGTCGTGGGGCAGGTGGGCGTGACCGTGGATCCCGATGATGTAATCGCCGGCAATGTCGCCCCGGATGGATTCCGCATTTTCTATGGTGAAGGACGCCTCGCAGGACTCTACGAGAACTGCCTGGCGCCGGAAAGCTACGTGATCCGGACCGAGGTTGCCAGGCGCTTCGCATTCGATCCCGTCATCCCTGCACTTGAAGTATGGGAAATGATGCTGCGCGCCTGCCAGTCGGGTGCGCGCTTCATGGTGACTTCCGCCGTGAACGTGCTTGCACGGCATCAGGGGCAACCAGATGAACGGCAATTGGAGCAGATCCAGATCGCGATGCGCCGGCGCCTGCAGCGCAAGCGCGTGCGTGTCGGCTCACTGGAGGTGCCTGCGTACTTCATCTTTGGTGCGCATGTATCGCCGAGCGGGTTCATGGGGGATGCCTCCAACGCGGAAATGGCCTATCGGCTGCAGGCACTGATGGAAAGCGAGTCCGTGCGCTACACCCTGGCACTTGCCAGGCTTCTGCAGAAGCGGGCGCCATGGGTACTGCGCTTGGGTAAATGGTCGGTGCAGCGACTGGCGCCGATCTATCGCCGATTGCGGTGAGCGTTCCGGGGCAGCATCGATGCATGTGATCGTCATCCAGCTGGCGTGTTGGCGTGTTGGCGGAGAGCGGGCTGCATTGGCGCGTGCCCGCCTGCGCGCGATGCCCGCTGCTTCGGTGCTGATCGTTGGCGAGGGAGCGCCGCCCGCCGACCTGCTCGAGGAGTGTGCAGAGAGACGCACGCTGTGCGTGAATTCGCCTTTGCATGCGATGCAGGGCCGACGGTTGCCTGATGTCCGCCGCAGTGGTGACGCGGAGCAGCTCGGTTGGTCATTGGCGGTGATGGCGGCGCTTCGGGCGCTGCAGCAGGATGTGCACCTGGACTGTGTGGAGATTCCATCGTGTGGTGCGCTGGCCTATGCACTTCTCCAGGAGCGAGCTCTGTCAGAGGTGTTTGACACTACGCGCGTGATGTTGCGGTTTGACGGCATCCAGGCCATCGAAGTCCTGAGGCAGGGACGCAATGTCGAGATGGCTGCGCTGATGTTGATGGACATGGAGCGGATGTGCCTGGAGCAATGCGACCAGGTTCTGGTCGATAGTCAGGCGATCGCGGAATCCTTGCAGCACTTCCTACCAGGCAGCCAGAGGCCGCTTCACCTGCAGGCGACGCTGCTGGAGTCAGCCGGGCTCGTGTCGGAGCACCATGCAGTGGGTTCAGCACTGGCTTGCGTCGCAACCGAAGCGCCTGCTCTCAGGCAGTGCCTGCGGGCGATTTCCGGTTACCTGCAGCAGAGCAATGATGGTCTGCTGCAGGTCTCGGTCGTTTGCCAGCCTGCGCTTCTATCCGAAGTGCTGCATGTGGTGCCTGCTGCCCTGCGCCATCGTTTCCAGGAAGCGCCTGCAGATTGCCTGCGCGCTTCGCCCATGCGTGTGGTCATGCCTGATCGCTGGTCTGCAGGCTCGGCTCTGGCGCGGGAGCTGCTTGCTCATGGCCATAGCCTGATTGTGGATGTCGCCAACCCGGCGCTGGCTGCCGCACAGGGGTGGGAACAGGGGCGGACCCATCTTGGCTACACGGATGCCCGTGGGCTGTTCGAAGCGCTGCGGGCTTCGCAGCAGTGGGTGCCCACTCGTCACCTGCGGATGGGGCCTTCCCCGCCGCTGCCCAAGCTTGACGTTGGTACGCCGGGCCCAGCCAAGGTCTCCGTGGTCGTGCCCTGCTACAACATGGGCCGTTGGCTGCCGCAGACCTTGTGCAACATACAGCAGTTTTCATGGAGCGATCTGGAGGTCATCGTTGTTGACGATGGATCGACGGATCCCGGCACCGTGCAGCTCATCGAAGAGCTGGAAGCAAGCCCCACCGCTGGCCTGCGCGTGGTCCGTCTTGAGTTCAACCAGGGGTTGTCTGCTGCCAGGAATGCCGGCGTTGCCGCAGCGCAGGGTGAGTTCACCCTGTGTCTGGACGCTGATGACCTGGTGTCGCCAGAGTTTGTTTCGATTGCTGTACGAGCACTGCAGCGACACCCTGCGCACGACTTCGTTGTTCCTCGCTGCGCCTACTTCTTCGGTGACGAATCTGCGCTTGATGTGAACGAGTTGCGGCTCGGTCAGGGCTTGCCGATGGTTGGTGCGGCATTTGATTCCGGTGCGCTGGGCAATCGCTTCTCAACGGCGACCAGCCTGGCGCGAACTTCGGTACTGCGTGCACTCGGTTATGACGAAAGCCTGCGTTCCTATGAAGACTGGCAGCTTTACCGTCGCGCGCTGCAACAAGGCAGTCGTTTCGTTGTGACCAATGACGTACATTTTTTCTACCGGCAGCGACCGGATTCAATGATCCACGATCCGGCCATGCGCGCTCGCCACAGCCTGCTTTATGCGGAGATGGTGGGCGGGGCGACGTTGATTGGGCAGGGGCCGGTGGTGTCGCCGAACCTGCTGGGGGCGCTGGCCGCTCCCCCACGGATCGACGGGAGCTCATCGGGGCTGTTGCTGGGTGGCGTTGTCGAAGCGCTCGACGAGATGCAGGCATTGCGCCGTAGTCGCATCGTCGGGCTGGGATACAGATTGTCGGCGCTGTTGCGGTGGCTGCGCCGCTGAGTTGTCTTTGAGATGCCCCGTCCGGGGCAGAAACACATGCATCATTGTTGCTGGAGAAAGGCGATGGAGTGGGATAGAGGCATAGCAGTGGTGATCCCATGCTACAAGGTGACCCGCCAGATCCTAGTGTTGCTGGCTGAAATCGGTCCCGAGGTCGATCGCATCTACTGTGTTGATGATGCCTGCCCTGATGGCAGTGGCGATCTGATCGAACGGAGCTGCAGCGATCCTCGTGTGGTCGTGCTGCGTAACCGCGTGAATACCGGAGTAGGCGGTGCCGTCATGCATGGCTACCGCCGCGCTGTGGCAGACGGCGCGACGGTCATCGTCAAGCTCGACGGCGATGGCCAGATGGACCCGGCATTGATCGAAGCATTTGTGTCGCCGATCCTCGGGGCTGATGCTGATTACACCAAGGGCAATCGGTTCTTCGATCTGCGCGAGATCAAGTCGATGCCCCTGCTGCGGCGGATTGGCAACCTTGGATTGTCGTTCATGGCAAAGGCATCGACCGGGTACTGGGACCTGTTCGATCCCACCAACGGCTATACCGCCATCCATGCTGAAGTTGCGCGTCGCTTGCCTTACGACTCGATCAGCTCGCGATACTTCTTCGAGAGCGACATCCTGTTCCGGCTCAATGTGATGAGGGCAAAGGTGCTCGACGTGCCGATGGACGCCCGCTACGGCGACGAAATAAGCGGCTTGAAGGTATCGAAGATCGTTGGCGAGTTCCTCGCCAAGCACGTACGCAATACCAGCAAGCGAATCATCTACGGCTACTTTCTGCGAGACATGAACATTGCCTCGTTCGAGCTTCTGGTTGCCGTGCCGATGATCGTTTTTGGCGTGGCGTTCGGCCTGTATCACTGGATCGGTTCAGTGGAAGGTGGCCTCATTACCCCGCTCGGCACCATCATGCTGGCAGCGTTGCCATTGGTTCTTGGGGTACAGCTGTTGCTGGCCTTCCTTTCGCATGATACGGCGGCGATGCCGCGTCATGCATTGCATCGCCTCCTGCTGCGCTATCCGGCGGCGCGCCCGGCGGCCAACGGAATGTGATGCGGTTGCCGCCGTGCCAGCGCGAGCGCTGGCGCGACGATCAGGCACACCATGTAGAGGGGAAGCTGATAGCGCGCGTCCTGGGCAATGATCGCCACCATCAGGATCGCGCTATGAACCAGCACCAGCATCGGCACAAGCAGTATGCGCCGATCACCGGTGCGCCTCCACGCAACTACGGTCAGCAGGCACAGCGCGATCAGGAAAGGAGCGGGGCGCCAAAGGCGTCCCAGCTGCGGCTTCAACAGGGTCTTGCCCATCCAGTTGGTCGCGTTCGGCAGCACGGATGCTTGCGGCGGTCCGCTCAGCCCCGGCTGCACCCATTGCAGATTCTGCTCTTCGCCGATCTCGAAGCCGAAGACATAGAGATACAGTGGCCCCGAGGTCCGGTAGCGCCAGACCATTCCGCTGGCACAAAGCACGTGGTCAAGTTCGATATCCGGCCGTTTCAGGGCCATGCCGAGCCAGATCCGGAACAGGTCATCCTGATGCTTCACGGCCGTCGGAATATCATAATGATCATTGAAGATGGTCGTATTCACCATCGAGCAGCGATATCGCCAGTCGCTGGCTCCGCTGTCGACGGCTTCAAGTATCGCGTTGTCCTCGGCAGACTCCGGATTCTGCCCTGCTGCCAGATGCGCGGACAGGTGGTGGGTGTATGCCATGTAAGCCGCACTGCTGCGATGCGTGCCCAGGCTGTCGGCCAACGGGCCCTTGATGCCCCACATGAGGCTGGCAGCCAGCAGCAAGCAGGCCAGCACACGCATGCGGGTACCGGGCCGCAGCAGGAGGATCAAGAAGGCCGCGACCGCTACGGGAGGCCCGTTGTGCCGCAGCGCCATGCAGCAGGCAGCGAGCAGCACCAACGCCAGGCAGTTGTACCACTTGCGCAGGCTTGGTCGGTCGAGGAAGGTATTGCCAATGACAAAGGCGGTCAGCGCGACCACGCTGGTTGCATACGGAACGTCTTTCCACAGTGTTATGGATGACAACGCCGTCACTGGATACGCAGCCAGCAGCAGGCCGCCGGCCGTCGATGTCCAGCGCGGCGCGTTGCAGGCGCGGCGGACAACAGTCGCCAACCATCCGGATGCCAGCGCCAGAACGGCCAGCTGCAGCCAGGCTGCAAGGGTGGGGCTGGGCAGGATCTGCTGGATGAACCATAGGTAGAACGCATACAGAACCGGATGGGCGTCATCGAAACTCCCGCTTGCCGCCTGCGCCCACTGGTTCAATGAGTCGGTGGTCAGGATGGCGGGGAGGAACAATACCAGCAGGATGCTGCCGACAAGCAGCAATGGCAGTGCTGCGATCAAGACTTCCCGGCCCAATGACGGTTGCGCTTCGTCGTTCCGTGCTGATTGCCAGGGCGATGGCCAACGCGATGCCAGCCCGAAGCCGGCCAACAGCAGCAGGCCGAGAGTCACGGACTGGCAGGCCTGCACCAGATACTGCAAGGGCGTCCGCGTGGGAAGCGTCAGGAAGTGTGGATTGGGGACAGCTCCGGCCAGGCGAACCCGGATTTCGCCACCAGTGGGGCTGTAGAGGTTGTAGTGCTGCTCTTTGCCGGCCCAGCGCAGGGTTGCCTGCCCAGACCAGGGGTGGGTGAAGAACTCCACGTAGACGTCGCTGGAATAATGGCCGTTCCAGTGGATCTTGTCCGGTGGGCTGTTGATCGGAGAGATAAGGTAGCCATTAGCCGCAGTCCAGCTTGGGCCCGCCTCGACGTCGCGCAGCCGGGCATCACGGCCATCAGCTATGAGGCGGACCCAGACTTCCGATCCCTTGGATTCGGGGGTGCCCTTACCGAGGGACTCGATCTCCACCTGCAGCGTTGTTGCTGGTGCCGGGTCGAATGGAATCATCCAGGTCAGCAGCCAGCCGGCAAAGATGCAGCTGGTGATCCAGCCTATCCGCGCGCCGATTCTTACACGGCTCCATATCGGGTGCGTACGCCGCAGGACGGCGGCCATCAACCAGCCAGACAGCACGCTGGCAAGTATGAACACCATCACTGCAGGCGCTGTAGCCAGGCTCAGGAAGCGCGCCGATGCCGGCAGCCACGCGGCCGACAGAACCACACCTGCTGCCAGACCGCTGGCATTGGCTGTCTTATACCAACTCATGCCGGGCGGGAACGCGGGTTTGCATCGGCGGGCTGCTGGGTAGTCGCCCTGCGGGCGAAAAGAAGTAACGGAACCGCAGCCAGGGTGATCGCGTACAAGGGCAGCTGGTACCGTGCATCCTGTGCCACGATCGAAATGGACAAGAAGGCGGTATGCACTGCGGGCAGGAACAACAACAGAGCCATCGATCGGTCATTGAGGCGGTACATCGCTACGCCACAGGCGAAGATGAGCGCATACATGAAGAGTGCCGGCCGAAACACAGCCTGCATGCCCGGCATCAACACCATCTGGCCTATGAACTCGGCCAGTTGTGGCGATTTGGATTCCGCTGAGGGGGCGCCTGCCTCGCCGGTAATCCACGTCACTTTACCGTGCGGTGCCCATAGCCCAAGGCTTGCAAGATACAGGGGGTCGATGTCCGAATCGATCACGCGCCAGATCAGTCCACTCGAGCATAGACCGTGGGCATACTCGATGTCGGGCCGTTTCGTCGCAAGCGCCAACCAGATCCGGAGCAGGTCATCATTGTGCTGCATGGCCTGATGTGCATCGAAATCCGGGTTGAAGATCACAGGATTGACCGTTGCGCAGTTGTACGCCCAGTCGGGCTGCTTGTGGTTGAGCTGTCGCAGCAGTGCTCTTTCCTGAGGATCTTCGGGCAGGTGATGGGCAGCCAGATGCGCAGCAATGTGGTGCGAATACAGAATGTAGCTCACCGGTTTGCGATCAATGCCGACTACGCTCGATACCGGTCCCTTCAGTAGAGCCATCAATACGATGGCGCCGACCAGTGCCAGCACCACGCGAAAGCGGGATTTCTTGGCGAGGAAGAACAGCGCCAGCGCGGCGGCGAAGGCAACCGGCGGGCCGTTGTGGCGTAGGGTCATCGCGCAGAACATGATCAGGCAGAGGCCAGCGGCACCGCCTGCGCTGATTCGCTGCGCATTACGGTGGGACAGCGAAGTCATGAGGAAGGCGGTCAGTGCAATCACAGCGGTGGCGTATGGCACATCCTTCCACAGCGTCACCGCAGTAATCGGCAGCAGTGGATACAGAGCAACAAGCCACGCCGATGCCCAGACAACTCGGTTCGAGGTGCCTGTCAGGCGCTGCAGGCTGGCCAGTAACCAGCCGCAACTTGCGGAGAAGAGAAGCAGCTGCACAAGCGCTACAGAAGCGGGACTATCCCAGACGAAGCGCATGGCCACCATGAACAGGCCATACAGTAGCGGGTGGGCATCATTGAATGCGAAATGGCCTGCCTGGCGCCATTGATCCAGTGAGTCTGAGGTCATCAGACCCGGATAGAAGATGAAAAGCGCAAAGAGGCTCGTCAGCACTATGGGCATGGCAAGCATCATCGTCTGGCGTTGCAGGCTCGCCAGCGCGCCATGTGACGCAGCCTCGGCTTCCATGCAGTGTCGCATTGCAAGCCATCCAAAGACGAATAGGGTCAGCGCACCCAGTACAAGCGCATCGCACGCCGCAGTGAACCACTGGCGGCCATTGCGTTCAGGGAAGGCAAGATAGCCGTTGGTGGTGACCATGCCTGCCAGATCGACGGTGGCACTGCTGCCTTCCGCGCTATACAGGTCCAAGTCCTTGTGGTTGCCATTCCACGCAACTCGGGCACGCCCAGACCAGGCATGCGAAATGAACACCAGGCGAAGTCTGTTGGTATAGGATCCATGCCAGTGTACGGAGGCTTGGCCCGGTGGATTGGCGGCGACTAGGAACGGCGCCTTGTCGAGCCAGTCGCCGGTCTGCTTCAGATCCGCCGAAGGCACATCGACGCCATCGCGCTCTAGGCGCAGCCAGACTTCCCGGCCCTGTGCATGCTCATTGCTACCATCAAGCACACTCACCGTCACATCGGCCACGCCGGCAGGCGCCGGTCCGACTGGTAAGGCATACAGCCAGATCATTCCAGACAGAAGAGCCAGCACGATGGACAGCCAGCGCCCACGTCGCCCGAGGCTTGTCTGCCAGACAACCAGCCGGCGTGCCACAGGCACAAGAACGTACCAGAGACCCGCCGCGCAAAGGCCCGCCACACTCAACGTCTGCCAGAAGCCCAGAAGCTCGGACCCGGGCACGCGGGAGATGATGGATACTGCCGCGGCAGCGGCTAGTAGTCCTGCGACGACGGAAGCCTGCGGCAGCCCGATTACACGGGCAGGCATGGTGACATGCATATTGGAAGTCCGGATTAGGGGCGCTGCCGGAAGATTCAGTGTTGTTCGAGATGCTGCTGCCAGCGCCAGGTATCCACGCAGATCAGGTCAAGATCGCGAGAGGCATGCCAACCCAGCAATTCCGTAGCAAGGGATGGATCGGCATAGCATTCAGCGGCATCTCCGGGGCGTTGATCCACGATGTCGTACGGAATCGGCTTTCCGCTCGCGCGCGCGAATGCAGCGATGATCTCCAGTACCGAGTATCCGCGCCCGGTGCCCAGGTTCACTAGCAGATCCTGCTTGCGCTGCAAAAGGTAGGCCAGCGCGTGCACATGTGCGTCAGCCAGATCCATGACATGGATGTAGTCGCGTACTCCGGTTCCATCGACAGTGGGATAATTTCCACCGAACACCTGCACCCGTTCACGCAGCCCAGCAGCGACCTGAGCCACGAATGGAACCAGGTTGTTGGGTGTGCCCCGCGGCAACTCGCCGAGGAGACCACTGGGGTGCGCACCTGCCGGGTTGAAATAGCGGAGCAGGGCGGTATTGAATTCCGGATTCGCCGCGCTGATGTCCTGGATGGCCTGCTCCATCATCAGCTTGGTTCGCCCGTAGGGATTGATGGCAGAAAGTGGAGCATCTTCCCCGATCGGGCAATGCTCAGGATAGCCATAGACAGTAGCTGACGAGCTGAACACCAGGTTCTTGCAGCCCACCTGCAACATGGCATCCAGCAGATTCAGGGTGCCTGAGAGATTGTTCTGATAATAGTGGAGTGGCCGAATAAAACTCTCGCCAACGGATTTCAGCGCTGCGAAGTGAATGACGCCATCGGGCTTGATTCGCTGCAGGCACTCCAGCGTAGCGGCCTTGTCGCACAGGTCCAGCTCCACCGATTCAAAGCTGGAGCCGGACAGCTCTGCGATTCGTGCAGGTATCCAGCGCTCACTGTTGCTGAAGTTGTCGAGGATGACAACTTCGTAGCCTGCAGCCAGCAGCGCGATTGCCGTATGGGAGCCGATGTAGCCTGCCCCTCCGGTCACCAGAATCCTGCTTCTCAACGTTGTCCTCCAATTCCTTTCAGTGGATAAGGCCGCCGGATCGATCTGGCTGCAGCTCCGTCAGTGCTTCTGTTCGCCATCAGCCGGAGTGGCACCACCACTGATTGCCGCGGGCGCCGTCGCAGTCATGGATTCCAGAATTGCAATGCGGCGCGCCAGATGAACGATCTGTCGCTGGTTCTGCTTGTCTTTTGCGTAGGTATTGAACATCTGGAACGCGACGACCTGGACCAGTACATAGACCAGAAGATCGGTGCCGCGTCCGACACCCACAAAATTCGCCAGTTGCGTAAGCGCTTCAGGTATCAGAATGGCAACGATTGCCGCGGCGACAAAGCCCACCAACAGTACTTTCTTGAATGCGTTGGACCGGCTAGTGCCGCGCGAGGTAAGGAAATACCAGGCGATGGTCAGCGTTGAGGCGATCAGCAGAAATCGAATGAGCATGGTTACTTGATCACCTTTCTCAGGATTGCATCAAAGGCAATGTTGATTGCATTGATCATCGACTGGCCCTTGCTGCGGGAGTACTCGCTGTAGATGATCGTGACCGGCACTTCCGCATAGCTGAAGTGCTGTTGCCCAATCCGCTCGACGATCTCTGAAGCGTGCGAGAAGTCAGGAAGTTCCAGCTTTAGCCGTTCCGCCGCCGAGCGATGGATGACGCGGAGGCCATTGTGCGTATCGGTGAGGTGTACGCCTGACGTTACATTGGAAAACCAGACAGCGGCCTTCAGGATGACGCGCTTCATCCGCGGCATGTTGACGGCCTTGCCCAGGAAGCGGGAACCCATCACGATCTGCACCTTGTGCTGTGCCGCATAGGCCAGCATTCTTTCAACATCCTCGATCCGGTGCTGGCCATCGGCATCGAAAGTGACGATGTATTCGATCGCAGGATCCAGCAACGCCGCGTCGATGCCGGTCTGCAGACCAGCACCCTGCCCGAGGTTGATCGGGTGGCGGATCAGGGTCGCTCGGGTTTCGCGGACACGCTCATGCGTATCGTCCCGGCTCCCATCATCGATCACGATTATCTTGGGGAAGTTACCAGGAATCGCGTGAATGGTGTCCTTGATCGCGCTTCCTTCATTGTAGGCAGGGATCACTACAGCGACATTGGAATATTCGAGTGACATGTGATCACGCCTTGCCGGTCTGCTGCTTGAAAATCAGCTTCGAGAAAATCAGATAGTTCCAGCCGGCGATACACCCCATCACCAGCAACTTTGAGATGTACTGATCCAGATCGGCAGGGCCGGTCAGCAGCAGCATCGCCGCATTGCCCGCCACGAGGTTGAATGCGGCGATTGCGCCATACTTTAGCAGTTCTGCCTTCATTGCGCCGCTGCTGCGAAAGACCCAGCTGCGGTTGAGCAGGAAGCTTGCGACAAAGCCGCAGCCAAAGCTCAGGGTCTGGCTCAGGATGAGCCAACGCTCCCCCAGAGACAGTTGGATCAAAAGGAAGACGAGGTACTCCACGGCGGCCGCGGTGCCGCCGGAAATCAGGAATCTAAAGAAGCGTCCGCTCATTGGCGAGGGTCACCGGATCCAGAAATGAAGGGGGGGGCGTCTGTTTGGACGCCCCCTCGGGTAGATCTGGACCCGCTCCGGTCCAGAGCGCCTTACAACGCCTTTTCCAGCTCCGGCAGGATCGTAAACAGATCCCCCACCAGGCCGATATCGGCAATCTCGAAGATCGGCGCATCGCCGTCCTTGTTGATCGCCACGATCGTGCCGGCATCCTTGATGCCGGTCAGGTGCTGGATGGCACCACTGATGCCGACCGCCACGTACAGTTCCGGCGCGATGATCTTGCCGGTCTGGCCGACCTGCAGGTCGCTGGGGACGTAGCCGGCATCGACCGCGGCGCGCGAGGCACCGACGGCGGCACCGAGCTTGTCGGCCAGCTGGAAGATGACCTTGAAGTTCTCTTCCGAACCGACGCCGCGGCCACCGGAGACCACGCGCTTGGCGCTCTGCAGGTCCGGGCGGTCGCTGGCACCAGCGGCGAGGCCGACGAAGCGGGTGTGGGTCGGCAGGACAGCATCGACGCTGGCTGCTTCGATGGCGGCGCTGCCGCCCTGGGCCGCTTCCGGCCACGAGGCGGCACGCACGGTGGCGACCACGATCTGGTCGGCCGGGGCTTCCACGGTGATGATCGCGTTGCCGGCATAGATCGGGCGCTTGAAGGTGTGGCTGCCTTCGACGGTCATCAGGTCGGAGACCTGGTTGACGCCGAGCAGGGCGGCCACGCACGGCATCAGGTCCTTGCCGAAGGTGGTCGATGGGCCGAACACGTGGGTGTAGCCCTTGGCCAGCTGCGCGATCTGCGGCGCCAGCACCTGCGCGATGGGCTGCGCGTTGGCAGCGTTGGCCACGGTCAGGACCTTGGCGACGCCGGTGATCTTCGCGGCCTCGGCGGCGACGGCGGCCGGATCGGCGGCCAGCACCACGACATCGATGCTGGCACCGCTGATGGCGGCGGCGGCGCTGACAGTCTTGGCGGTGGCGGCGTTGAGCTTGCCGTCGTGGTGTTCGGCGATGACGAGAATCTTGCTCATTACAGCAGCCCCTTCTGCTTGAGTGCGGCCACCAGTTCGGCCGCGTCCTTGACCATCACACCCTTGCTGCGCTTGGACGGTGCGGCGTACTGGGTGGTCTTGAAGGTGTCGGCGGCTTCAACGCCGAGGTCGGCCAGCTGCAGGGTCTCCAGCGGCTTGGCCTTGGCCTTCATGATGTCCGGCAGCTTGATGAAGCGCGGCTCGTTCAGGCGCAGGTCGGTGGTGACCACCGCCGGCAGGTCCACTTCCAGGGTTTCCAGGCCGGCGTCGACTTCGCGGATCACGGTGGCCTTGCCGTCGGCAATGTCCAGCTTGCTGGCGAAGGTCGCCTGCGGACGGCCCCACAGCGTGGCCAGCATCTGGCCGGTCTGGTTGGCGTCGTCGTCGATGGCCTGCTTGCCCAGGATCACCAGGTCCGGCTGTTCCTTCTCGATCAGCTTGAGCAGGGTGCGGGCGGCGGTCAGCGGCTGGATGGCCTGGTCGGTGACCACATGGACCGCGCGGTTGGCGCCCATGGCCAGGCCATTGCGCAGATGCGCCTGGGCATCTGCCGGGGCGATGGTGGCGACCACCACTTCGCTGGCGATGCCCTTGTCGCGCAGGCGCAGGGCTTCTTCCAGAGCGATTTCGTCGAAGGGGTTGGGGGACAGCTTGACGCCGTCGGTGACCACGCCGGAACCGTCCGGCTTGACCTGAATGCGGACGTTGTAGTCCACCACGCGCTTGTACGCGACGAGGATTTTCATCTGGTACGGGGTCCTTCAATAACGGAGAGAACGTCCGGTCCTGCAACAGCAACCGGTTCGGGGGTGGGATCCTGATTCTAGCTGGCTTGAGGGGACCATGCGAATGCGTATGGTTGTGTTGCAGTGCCGCAAGAACTTTCGGAGTGCTGTGCTTCGTTCACAGTGTGAAGGCAGTCGTGAAAGTGGCCCCGATGTATCCTGTCGAGCTGAATCAGGTTGCTGCTGCGACCCACATGATTGATCAACAGGAGATCAGGTAGTGTCCACATGGCTTGTCACCGGCGGTGCCGGATTCATCGGCGGCAACTTCGTTCTCGAAGCGGTCGCCCGTGGCATCAAGGTCGTCAATCTCGATGCTCTGACCTATGCCGGCAACCTGAAGACCCTGTCCAGCTTGGACGGCAACCCGAACCACGTGTTCGTGCAGGGCGACATCGGCGACAGTGCCCTGGTGACCCGCCTGCTGGCCGAACACCAGCCGGACGCGGTGCTCAACTTCGCTGCTGAGAGCCACGTCGACCGTTCCATCGATGGCCCGGGGGCGTTCATCCAGACCAATGTGGTGGGCACCCTGGGCCTGCTGGAAGCCGTGCGTGATTACTGGAAGGCGCTGCCGGCCGAGCAGGGCGCGGCCTTCCGCTTCCTGCATGTGTCGACCGACGAGGTGTACGGCACCTTGGGCGAGACCGGCAAGTTCAGCGAAACCACGCCGTATGCCCCGAATTCCCCTTATTCGGCGTCGAAGGCCGCTTCGGACCATCTGGTCCGCGCCTTCCACCACACCTACGGGCTGCCGGTGCTGACCACCAACTGTTCCAACAACTACGGCCCGTATCACTTCCCGGAGAAGCTCATTCCGCTGGTGATCGCCAAGGCGCTGGCCGGCGAGCCGCTGCCGGTGTACGGCGATGGCAAGCAGGTGCGCGACTGGCTGTTCGTGTCCGACCACTGCGAAGCGATCCGCACAGTGCTGGCCAAGGGCCAGGTCGGCGAGACCTACAACGTCGGCGGCAATTCGGAAAAGCAGAACATCGAAGTGGTGCAGGCGATCTGCGCCCTGCTGGACCAGCGCCGCCCGCGTGCGGATGGCCAGCCGCGCAGCAGCCAGATCACCTATGTCACTGACCGCCCCGGCCATGACCGTCGCTATGCGATCGATGCGTCCAAGCTGAAGAACGATCTGGGCTGGGAACCGGCCTACACCTTCGAGCAGGGCATCGCCTTTACCGTCGACTGGTATCTGGACAACCAGGACTGGGTCAACGGCGTGCTGGACGGCAGCTACCGTCTGCAGCGCATCGGCACTGCGGCCTGAACCCTGGAGACGACATGACGCAGCGTAAAGGCATCATCCTCGCCGGTGGCTCCGGCACCCGGCTGTATCCGATCACCAAGGGCGTCAGCAAGCAGCTGCTGCCGGTGTACGACAAGCCGATGATCTACTACCCGCTCAGCGTGCTGATGCTGGCGGGCATCCGCGAGGTGCTGATCATCAACACCCCACACGAGCAGGCGCTGTTCCAACAGCTGCTGGGCGACGGCTCGCAGTGGGGCATGGACATCCAGTACGCGGTGCAGCCGAGTCCGGATGGCCTGGCCCAGGCCTACCTGATCGGCCGCGACTTCGTGGCCGGCAAGCCGAGCTGCCTGGTGCTGGGCGACAACATCTTCCACGGCCACGGCCTGCGCGACGTGCTCAAGCGCGCCGATGAGCGCGTGGAAGGCTCCACGGTGTTCGGTTACTGGGTCAATGACCCGGAGCGCTATGGCGTGGCCGAGTTCGACCAGAGCGGCAAGGTGATCGATCTGGTGGAGAAGCCGGAAAAGCCGCGCTCCAACTATGCGGTGACCGGCCTGTACTTCTATGACGGCAAGGCCTGCGATTACGCGGCCGAATTGAAGCCGTCACCGCGTGGCGAACTGGAGATCACCGATCTCAACAAGCGTTACCTGGCCGAAGGCGACCTGCACCTGGAGGCGCTCGGCCGTGGCTATGCGTGGCTGGATACCGGTACGCATCAGTCGCTGCTGGAAGCATCCAACTTCATCGAGACGATCCAGACCCGTCAGGGCCTGCAGGTCTGCTGCCCCGAGGAAATCGCGTTCGGCAAGGGTTGGATCAACGCTGGACAATTGGAAGCGCTGGCCGCGCCGTTGATCAAGAACAGCTACGGTGAATACCTGCATAAGCTCGCCGTGCGTGGAGTCGTTCCATGAAAGTGATTGAAACCCGGTTGCCCGGCTGCGTGGTGATCGAGCCGGCGGTGTTCGGCGATGCCCGCGGTTATTTCTTCGAAACCTGGAACGCCGAGCGCTTCGCCGCGCTGGGCCTGCCGGACCGTTTCGTGCAGAGCAACGTCTCCACCTCTGCGCAGGGCGTGCTGCGCGGCCTGCATTACCAGTGGCCGCGACCGCAGGGCAAGCTGGTCAGCGTGCTGGAAGGCGAGGTCTATGACGTGGCCGTGGACATCCGTCGCGGCTCGCCGACCTTCGGCCAGTGGGAAGCGGTGGTGCTGAGCGCGGAGAACAAGAAGCAGTTCTGGATTCCAGAGGGCTTCGCCCACGGTTTCGCCGTGCTGTCCGAGCGAGCGGTGTTCAGCTATCTGTGCACGGAGGTGTACCTCAAGGAATTCGATGCCGGCGTGCGCTGGAACGATGCGGACATCGCCGTGGACTGGCCGGTCAGTGTCCCGACGTTGTCGGCCAAGGACGAGAACGCGCCGTTCCTGAAGGACATCGCTGAAGACCGCCTGCCGGTCTACGTGCCATGACCGTGCTGGTGTTTGGTGGCAACGGCCAGGTTGGCCAGGAGCTGCTGCGCGCGCTGGCACCGCTGGGCAAGGTGGTCGCGACCACCCGCAGCGGCAAGCTGCCGGACGGCAGTGCCTGTGAAACGGCCGATTTCGGCCAGCCCGACGGCCTGCCTGCATTGCTGGACCGCGTGCAGCCGTCGCTGGTGGTCAATGCGGCCGCTTACACCGCCGTTGACCGCGCAGAACAGGACGTTGATGCCGCCTTCGCCGCTAACGCGCAGGCGCCGGGCGTAATCGCGCGCTGGTGCGCGGCCCACGGCGTGCCGTTCGTACACTATTCGACCGACTACGTGTTCGATGGTCAGGGCAGTGCGCCCTACCGCGAGGACGAGCCGACCGCACCGCTGGGCGTGTATGGCACCAGCAAGCGCGATGGCGAGGACGCGGTGCGTGCGGCCGGTGGCCGCCATCTGATTTTCCGCACGGCGTGGGTGTATGCCTCGCACGGCGCGAACTTCCTGCGCACCATGCTGCGCGTGGGCGCCGAGCGCGATGCGTTGCGGGTGGTGGCCGACCAGGTCGGCACGCCGACGCCGGCCGCGCTAATCGCTGATGTCACCTTGCAGGCGCTGCAGCATCCGGGGCAGTTGTCGGGTACCTGGCACCTGACCGCCAGCGGCCAGACCAGCTGGCATGGGTTCGCCGAAGCGATCTTCGCCGAAGCGTTGGCCACCGGCGTGTTGGCCAAGGTGCCGACGGTCGAGGCGATTCCCAGCTCCGAGTATCCGACCCCGGCCAAGCGTCCGGCCTGGTCGGTACTTGACAATCGCAAGCTGCAGCAGGATTTGGGCATTCCTCTCCCGGATTGGCATGAGGGGCTGACCATTGTGATGAATGAGGTCAAACGCTTGGTGGATAGACCAGCTGGGGACAGGGCCTCCAGGACGAACTAGACTAGTTTCCCCCTGCAGACACCTTTCCGGACACTTTCATTAAGCGGACAGGAGGGGGAAGCCGGACACGCAGGCTAGAATGCAGCAATCGTCTTCAAGGAAACGCGTGACATGTGTGGAATCGTGGGTGCGATCGCCGATCGCGACGTAGTACCGGTACTGATCGAGGGTCTGAAGCGCCTTGAATACCGTGGCTACGATTCCTCGGGCA
>NZ_JAXBRE020000024.1:0-61117 GCF_047520985.2 Stenotrophomonas sp. BR163
AACTCCAGGCCGTAGCGACGAGCAGCGGCTTTGACCGATGTGGAGGTCTTGCAGGCCTCTTTGGCGACCTGCAGTTTGAAACGCGCGTCGTATCTGTTCATGTATCCCTCGGGGTTGGATCTGATGTCCAACTCCCGGGGGTCACTTCACCATGGGGGCTTAGCCGCGCCATCCATGGCGCGGATACCCCCGCCCCGCCTACCCACCCGGCCCTGGACAGTTTCCTGCCTCCGGTACCCACCACGGGAAGACCAAGAGAAAAGGCAACAGCAACAGCAATGGCGGTTGGCTGGCGGGCTCGGCTTTGCGAGCGAAGCGACCCGCTTTTGCTCTTGTTGTTGATTTCCCGTGGTGGATCGGCCGCCGGAATCTGTCTGGGGCCGGGCGGGTGGGGTTGGCGGGGTATCCGCGCCATGGATGGCGCGGCTAAGCCTCCAGGGACGGATTCACGGCGTCCCCGCCAATCCCACCCGCACGGCCCACCCTCAGGAAACCCGCTTTCAGCGACCAACCCCACCCCACCACGGAGGGGCTCCGCCGTTCGCCGATCCCCGCCGAAGGCGCGCTTCTGCGCTGCAACATGCCCGTGCGCAATCCTGCGCGATCATGGGCACCCGCCCCCGCCAGGACCGCGCCATGCAGCAGTACCTGCTTCTGATCTACATCGAGCCTGCCCTGCTGCAGGCCCTGCCCACCGAAGAATTCAACGCGCTGATGCGCGACTGCCTGGCCCACGCCGACAAACTGCAGGCCGAAGGCACGCTGCTGGCCGCGCAGAAGCTGCAGCCGGTCGACACCGCGCAGACCCTGCGCGTGCGTGATGGCCACAGCCGCGTACTGGATGGCCCCTTCGCCGAGACCCGCGAACTGCTGGCCGGCTTCAACCTGATCGTAGCGCGCGACCGCGACGACGCCATGCGCATCGCCCGCGACTTCCCGTGGGCACGCTTCGGGAGCATCGAAGTGCGGCTGCTGGAAGACATGGACGCCGAGCGCGAACGCTGCGGCGCCCCGGCTGCGGCTATGGCAGCAGCCGTACCCTGATCTCGCGCGGGCCGACGCCTTCGTTGCCACTGTAGTCGCGCACGCTGGCGCGCACGACGTACTCGCCCGGCGGCAACGCCGCCGGCTGCCAGCGTCCGGTTTCCATCAGGCCATCACGCACGGTGTTGGTGGCCAGGTAGCGGAACCGGGTCACCGCGCTGCCATGCACGGTGATGCCGCTGTCCGGTGCGTAGGCCACGCGCACTGCTTCCCGCTGCGGCGGCATGCGGTTGAACACGATGTTCCAGCGCGGCTGCTCGTAGCCCTGCAGCGGATGTCCCGTAGCATCGAGGATCTGGTAACCCACCTGGTACATGCCCAGGCGGCGTCGTGGCAGATTGTTGTCGACCTGGTCCCAGGCCTCCACCACGATCTGCACGCCACGCCCCTGCCGCGCGACCATCACCACGCCATCGCTGCCTGCGGCCATCGGCTGGTCGTTGTCATCCAGCAGTGCTACATCAGTGATGCGCGGTGCGAAGTGATCGGCGTAGTTATGGAAGCCAAGCGCCACCGCATTGGTCTCGAAACCCCCGGTGCCCACCGCCAGGTGCACGTGCGCCTGGTTGTTGATGCTGCCCAGGCGGTCTCCCACGTGGATGCGCATGCCACGGCGCACGCGCATCCGCTGCAGCTTGCCCTGCTCGTCATACAGCGCCTGCCAGCGTGCGTCGAACGGCACGTCGCGCGGGGTGCGGCCGACGCGCATGTGGATGTACTTGAGGCGGTCCACCGCAAGGCCTTCGGCCTGCTCGCCCAGGTTCCAGGCCGCGACCGGGCTGCTGATCTTGCCATCGGCAATCGCCAGCACGGTCTGGCCCACATCACCGCGCACGTCGAAGCCGCCATGCAGGTGGTGGCGGCTCTCACCGCTGAAGTTGCCGCGCACTTCGCCCAGGGTGCCGACCACTTCGTGCCAGCCGTCCTGCGGTGCGAGCGGCCAACGGCCCCCCGTCTTCGGCAGCGCGGCATCGGCGGCCGGGCCGACCAGTGCCGGTGCCGGCAGTTCGCCCACCGGCAGCGGGCGCAGGCGATGCAGGCGGTAGCCTGCGGCGTCGGCCACCAGCACGCTGCCATCGGCATCCATCGCCAATCCGCTGGGGCGGGCCAGGCGCGGCAGGCGACCATTGCCGACCAGCGCGATCTGGTGGCCCTGCGGCGTCACCTGCACGATGTGGCCATCCAGATCACCCACGTACAGCACGCCGTCGTGGGTGGTGGCCAGCGACAGCGGCCCATTGATCACGCCACCGGCGGCGACCACGGTGCTGACCGTGCCATCGGCCCCCACCCGGCGAACGGCGTTGTTGAACAGATCGGCCACCAGCAACGCACCCTGCGCGTCGAAGGCCAGCGCCACTGGCGTATCGAAACGCGCAGCGGCGCCCACGCCATCGGCAAAGCCTGGCCGATCACCACCAGCCAGGGTGCGCACACTGCCATCGGTACCGATCACCCGGATGCGGTCATTGAACGTGTCCGCCACGTAGACCTGGCCCTGCGCGTCCACCGCAACGCCCATCGGTGCATCGAAGCGGGCCTGCGTGGCCGGGCCGTCGGCGTGGCCCTGTTCGCCACCGGCCAACGTGGTCACCTGGCCATCGGTGCCGATGCGGCGGATCGCATGGTTGCCGGTGTCGGCCACGTACAGGTTGCCCTGCGCATCGCCGGCAATGCCCGAGGGCGTATTGAAGCTGGCCTGCAGCGCAGGGCCATCGACACGGCCCTCACCCTGCCCGGCCACGGTTTCAACGCGGCCATCGGGCAGGCGGCGGCGGATCCGGTTGTTGTCACCGGCATCGGTGAAATAGACACTGCCATCGGTGCCGCGCAGCAGTGCATACGGGTCGGCGAAGCGCGCCTGCGCGGACGCACCGTCGCGGTCACCGGGATGGCCATCACCCGCCAGCGGCTCGATCTGCGCGGTCCAGGCCAAGGGCGTGGGCACCGGGCCGGCAGGGCCGGCCAGCGTTTTCAGCGGGGTGTCCCACCAGGTTGCAGCCAAGCCCACCGCCGTTGCCAACGCCACCCCTGCCGCCATCCATTGCCACCGTGCCATCGTGTTGCGCTGCCTCTGCCTGCTGCTTGAAGAGGCACCGACAATAGACGCTGCGCGTGCGATCCGCCACGGCCGATCATGCGGCTGAAGGCCAGGATTCGCTTCGTCGTGCTTGTCCTCGCTGGCCGTAGCAGGTTCAATGCGGTTCCCACGGATGGAGATTCTCCATGCCCCGCGCTCTCCCCCTCACCGCACTGCTGCTGGCCGCATTGGCCAGTGCGCCCGCCTCCGCTTCGATCACGGTGGCCCCGCAGAAGCCATCGGCCACCGCCGATGCAGTACACGCAGCGTACGCCACGCGCTGGGATGAAGCCATCCAGCAGGCACGCGGCGGCAATACGCTGGGTGCACTGATCAGCATGGAGCGGCTGATGGAGGATCCGTTGCTGGACGACTTCGATGCCGAGCGTCGCGGCCGCGCCTCGCAGGTCGCCGGCTGGACCGCGCTGATGCAGAAGAAGCCGGATCAGGCCCGCCGCTACCTGCAGCGGGCGCAGGAGGCCCTGCCGGAGGATGCACAGATCCTGCTCACCCTGGTGTCAGTGGAACTGTCGGACAACCAGCCGGCCGCAGCCACCACCTTGCTGGTGAAGGCACTGCAGCACGCCGACGCGCCGCTTCCGATCGATCACCACGCGGTCAACTACCTGCAGTACCGCCTGCGTGACCAGCCGCAGAAGCGCATGGACCTGCTGCAGGCGCTGTTTGACAACGGCTGGAAGAGTGGCGGCCTGGAACCCACCGGGCTGTGGCTGGCGCTGGCCACGCTGCAGGCCGACTACGGCCGTGGCGACAGCATTCCGGCCACGCTGGCGCGCATCGACAGCCCGGCCGAGATCATCCGCCTGCGCAGCGACAAGCGCTTCGATCGCTATGTCGATCGCGGTGACGCGCGTTTCGATCCAGTGCAGGCGGCACAGCGCCACCTCGATGAACTACGTGTTTCCGGCCTGCTCGACCGCGCACTGGACGCGCGCATGGCCGAGTTCAGCACCACCTTGCTGATGCTGGACCGCAACGAGGAAGTGCTGTCGTTGACCGAGGGCATGGCCGCTGCCGCCAGCAACGGCGAATCGCCTGCCGCCACAGAAGCGGAATGGGTGGCCTGGCTGCTCAACAGCCGGCTCACCGCACTGCGCCGGCTGGGCCGCACCGATGAGGCACTGGCCACGGCGAAGCAGGCCGCCCGCATCGGCGCGCTCGGCCCGGATGGTGTCGAGCACCAGATGAATGTCGGCTTCGTGTTCAGTTCGCTGGGACGCATGCAGGACGCTGCGCAGGCAGTGAATGACATGCCGGGCCTCGCCGGTTACGGCAAGGCCGCACAGGCGCTGCTGCAGTTCGCCGCGGCCCGCGAGCGCGGTGATGCCAAGGCGCGCGATGCAGCACGCGCGGTGATCCTGGCCCAGCGCGACGATGCCCGCCTGTTCCACCGCGAAATGCTGCTGGAAGAAGGCGACCTGGACGGTGCCGCGGCCGTGCTGATCGAACAGCTGCGCTCGCCGGTTGAACGCGGTGAAACCCTGGCCAGCCTGCAGGACATGCGCACCTATCCGTCATTGCCGGGCGATGTGCGCATCGATGCCGCGTGGCGTGCACTCAAGCAGCGTGCCGACGTGCAGGCCGAAGTGGCACGCGTCGGCCGCATCGAGCGCTACGACCTGGTCGGCACTTACACCTCGCGCTGAGCGGCTTTTGTGTAGAGCCGAGCCGATGCTCGGCTGCAATTGGCGCAGCCGAGCGTCGGCTCGGCTCTACAACGCCACGTGCAGGCAGCACCGTCCGCTAGCGGGCTGGCACTTCGGTGCGGATGCCCATCGCTTCGCGGTAGCGCGCGTACAGCGCCATCACCTTGTCCACATAGGCCAGGGTTTCGGCGTAGGGCGGCACGCCCTTGTAGCGGGTGACCGCACCGATGCCCGCGTTGTAGGCAGCCGCCGCCAACGGGCGATCGCCGTTGTAACGGCGCAGCAGTGCGCGCATGTAGCGCGCGCCGCCCTCGATCGACTGCTGCGGCGAGAACGGATCGCGCACGCCATATTCCTGTGCGGTCTCCGGCATCAACTGCATCACGCCCTGTGCGCCCTTGGTCGAGACCGCCAGCGGATCGAAATTGCTTTCGGCATGGGCGATCGCACGCAGCCAGGCATCGTCGACGCCGGTAGCTTTGGCCGCGGCCTTGAACTGCCTGGCGTGCTGCGCGAGCTGCGGCGCGCCGACCTTGCCCAGGCCCTCGTGTGCAGGCTCGCCCGGCGGCGTGGCCACGGTGAACTTCAGGAATACCCGCGAGCCGGGCAGGTTGCGGGTGGAATAGACCAGCACGTCGTCCTGCTCGCGCTCGTACAGCACACCACTGAACACGCCCATGTTGCCCCACAGGTTCGGGGCCTGGATGGCGTTGTCGTCGATCTCCTTCGGCGTGCACCGCGATCCCGGCTCCGGTGCGGTGGCCAGGCTGACGGTGTTGCCCTGCACGCAGCGATAGACCGTGCGCGCGGCAGCCATCCCGGGCCACAGGGTGGGCAGCAGCACCAGTGCAAGCAGGAGAGGTCGATGGGACATGGCGGCCGGATGATCCGGCCGCGCCCGCGAATGTTGGGTGAACGGGGGTCGGCAGGGCTGCGCCCTGCACCCGCGGTAGTGCCGGCCGCTGGCCGGCAACCTCAACGGCAACGGCAGCGGCCGATTTCCTGCGGCTGACAGTAGATCCACGCCCTGCGTGGATGAAACTCTCTGGAGACGATGGATCAATCGATGGAACGGAGACGTTGGATCACCTCGCGGCCCTTCGGCGCAGCCAATACCCCGCGCCCAGCAGCACGAACCACACCGGGCTGGCGATCAGCGCCTGGCGGGTGTCGCCCTGCAGGCTCAGCAGCACCAGCACGGCGGCGAAGAACACCAGGCAGGCCCAGCACATGGCGACGCCGCCGGGCATCTTGAAGATCGAGGCAGCGTGGCGCTCCGGGTAGCGACGGCGATAGGCGATGTAGGCCACCAGGATCAGCGACCAGACGAAGATGAACAGCACCGTGGCCAGCGTCGTCACCAGGGTGAAGGCGGTTACCAGGTTGGGAATCAGGTAGATCAGCAGCGTGCCGCCCAGCAGGCACAGGCACGAGAACAGCAGGCCACGGGCCGGCACCGCAGCGCGCGACAGTTTCGACAGCCCGCGCGGAGCGTGGCCCTCTTCGGCCAGGCCGTACAGCATGCGGCTGGTGGAGAAGATGCCACTGTTGGCCGAGGACGTGGCCGAGGTCAGCACCACGAAATTGATCAGGCTGGCGGCGGCGGGAATGCCGGCCAGCACGAACAGCTGCACGAACGGGCTCTTGTCCGGCACCACCTGGCGCCACGGGGTGACCGCCATGATCGCGATCAGCGCCAGCACATAGAAGATGATGATGCGCACCGGGATCGAGTTGATTGCCTTGGGCAGGTTGCGCTCGGGGTCGGCGGTTTCGGCGGCGGTGGTGCCGACCAGCTCGATGCCGACGAAGGCGAACACCGCAATCTGGAATCCAGCGAAAAAACCGACCAGGCCCATCGGGAACATGCCGCCGTCATTCCACAGGTTCGACAGCGACGCGGTGTGGCCGCTCGGCGAGGTGAAGCCCCACGCCACCAGACCGGCGCCGGTGATGATCAGCGCACAGATCGCCACGATCTTGATCAGCGCGAACCAGAATTCCATTTCACCGAACAGCTTCACCGTCACCAGGTTCAACGCCAGCAGCAACATCACGCAGGCCAGCGCCGGTTTCCAGGCTTCAAGCCCCGGGAACCAGAACTGTGCGTAGGCGGCAATCGCGATCACGTCGGCAATCGCGGTGACGATCCAGCAGAACCAGTAGGTCCATCCACAGAAGAACCCGGCCCACGGGCCGAGCAGGTCGGTGGAGAAGTCGATGAAGGATTTGTACTGCAGGTTGGACAGCAGCAGCTCGCCCATTGCGCGCATCACGAAGAACAGCATCGCGCCGATGATCAGGTAGACGAAGACGATGGACGGGCCGGCCAGGCTGATGGTCTTGCCCGAGCCCATGAACAGGCCGGTGCCGATGGCACCGCCGATGGCGATCAGTTGCAGGTGGCGGTTGGACAGGCTGCGGCGCAGGTGCTCGGGGGGCGTGGCGGGCTCGGTCATGGGCGCGGGAAGGGGCGGGCGAAGCGTTCGACGGTAGTCCTCCGCGACGCCGAGCGCCAGCGCCAGACGCCCCATTGCGTCAAAGCAGGGCGCTTTCACCACAATGTGACCGAATACCGTATTGATCCCATTCCGCCCGGCCCGGTGCCATGCTGAGATAGCCGCATCTGCCCAAGGACCGGCCCGACCATGCGCCCTGCCCCGCCCGCCCCGCTGGAGCCCCGGCCATGAGCCGCCTGCGCGTCATCATCGGCGGTACCGCACTGGCCCTGCTGGCCGCTGCGGTGCCGATCGCGGTCATGGCCTACGCTACCTGGGACCGCGCGGTCAGCGTCGAACAGCAGCGCCTGCGCGACATCGCCGATCGCACCCTGCGCCGCTCCGACCTGTCCTACCAGGAGGCGCTGGCGGCGCTGAAATCCGCCGAAGCCGGTGCCTACGTGTCCTGCAGCCCCGAGCACATCCGGCGCATGCAGACCCTGGTGATGACCACCCCATCGATTGACCAGATGGGCTACTTCGAAGGAGGCAAGCTGCGCTGCACCTCCTGGGGGCCGTTCCTGTCGGATGTGGATCAGCCCAGGCCGGACCACGTCACCAGCGACGGCGCCGGCATCGCAGTGGACGTGCGCCCGGAAATCAGCGGGCGACGCCAGGTGCTGGCGATCCTGTATGGGTCCTACGACGCTCTGGTGGACCCACGCCGCTTCGTCGATGTCATCGCCGACCCGAATGTGCGGCTGGCACTGGCCAGCCCCGATGGACGCCTGCTGGCCAAACAGCCCGGCCTGGATCCGGACCTGCTGCAGGCACTGCTGCGCGACCCGGGCGAAGGCCTGGACCACACCACGCTGTTCGCTACCGCGCGCAACGAGGAATGGCTGGCCGTTGCCACTACACCGCGCACCGCGCTGGCCGCGGCCTTCCGCCAACAGGCCTGGCTGTACGTGCCGGTGGGCCTGCTGCTGGCCGCCGCCGGCGCCGGGCTGGTGATCTGGCTGTCACGGCGCCGCCTTTCCCTGCGCGGCGAACTGGCCACCGCCATCCGTCGCCGCGAGCTGTACCTGCATTACCAGCCGATCATCGAACTGGACACCGGCATCTGCGTCGGCGCCGAGGCGCTGGTGCGCTGGCAACGCCCGGATGGCACCCAGGTGCGCCCTGACCTGTTCATTCCGCTGGCCGAAGAGGCCGGCATGATCGCCGACGTCACCGACCTGGTGATCGAGAACGTGGTGCGCGACATGCGCGAGCTGCTGGTCGCCGACCGCAGCGCGCACATCGCGATCAACCTCGCCGCTGAAGACATCAGCAGCGGTCGCGCCCTGAAGATGATCTCCCGGCACATGGCCGGCAGCGGCATCCTGCCGCAGCAGATCTGGATGGAGGCCACCGAACGTGGCTTCCTCGATCTGGACCGCGCGCGCACCATGCTCGCCGCCGCCCGCCGCGCCGGCCACAGCGTGGCCATCGATGATTTCGGCGTCGGCTTCTCCAGCCTGCAATACCTGCAGCAGCTGCCACTGGATGCACTGAAGATCGACAAATCATTCATCGATGCGATCGGCACCGAAAGCGCCACCAGCCCGGTCACGCCGCACATCATCGACATGGCCAAGGAGCTGGGCCTGTGGGTGGTGGCCGAGGGCGTGGAAACCGAAGCGCAGCTGGCCTATCTGCACAGCCGGCATGTGGAATTCGGACAGGGCTGGCTGTTCTCGCGGCCGCTGCCGCGCGATGAGTTCGTCGCCTTCCATCAGAAGCGGCAGCAGCAGTACGGCGCTGCACGCGAACACATGCAGAACCCGCGCAGCGTGCCGATCGAGCGTGAGGGAGTGGAGTAGGACGGCGAACGGCGGAGCCCCTCGTGGAGGATCGCGCCCGGTGGATCCATCAGGTGGGGCCGGGTGGGCAAGACCGGGGTTGGGCGTCCTGCGCAACCCACCCACCCGGCCACGGGCACATTGCGGCGGCGTCCCGCCACGGAATCAACGGAAGAAAGCGAAAGCAAAGGCAAACGCGGGTCGCTGCGCTCGGTAGATCCACGCCATGCGTGGATGGCGTGGACCACGGTAGTGCCGGCCGCTGGCCGCCCCCTCCGTAACGTTTGGCCTGCGCCTACGCCCAGGTCTTCGGCCGTGCCAGCAGCCACGCGGCGGTCACCGCCAGCAGCAGCAACGGCAGCCATCCCAGCTGGCGTGGGCCGCTGGCCTGCAGCAGCACGCCGCCTGCCACGCCGCCGGCCGCAATGGCCAGGTTCCAGCCGGTCACCAGCATCGATTGCGCCAGGTCCGCAGCGGCCCCGGCGCGCCGTGCCAAGGCGGTCTGGAACAGGGTCGGCACGGCGCCGAACGCCACGCCCCACAGGATCGTCGCCAGCAGCAGCGCGCTCGCCACGCCAGGCCACACCAGCAAGGCCAGCACCGGCACGATGAAGCCGATCACCGCCGCCCACACCAGCGCATGCAGGTGGCGATCCACGCCCCAGCCGGCAATCGCGATGCCGGCAATCGCCGCCATGCCGAAGGCCAGCAGCAGCCGGTCCAGCCAAGCACCGGCACCCGCGTCGACCGCCAGCGGCTCGATATAGGTGTACAGCACGTTGTGCGCCAGCACGTACAGCGCCATCACCAGCAACGCACTGCGTACACCGGGCAGGCGCCACACGGTCGCCAGCGAAGTGCGTTGCCCGGCCCCAGCGGCCGGCAGCGCCGGCAACGCCCAGCGCGCGTAGGCCAGCAGCAGCAGACCCAGCACGCTCATCAGCGCGAACGCCCAGCGCCAGCCGATCTGCTGGCCCAGCAGCGTCCCTGCCGGCACCCCCAGCGACAGCGCCAGCGGCGAACCGACCATCGCGACCGCGATGGCCCGTCCCTGCAGCGACGGCACCACCATGCGCGCGGCATAACCGGCCACCAGCGACCACAGCAGGCCACCGCTCACGCCGGCCAGGAAGCGCGCAGCCAGGATCAGCGCGTACCTGCTGCTCAACGCGGTCAGCGTATTGACCACCACGAAGCCGGCGATGGCCGCCAGCAGCAGCGGACGCCGTGGCAGGCGCTGGGTCAGCGCGGTCATCGGCAGTGCAGCCATCACCGAACCCAGCGCATACACGCTTACCAGCTGGCCGACCGCCGCATCACTCACGCCCAGGCTGTCGCCCATCGGACGCAGCACACCCGCCGGCAGGGTCTCGGTCAACAGGGTGATGAAGCCGCCACCGGCCAAGGCAAGCAGGCCCGCCCACGGCAGGCGCGTGGCCTCGCCAGCCGGACTGGCGGCATCGATTGCATGGCCGCTCATCGCGTGGTCTCCAGGTCGGCATAGACCGCGTCGCGCAGTTCATCGACAAAGGCGCCATCCATGCCTTCGTACAGCGTGTTGGTCAGCGCCACCACGCTCAGCCCACGCGACGGGTCGACGAACCAGCTGTGCCCGTAGGCACCGCCCCAGCGCCAGGTGCCTTCGCGCTGTGGTGTGCCGCTGGCGGCGGCGTCGCGCAGTACCGCAAAGCCCAGCCCGAAGCCCCAGCCGGCCGGTTCCGGCGGCCCCTGCTCGCCCACCTGCGGGCTGGCCATCTGTGCCGCCAGCGCGGGCAGCAACAGGCCAGAGCGCTTTACGTCGCGCAAGGCCTCCAGCACCGCCATCACCTCATCGGCGGAACCGACCAGGCCGGCGCCGGCCGAAGCGAACCGGCTGGCGTCGGTGGCACGCGCGGGACTGAACTCGATGCCCACCGTTCCCTCGAAAGGTGCGACCACCTCGCCTTCCTGCAGCCGGTGCGGCTGCGGCGTGTCGCTCACATACGGCGTGGTCAGCCGCTCTGCATCACGCGTGGCGAACGCGGTGTCGCGCAGGCGCAACGGGGCAGCCAGCAGACGCTGGAACAGCGCCTGCAGCGTTTCACCGGTCGCGGCTTCGGCCACCGCACCGGCCACGTCCACGCCCAACGAGTACAGCCATTGGCTGCCCGGCTCGAACAGCAGTGGCACCTGCGCGATCCGGCGTACGTTCTCGGTCAGGGAAAGCGGGTTGGCGTCCATGCCATCGCTGACGCCAGCGCGCGCGTAGGGCCCCACCGCATCCGCCTCCAGGAAGCGATAGCCCAGCCCGCTGCTGTGGCTGAGCAGCTGGCGCAGGCTGATCGGCGGCGTGCGGCCATCGGCCAGCGCCGGGCGGAAGTCCGGCAGCCAGCGCTGCACCGGTGTGTCGAGGTCGAGCACGCCTTCGGCCACCAGGCGCAGGATCACCGTGGCCAGCAACGGCTTGCTGACCGATGCCAGCCGGAACAGCTGATCGCGCTGCATCGGCCTGGCCGACTCGCGATCGGCCAGCCCGGTCGCGCTGGCATGGCGCAGCACGCCGTGCTCGCGCACCAGCACCACCGCACCGACCAGGCGCAGCGGGTGGACCTGCTGCAGCAGCCGCTGCACCAAAGGCAGCGTCGGTGCAGGTTCAAGGGAAAGAGCGGCATTCATCGCGGTGATCCGTGGGGAGAGGCCCGCCACGTTAGGCAGCACGACGCGGCGCAAAAAGCCGGTTGCCGCTCCGGGCATCATGGACCGTGCAGTCCGCAATCGGCATGATGCCCGGAACTGGAACGCCGCAAGGGCTGCCCGAGGCCCCGCACCACAGTGTTGCGACGGCCGCGCCGCGTGTCGCGATCACCCCTACCCTGCCGTTTTCATTGCCGGTACGCCCATGTCAGTCCTGGACAACCTCGCCAACCTGCAGACCTTCGTCCACGCCGCCGACACCCGCAGCTTCGTCGAGACCGGGCGCCTGCAGGGCATCTCGGCCTCGGCCGCGGGCAAGTGCGTTGCGCGGCTGGAGCACGCACTGGGCGTGCGCCTGTTCCACCGCAGCACGCGCAGCATCACCCTCACCGCCGAGGGCCAGCTGTTCCTGGTGCGCTGCCGGCGCATCCTCGACGAACGCGATGCCGCGCGCACCGAACTGGCGCAACCGCACGCTGCACCGAGCGGCACGCTGCGGATCAGCCTGCCGCTGGTAGGTGACCTCACCCTGCCGTTGATGGCCGAATTCATGGCCGCGTATCCGGACATCCGCCTCGACCTGGATTTCAGCGACCGGCTGGTCGATGTCATCGAGGAAGGTTTCGATGCGGTGCTGCGCGTTGGCGAACCCAGCGACTCGCGGATGAACGCGCGCCGGCTGGGGGTGTTCCCGCGGCGTGTCGTCGCCTCGCCGGGCTACCTGCAGCGTCGCGGCGTTCCACGCACGCCGGCCGACCTGTTGCAGCACACGTTGCTGCACTACCGCTTCCCCAGCACCGGCAAGCTGGAGCCGTGGCCGATCCACTGGCCCGACCACGAAACACCGCAGGAGCTGCCGGTGCACATGGTGGCCAACACCATCGAGGCGCGGGTGGCGCTGGCGCTGCGCGATACCGGCCTGGCCTTCGTGCCGGTGCACTCGGTGCGCGAAGCGCTGGCCGACGGCCGCCTGGTCACCGTGCTGGAGGATCATGTGCACTCCTGCGGCACCTTCCACCTGCTGTGGCCGTCGGGCCGACACGTACTGCCGAAGCTGCGGGTGTTCATCGACTTCGTCGGCGCCCGCCTGGACACCGTGCCGTAGATCCACGCCAGGCATGGATGCTTCTTGTAGCGTCGAGCCATGCTCGACTCACCGGAACCCCAAGCGAAGATCAGCCGAGCGTGGCTCGGTTCTACAGCTGCACGCAGCCATTCAGCCACCGCCGCTATACTGTCCCCTCATTCCTCCCAGAGGCTCGCGACCAATGCGCCATTGATGCCGCCGTCTTCCCAACAGACGGCCTGACTCTTCCCGCCCCTGCGCGCAGGGGAGAACCCGGCATCCATGGAGGTCGCATGACCACACATTCCCTCACGCTCGATCGCGTGTCGTATCGGCTGGCCGACGGCCGCCCGCTGTTTTCCGATCTGTCGTTTTCCTTCGATCCGGTCGCCACCGGCCTGGTCGGTGCCAATGGCACCGGCAAGAGCGTGCTCGCACGCCTGCTGGCCGGTCGGGTGCGGCCAGAGAACGGGCAGGTGCGCAGCAGCGGCCGCGTGTTCCTGTTGCCGACGCCCGGCTATCCACCCGCCGGCACGGTCGGTGAACTGGCCGGCGTCGGCGCGGAACTGGCCGCACTGCAACGCATCGAAGCCGGCAGCGTGGATGAGGCCGACTTCGCCTGCGTCGGCGACCATTGGGATCTGCGCGAGCGCCTGCAGCAGCAATGGCAGGCGCTCCGCCTGCCCGACGATCTCGATCCCGCCCAACCCGCCGTGCGTCTCAGTGGCGGCCAGGCCATGCAGGTGGCGCTGTCCGGCGCCTGGGCCAGCGGCGCCGATTGGCTGATCCTGGACGAACCCAGCAACCACCTCGATGGCCGCCATCGCCAACAGTTGTACGAACGGTTGCAGCAGTGGCGCGGCGGCCTGCTGGTGATCAGCCATGATCGCGAGCTGCTGGCGCAGATGCAGCAGATCGTCGAGCTCGACGCGCGCGGGCTGCATCGCTATGGCGGCCCGTGGCAGCACTACGCCAACGCGCGGGCCGCCGAACGCGAAGCGGCCGCCGCACAGCTCGACCACGCCCGCGCCCAGCACCGGCAGCAACAGCGCAGCGCGCGCGAGCAGCACGAACGCCAGCAGCAGCGCCAGGCACGTGGCAATCGCGATGCGAAGCAGGCCAACCAGGCACCGATCCTGCTTGGCCGGCAGAAACAGCGTGCAGAGGCCAGCCACGGGCGCGCGCAACAGGTACAGGCCGATCGTCTTCAGGCCAGTGCCGACCAGCTGCGCGCAGCGGCTTCGGCAGTTCACGCCGCGCCGGAGCTGGCGCTGTTCGCCGGTGACGGTGAACGCGGCAACGCACGTCTGCTGCAGGCGGAGTCGCTGGTGCTGCCGCAGGGTTGCAGTGCACCGTTGCAATTGGAGATCCGCCGCGGCCAGCGCATCGCCGTGGTCGGTGACAACGGCAGTGGCAAGTCCACGCTCCTGCGCGTGCTGGCCGGCCAGCTGCCTGCACGCAGCGGCATCGTGCAGCGTCATGCACCACTGGCGCTGCTCGACCAGCAGCTGCTGGGATTGTCCGGCGAACGCAGCATTCTCGACACCGTGCAGGCCGCCAACCCGCGTGCCGACCCCAGCGAACTGCGCACACGGCTGGCCCTGCTCGGGCTGGACGCACAGCGCATCCAGCGTGCAGCCCACAGCCTCAGCGATGGTGAACGGGTGAAAGGCGCGCTGGCCAGCGTGCTGTATGCCGATCCCGCACCGCAGCTGTTGCTGCTGGACGAGCCGGGCAACGCGCTGGATCTGAGCGCGTTGCAGGCACTGGAAGAACTGCTGGCGGCATGGCCGGGCGCGCTGCTGATGGTCAGCCACGACCGGCACCTGCTGCAGGCGTTGCGGCCGACCCACGTGCTGCAGGTGGGCACCGGGGGGTGGCAGTGGCGTGACGCCTTGTAGATCCACGCCATGCGTGGACCTACTGCAGCAGCCGAGCATGGGCTCGGCTCTACAGGATTGGCCATGCGAGGAGGCATGCATGGCCTATCGACCAGGGGTAGTGCCGGCCGCTGGCCGGCAACCCATGGATCCTCAGTGCACCGTCACCGCTTCCACACCGGGAATGCCTGCGGCATCTGCTGCCACAGCAGCGGCCCCGCACGCAGTTCCTGATCGTTGAGCAGGCACGCGTCCAGCTCCGCACGCACCGCGCGCTCATCCATGTGCACGCCAATCACCACCAGCTCCTGGCGGCGGTCGCCCCACAGCGGGTGCCACAAGCGCTGCATTGCCGAATGCGCGGCCGCATCCGGGAAGTCTTCCAGACCCGGCAACGGTGCGCTCCAGCAGTCGGCCTGCTGCCGCGCCCAGCCCAGGTCGCTATACGGCAGTGGCGTGGGCGGCAGCAATGGCGCGGTGTCCTCCAGCCCAGCCCGCACGCGATCACGCGCGGCGTACCAGAACCCCGCCGCCTGCGTCCGCGTCGCGGCACCCACGGTGTTCAGCTCACCCACCCAGTCCATGCGATTGGCCAGCCAGAACCAGCCCTTGCTGCGGATCACGCCGGGCATCCCCGACTGCAGCGCGCGGGCGAAGCGCGCGGGATGGAACGGTCGCCGCGAGCGGTAGACGAAACTGGCGATGCCGTACTCTTCGGTCTCCGGCGTATGCTCGCCACGCAGTTCCTTCACCCAGCCCGGCGCACGTTGCGCACGCTCGTAGTCGAAGCGGCCGGTGTCCAGCAGCTCGGCCAGTGGCACGTCACCGAAGCGGGACAGCAGCAGCTTCGCGTCGCGGTTCAGGCCGCGCAGCACGGCCAGCGTGTCCTGCAGCACTTCGTCATCCACCTGGTCGACCTTGCTGACCACGATCACGTCGGCGAACTCGACCTGCTCGCACAGCAGGTCGACCACGCCGCGATCATCATCCGGCCCGGCCTGTTGCCCGCGCTCGGCCAGGCGCAGCGTCGAGCCGAAGTCGGCGAGAAACGCACTGCCATCCACCACCGTCACCATCGTGTCCAGGCGCGCGATGTCACTCAGGCTGAAGCCCTGCTCGTCGCGTACCGCGAACGTGGCCGCCACCGGCATCGGTTCACCGATGCCGGTCGACTCGATCAACAGGTAGTCATAGCGACCGGCGTCGGCCAGGCGCCGCACTTCCTGCAGCAGGTCATCGCGCAGCGTGCAGCAGATGCAGCCATTGCTGAATTCCACCAGCGTCTCTTCGGTTCGGCGCAGTTCGGCGCCGCCCTCGCGCACCAGCTGCGCATCGATGTTGACCTCGCTCATGTCGTTGACGATGACGGCCACACGCAGGCCCGCGCGGTTGCGCAGGATCTGGTTGAGCAGGGTGGTCTTGCCGGCCCCGAGGAAGCCGGACAGCACGGTGACCGGAAGGCGACGGTCGGCGCGGGAAACAGTGTTCATGTCGGAGCAGATTGGCTGCGGAACGGAAATGTTACTGTATAACATTTTCTTCGCAAGGAACGTCCCCGATGAAGTCGCCGTCTGCCGCCCTGCTCGATGCCGGCGCGGTCGCGCTGTCCAGCCTGTGCCTGCTGCACTGCCTGGCGCTGCCCCTGCTTGCCGCCGCACTGCCGCTGTTCGGCAGCTGGGCCGAAGCGGAATGGGTCCACCTGCTGTTCGTGGCCATCGCCCTGCCGTTGACCGGCTACGCGCTGTGGCGTGCCGAGCGCCGCCATCCGTTGCCCATGCTGGCCTGGGCCACCGCCGGCGCCGGGCTCGGCCTGCTGCTGGCCGGCGCGCTGGCGTTGCCCTCGCACGACTGGGAAACACCGATGACCGTCACCGGCAGCCTGCTGCTGGCCGCCACGCATATCTGGAACGCGCGGCACCGGCACTACCCTTGCTATTTGCCGTAGCGGCGCAGCAGTTCGACCAGCACTTCGGCCTCGGCCGCCCGCTGCTGCGGGTCGTCGGCGCCGACCACATGTTCCTGCAGGTGCTCGTGCAGCAGCTCCATCAGCAGGCTGTGGGCGGCGCCGCGCACCGCAGCAACCTGCACCAGCACGTCCGCACAGTCGCCGGCCTCACCCTCCGGCCTGTCCAGCGCCTGCTCCAACGCCGCCACCTGGCCGCCGATCCGGCGTACCCGGGTCAGCAGCTGCTTTCGATTCGTGTGTACATGGGCCATGGGCGCATCGTATACCCTATGGGGGTATCATTCCACCCTCTGGTCTTCCCATGCACCTGGATGCCCTCGCCGCCGCCCGTCGCCACGAACACCGCTTCGACGACGGCAACCCGCTGGCCGAACGCAATACCCGCCGCGCCCTGTGGCTCACCGTCAGCATGATGCTGGTGGAAATTGTCGGCGGCTGGTGGTTCAACTCCATGGCCGTGCTCGCCGACGGCTGGCACATGAGTTCGCACGCACTCGCGCTGGGCCTGGCAGTGTTCGCCTACCGCTGCGCGCGCCGCTACGCGCACGACCCGCGCTTCGCCTTTGGCACCTGGAAGATCGAGATCCTGGCCGGCTATACCAGCGCCATCGCCCTGCTTGGCGTCGCCGCGCTGATGGCCGTGCAATCGCTGGAGCGGCTGTGGGTACCGGCACCGATCCACTACAACGAAGCCATCGCCATCGCTGCGGTCGGGCTGGGCGTGAACCTGCTGTGCGCCTGGTGGCTGCACGACAGCCCGGGCCACGCGCATCATCACCACGGGCATGACCATGGCCATCATCACGGCCATGACCACGATCACGCCCACGCGCACAGTCACGACCTCAACCTGCGCTCGGCCTACGTCCACGTGCTGGCCGACGCCGCCACCTCGGTGCTGGCCATCATCGCCCTGCTCGGCGGCAAGCTGCTGGGCCTGACCTGGCTGGACCCGGTGATGGGCCTGGTCGGCGCCGTACTGGTCACGGTGTGGGCGATCGGCCTGCTGCGCGACAGCGGCCGCATCCTGCTCGACGCGCAGATGGACGCGCCGGTGGTGGCCGAAGTACGCGAAGTGATCGAACAGGGCCCGTGGCCGGCGCGCCTGGCCGACCTGCACGTCTGGCAGGTGGGTCGCGGCAAGTACGCGGTCAGCGCCAGCGTGGTCACCAGTGACGCCACGCTGGATGCCGATACCGTGCGCAACGCGCTGGCGATCCATGAAGAGCTGGTGCACGTAACGGTGGAGATCCACCGTAGCGCGTGAGACATCCGGTAGTGCCGGCCAGCGGCCGGCACTACCGCTACAGCTTCAGCATCATCCGCAGCAGGTACATCAGCAGCGGCAGCGCACTCAGCACTGCACCGCCGATGCCGATCCACGGCCAGCGCTCACCGCGCACGCGCGAGGCCACCGCCAGGCCGTAACCCACCAGCGCCGCGCCCAGCACGCCCACGCCCAGCCCGGCGGCCATGCCATTGCCACCCGCAGCGACCGCTGCCTGTGCCGCCACGGTGCCTGCCCCCCACCCCACTGCAATACCCAGCCAACTGGCCACGCCGCACCACGGTGCCTTGCCCTGCGCCATCCGAAAACCCCTGTGTCCTTGCCGAATTTCTGTACGGGCCACGCCCGCATGCCGCCTACACTAGCCGCACCTGCCCTGTAGGGACATCCCATGCGCACGCTCCGCCTGCTGCTGCCCGGTGCCCTCCTGCTGTCGACCACCGCCTGCAGCGGTGACGCCGGTCTTCCGTTTTCCACCGACCCGCTGCAGGGCTGCTTCGCCACCAGCGCGCGCAAACCCGCCGACTTCCGCATCGACAAGGAAGGTGGCCAGTACTTCGTTTCCTTCAGCCGTGGCGCGCAGTGGCAGCGCGAACCCAATGCCCTGCACAAGGCCACGTCCAGCGAGATCAGCCGCTACTTCCGCGACGACGCCGACCAGATCGACAGTGCGCTTATCCGCATGTCCGGCGGCTTCGGCATCTTCCACTTCAACAAGGGCGCGACGCTGAAGGGCAAGGCCAGCGACAGCGACTACATGGCGCTGATGCTGATCGGGGCCGGGCCGGTGTATGCGGTGAAGTGCATTTGAGCAGACGTTTGCGACAGCTTCTTTCGTGGTTAACAGTCTGAAACATAAGAAAAGTTTCAAAACAACGATAACTTGGTAGGTATCTCGTCGGGCGACCAGAACTCAGTTCAGCATCAGCTCTCCATCCCAAAAGAGGAGCTGAGACATGAAGTTGAAGCAATTCGCCTTTTTGATAGCGGCCTTTCTGCCCGCGACCGCCATTGGCGCTAGAGAGCGCCTAAGCATAGATGTCGTAGTCGCGAATCCAGACGGAAGTGTCAGCGTAGATAGGACAAGCAGCTGGCCAGACTTCAATGGCGGCATCGTGGACGTGACACAGCGCCTGAAACAAGATGATTTTGGGAGACTCAGCTATCGCTATGAAGACCAGAGTAGAGCCACGCAGCTCTATCACCAAGCCTATTGCGAGTCGGTGGAAATGACACCCTCAAGCGGGACCATGACGTTGTCGGGTCCCTCCACCGGCTGGTCTTGCTACAGCGATGATCCCGCGCCCCCTGCCGACCCTGTGAAAAGTATTGATTGGGCAACGGCGACTGCACCAAGTGGTCGGGTACCCGTTGGTCAGAATATCTTTCCCATTGGGAGCGGGAGTTGGGAGAGCTCTATTGGCGGCATGAGACGTTCAACCCTCAGCGTGGACAATGGACGCTGTATTGCACAGGAAATCGACCACTACGCTGGGCCGTTCAGAGGCAGAACCCAGTTTGGCGTCAATTGCTATTTTTCGCAGTCCAAGTTTGCAAACACCATGATGGAGACCTGCATCCCGAAGCAATGTGCCACCAATAGAGGGACGATCTTCGCTCAATAGCCCCTAGAGGGAGATGCCCATGCCCAAAGGCAGGGCATCTCTCGTCCATGCATCAACGCCATCTACTCACTGGCAAAGGACTGACGAAATGACATTCAGTCTTGGATATTGGAACATGCTGCCCCTCCTGCTGATGGCCGGTGCAATACAGTCTCAGGGGGCCTATGACGAAGTCCGGCAGCTGCCCGATGGCCAGACCCTGATCATGCGCACCCTGGACTGGGATCTCGGTGATGGTCGCCATGAGCGCGTTACCCTGCATTGGCTGCTGCAGGAGGACGGCCGCATGCGCTACGACTTCGATCGGCAGCCACCGCAAACCCAGGAGGTCCATCGCCGATCGTGCGCGCGGCAGGGCATGCAGCCGTCGCGTGGCGTCGGCATGATCGCGGGGGAAGGGACCGCGCACGGCTATAGCTGTACCAGCGGTAGCGTCGGGCCCACGCTCGACGCCTGGCAACCTGCATCCACGCATGGCGTGGATCTACTTTGACATCGGCTTGGCTCTACAACAGCTGCGGTACCATGCCCTCCCCCGAACCGCCCCGGTACCCGCCGTGCCCCATTACACCGGCCCCCTGCTGACCCGCGACAGCGCCGACACCCTGCGCCGTGCCCATGACAAGGGCGCCGCCGACTGGCAGGGCTCGCTCGACCTCGGCCGCAGCCAGGACAGCGTGGCGCTGGATGCGGACAGCTTCCACTTCCGGGGCCAGCCCTACCCGTGGCCGGGCAAGCTGAAGGACCGCACGCTGTACTACTGGGATGGCGAGGACTTCGCGCCGATCTCGCGCTACAGCGGCTCGCTGATCAAGCTGGTGCCCACCGAATGGGGCGCACCGACGTTCGAGATCGACGGCATCAAGATGCTGCCCACCTCGAAGCTGTCGCCGTTCGAGGACGCGCGCCGCAAGGTGGAGCTGGTCGCCCCGGCCGGCAAGGTCATCCTCGATACCTGCGGTGGCCTCGGTTACTTCGCCGCCTGCGCGCTGGAAGCCGGTGTCGGCCAGATCCGTTCGTTCGAGAAGAACGCCGATGTGATGTGGCTGCGCACGCTCAACCCGTGGTCGCCGGATCCAGACTCGGCTGCCGCCGGTGGTCGCCTGCAGTTCAGCCACGGTGACGTCTCACAGCAGATCGAACAGGTGGCCAGCAACAGTGTCGACGCGATCCTGCACGACCCGCCGCGCTTCGGCATCGCCGGCGAGCTGTACTCGCAGGTGTTCTACGACCACCTCGCCCGCGTCATCCGCAAGGGCGGTCGCCTGTTCCATTACACGGGCGCGCCGAACAAGCTGACCAGCGGCCGCGACGTGCCGCGTGAAGTGGCCAAGCGCCTGGAAAAAGCCGGTTTCAAGGCCGAACTGGCGCTGGACGGCGTGCTGGCCGTCAAGCGCTGAGCCTCACTCCGAATCAACCTTGGCCAGCTTCATCACCCACGCCGGCACCTCGGGTTCGCCGGCGTAGAGTTCCTTCGGCTTGTTCTCCGCCATCGCCCAGCGATGCAGCCAGCTCGGGCCATAGCGGCCATCGTAACCTTCGGCACCCCGCGCATACGCCGGGTCACGCATCGCTTCGTCCAGTGAAATGAAGCGATAGCCGCGGCGCTTCGTGGCCGCTACCAGTTCGGCAAAGGTCGCCGCGTTGAGCTCATTGGCGTGCATCAGCCACACCTGCGGCAGCGCGTACCCCAGCAGCGCCTGCGACTGCTTCTCGTAGTAATCCAGCTTGTTCAGCATGTACGGCACGTAGCCCTTGCGCAGCTGCGCCAACGTCGCTTCGCGTGCAGGCGAATCCGCCTGCTCGTTCATCACGTTGGCATAGGCGAACGCCCACACCCACTCGCCGTTGTCCACCGTCACCGGCGCCACGCGGTAACCATGCTGCTTGAAGAACGCACCCATCTGCACGCGCTCATCCGCAGTGCGCCCGGCGCGCAGGTAGGGGTGGCGCATCCACTGTGGCGCCTGTCCCTTCTCGGCCAGCAGCGGCCGCAGCACCGTCTCGCCGCGCAGGAAATCCTGTTGGAATGCCGCCACGCCCTTCGCATTCAGATCCATGTGCGAGTACGTGTGGTTGCCCAGCACATAGCCCGCATCGCGCCAGTCGCGCAGCATCTGCACCCGCGCCGGCTGCACCTGTCCATTCACCTCAAGCTTGTTCTCATTGACGAAGCCCACCACCGGCACGCCGGCCTCGCGCAGCTGGGCCATCAACGCTTCGTGCCGGGCCTGCAGATCCGGCGGCACGATCTGGTCCAGCCGTGCCCATGGCAGATCATCGATGGTCACCGCGATACGACGGTCCACCTCGGCGGCGTGTACCGCCAGCGAACACAGCAACAACGGCAACGCACGCAGCAACAAGCGCATCGGGTCTTCCCTGGAGTGGCGAGGCGTCGACTGTAGCGCGATTGCCGCGCGCCGCCGAGCGTGCTCAGCCCGCCCGGGCCCACGCGATCGCGCGCCACAGGGCAACGCCGCCGGCCATCGCGGCCAATAACAGCACCGTCAACACCAGCGCCAGATCATCCGGATTGCGCAGCAGTGGCGCGTTCACCCGCGTCAGGATGTGGAACACCACGCGCTGCGCCTGCTCCAGCGGTACATCACCCTCCGGCACCAGCTCCACCAGGCACGCCGTGGGTGACAGCCGCGCCACATTGCTCCACGCATTCTCGTACAGGTGCAGGACCCATCCGGCCAAAGCCAGTGCACCACCGTGCAGCACCATAAGCGCCACGTTCGCCGTGCGCAGCCGATCGCGCAGCCACAGCGCACGGCTTGCGCACACCGCCATGGCCCCCAGCAACGCCAGCACCACGCCTACCCATGGAATCCAGCCCAGGGGTTGCCAGTCATCCAGTGCGCCCACACGCGCCATCACCTGTTCGGCAACCTTCAATCGCGCCTGCGCGTCCGGGCCGCCACAGGCCACCGTCACCGGCTCCAGCAACAGCTCCACACGGTAATGGAAGAAGCCGGCAGCCAGTACCACAGACAGCAGCGCGACCCACTGCAGCATCAACAGGATCGGCCCCTGCCCACAGATGCGGCGGATTCGGGAGGTGGCGGCGCTCATCGGTTCATCCATGACAGCAAAGAGCCATCCTAACCAAGCGCTTCGCACGTGTCGGCTGGCGGATGCGACACACACCACGCAGCGCCGTTACGATGGCACGGTTGTTTGAATGCGAAATTTCCTTGGTATTCCCGATGGTGATGCTGTACCTGACCGTACGAACGCTGCTGCCCCTGCTGGCATTCGTGCTCGCGTGGTACCTGCTCGCGCGCCTGATCGACGCGCGCGTCGCCCGGCTGCCACGCGTCCCGTTGAACCTGCCGGCGCACAGCAGCAGCCCGCGCAGGAAGGATCGGCGCATCTACGCGCGCAAGCTGCGGCGCAAGCCGGGGCTGCGCACGGCGACCCGCGCCGCCGCCGCGCCGCGCAGTTGGCGCTTCGCCGCAGCTGTCCTGTCGATAGGCGTGCTGGCCGCCACTGTGGTCGCCATCCCCGATGGCGCGCGCTTCCAGGTGATGGTGGGCAATGTCATGGGCTACCCGGGAACCATCATCGAGGTGCGTGTTCCCGCAGCAGCACAGCCTGTCGTGCTGCAGGCATGGCGCCCCGTACTGGCACACCTGGGAAGGCCCGTGGCGATGCGCTATCCGATTGCTCGCACCGGCGGCGAGCATGCAGCCCATGCGGTCGTACCCGTGCAGGTACGGCTGCAGGGTGATCGCCTGCAGGTGGCCGTCGCGCGACCGGTAGACGCTGAAATGCTGCGCGCAGAATTGGCACGGCTGGCCGGGTTGCCAATCGAGGCCATTGACGTACAGCAACGCGACGTTGCGCCGTGGACGGAGGCGGACTGGCAGCCACTGCCCGGCCCTTAGAGGAGAGCCCATGCTCCGCTGCCCTTTGCCCCTTCCCCGGATGGCACGCGCTGCGCGCGCCAGCCGAGCATCGGCTCGGCTCTACATCAAGCCCACACCCAGGTTGTGAATCACGACCCACGCGGCAGCTTCGCCGCCCACATGTTGTCCACCAGGTTCGGATACCGCCGCCCGTTTTCCTCGGCACGTTGCCGTGCCGCCGCCTTCTGCGCATCCGACAGCGGTTGCGACGTTTGGCCCTTGGGGTTGGGCTTCTTCCATGGGGGGGTTCTGGTCTGGCGCATGGCCGCAGCTTAGCGCTTCAGGAAGTTCAGCAGCGCCAGATTGAAGCGGTCGGCGTGGCTGGTGTTGCAGCCGTGCGGCGCCCCCTCCAGGATCACCACTTCGCTGCCCTTGATGGCCTTGTGGGTACGCTGGCCAGAGCCCTCGAACGGCACGATGGCGTCACTGTCGCCGTGCAGGACCAGCGTCGGCACCGTGATTTTCTTCAGGTCATCCCGGAAATCGGTCGTGGCGAACGCCTTCATGCAGCCCAGCGCCGCCGCCTGGTCGGATTGATGGCACAGCGCGATCGCCGCCTGGCGCGTCTCCTCGGTGACCATCAGCTGGCCGTTGGCGCTGAAGAAGTCGCGGGTGAAGCCATCGAAGAACGCTTCGCGGTCCTTCTCCAATCCGCTGCGCATTTCATCGGCCTTGGCCTGCGTCAGTGGACCTTCCGGATTGTCGTCGCTGCGCAGCAGGAACGGTGGCACAGCGGCCGCGAATACCACACTGTGCACGCGATCCTGGCCATGGTTGGCCACGTAGCGCGCCACCTCGCCGCCGCCCATCGAGAAACCGACCAGAGTGACGTCGCGCAGGTCATGCTCCTCGATCAGCCCCGCCAAGTCCGCCGCCAGCGTGTCGTAGTCATAACCTTCGGCCGGCTTGTCAGAGCGGCCAAAGCCACGCCGGTCGTAGCTGATCACCCGATACTGGGCGTCGCGCAGGATCGCCACCTGCGTCTTCCAGGCATCGGCGGACAGCGGCCAGCCGTGGATCAGGATAACCGGGCGGCCATCGCCACCGGTGTCTTCAACGTGCAAGCGGATGCGGGAAGCAGGCATGGGCGCTCCTGTGGAAGGGAAGGATTTCAGGCTAGTGGCCGTCACCTGTGGCGGCCGTGAGGGAATCCCGGCCGCTCATGACATCCCCTGCACAGGCAACGGCCTCAAGGCTGGAACCGGGCCGCCAATATGGGCATTCATTCCGTGGCAGGGCCGTTTCGTCGGAAGCCGGCTGCAGTGGCCCAAACGCCATGCGAGCCTGCGTGAACCCTCCCTGGAGCCTCACCATGCTGCTGCTCACCCTGCCCTTGCTGGCCGCCGGCCTCGTTGCCACGCCAGCGCCCGCCGCCACCCTGCGCGTGCAGATCCGCCAGGCCGATACCCAGCTCTTCGCTGCGGCCTTCGAGGCCTGCGATGCCAACAGGGCTGCGGCGATGACGACCGACGACATGGAGTTCTTCCATGACAAGGATGGCAAGTCGGCCAGCAACCGCGAGGACTTCCGCCACAGCGTGGCCAACCTGTGCAGCAGCGCGCGCGAGGGTGGTTGGCAGCTGCGCCGCGAGCTGGTGGAATCTTCGCTGCAGGTGTTTCCGCTGCACGATGAGCGGGCCCTGGAAATCGGCGACCACCGCTTTTACGAGCGCGGCAAGGACGGCGTGGAACGCTGGACCGGCCAGGCCCGCTTCATCCAGGTCTGGCGCCGCGTGGACGGGCACTGGCTGGCCGAACGGGTGATCAGCTATGACCATCGGCCGGCGGACTGACCTTTCCGGCGCCCTTCACCGGCCGGATCTATACTGGCAGAGTTCACCCCGACCCACCGCTACCGTTCGATCGCCATGGCAGAGATCACCCCCAACCACCCCGACTACGGCCTCAACCAGCAGATCCGTCAGGGCGTGGCCGCACTGGACGCCCAGCATGGCCGTGCGTTCGACCAGACCAGCGAACGCCTGACCGCCAGCCTGACCGTGCTCGCCCGCGAGCAGGGCCTGCAACAGGTCGACCACGTGCTGGTCAGCAACGCCACGGCCCAGCACCCGGCCGGACACAACATCTTCGTGGTGCAGGGCGACCCGGCCAATCCAGCGCACCTGCGCGCGATGATGCCGACCGCGGTGGCGGCGCAGACGCCGGTGGAGCAGTCGATGCAGAAGTTGGGGCTGGGCATGCAGCAGCAGGCCGTTGGGGTGGTGCCCGAACAGCAGGCCCGTGAGCAGGAGCAGCAGCAGAGCCCGGCACACCGTCTGGGCTGAGCCGCCTCCAGCGTTACTGGCGGCCCAGCGCGAGTACGGCGGCTCGCCGTGGCGCTTGCTGCGCTAGGCCATGCGCGGACCGGACTGCTCCTGCACTTGGCGCTGCTGCAGCTCATCCTGCGTGCGCACCTGTGCAGACTGCGACAGCTGCTCGGCACGCTCGAACGAAGTTTCTGCCGGTGTCTGCGCAGCCACCGCTGTTGGCATGCTGGCGCGCAGCTGCGCCGGATCGTTGCGCTCGCCCTGCACGATGAAGATGCTCTGCGCAGCGTCGGCCTGCGCGGTGCGATCGCTCAGCAACACATGGTCGACCTGGGTCAGGCCGTTCGCCTTGGCCAGGACGTACAGGCTGGCGCTGATGTTCTCGCTGGTGGCGTCGAAGTCGCGGCCCCGCTCTGCATCCAGCAGCGCCACGCCCCGGTGGATCTGCGAGAGCAGCGGATCGTTACCGTGCCGGGCCAGAAGATCACCGCTTCGTTCGCCCATGCCCTCAGCGTCACTCAGCATGTGTTGCTTGAAACTGCGCTCCGGCATGGGATTGGTTTTCCTCTGATTGAGCTCGCTGTCCGGAAACGGCGGATCAATGCTGTCCACGCCATCGATGTTGCGCAGCGGCCTGAACGCATCCTTGCCTGCACCCTTGATATCAAGAGGAATGCGAACATCCGGAAGAAGCTGCCCGGCGGGACCTCCCAACGCGTTCACGTCGATACTTCTTTTCCGCTCGATGCCTGCGTGGTTCAAGGCTTCCCAGGTGAAGTCCACGCAGTTGCTGCGCACGTCCTGATAGTGCTTGCTGAAGCCGAACTTCTCCGGGTCCGGTGGTGAGGTTGATTACTTTCCTGGCGGTCGGGCGGCGTGTACCCGCAACTGGGCCGAGTAATGCTGCAATTCCGGCGTGGCCTGTACCGTGCGAACCTGTACGCGATAGCGGGTATCAGGCTCCACTGGCAGAGCAACCAGGCTCAGCGTGTACTGGCCGTCACTGCCCATGTGAGGCGACGTATACCGCCATTCGCTGGATGCATGCCATTCCGGAAGCGGCTCAGCGGCATTGAGCACCCCGGCTTGATAGCTGTCGTAGGTGGGAACATCTTTCCAGGCATCAGCGCCCCATTGCTGCAGGGTCACCTCGAACGGGATCCTCATTGTGCCCACGTCAGGCTCGTCGGGCTTGCGCGCCTCTTGGCGCTGCAATTCCAGCTCCACGGCGTAGGTGCGATGTGGGATGTAATTTCGCGCGTTCATCTCGAACTCGAAACTCACCCCTTGACCTGGCTGATCCACCGCGATCGGCTGGGCCAGGTCCAGTGGCTCGGGTGGGACAGGATCACGGGCGGAGCAGGCGCCCAGCCCAGCGCTCAACATGATCAACAGGCCGGCGCGCAACCAACGGTGATTACCCAGCATGATTCAGACCCTTTGGCTCCCTGCCCTAGGGTTCAACCCTAGCGGGTTGGCGCTCGGCACTGCAACCCGGCAAAGAAAAAGGCAGGGTCGGCACCCTGCCTTCTTCATGCGGCACGCTGCCGGGCGAGCCCGGCGTCAGCGCCTTACAGCTGGATGCGCGCCACGCTCTCGTCAGCGCCCTTGTCGTCCTTCTCGCCGTTCTTGATGCTCACGAACAACACGTTGTTCTTCGCATCCAGCGCCAGGCTGTTCGGGTGGGTCGGCACCTTGTAGGTCGCCACCTTCTGGTAGCTGTCACTGTCGTACGCGGTCACCGTACCGGCTTCGCGATTGGTCACGTACAGGCGCTTGCGCGGTGCATCCAGCAGGATGCCGAGCGGGCCGGCATCGGTCGGGATGCTGGCCAGTTCCTTGCCGGTGCTGCGGTCGAGCACCAGCACGCGCTGGCCAGGATGCTTGCTGACCAGGCCGCTGCTCTTGGCCTGGTAGCCACGCAGGAATTCCGAGCCCTGGTCGGTCACGAACAGGCGCTTGCCCGCCGGGTCCAGCGCGATGTTCATCGGCTGCTCGGCGGCGATCCTGTGCTGCGCCACCACCTTGTTCGAATCGGTGCCCACCACCACCAGCTCGGCCAGCAGGTTGCTGGTGTAGACGCGCTTGTTGGCCGCATCCAGCGCCAGGCCCGGTGCCTTGGCATTGCCCAAGCCGTCGATGGTGTTGATCACCTTCAGCGTGTTCGTATCGATCACGAACAGCACACTGCTCACGTCCGGCTGGCTGCTGTGGCCGGTCACGTACAGGCGGTTGGCCGCGCTGTCGACCACCAGCTCGCGCAGGTCGTGGGTGTAGGCGGCCTTGCCGTCCTTGCCGGTCTTCTTCTCCATCAACTGGAGGGTGCCGACGGCCTTGTTCTGCGCGGTGTCGACCACGGTCACCGACAGGTCCACGGTGTTGCCCACGTACAGGCGGTTGTGGGCGTCATCCAGCACCACGCCGAAGGCTTTGCGCTCCAGCGGGATGCGGGTTTCCACCGCCAGCGTGGCCGGGTCCAGGCGCAGCACCTGGGCCGGGCCGGCGTCATCGCCGAAGCCGCCGGACGAGGCCACGAAGACTGCGTTCTGCTTCGGGCTGTAGGCCAGCTCGTACAGGCCCTTGGCCACGGCCTGGCGCTGCACAGCGGCCGTGACACTGGCGGCGGGTGCGTTGTCGGCGAACGCGGAGGGCACGCCGAGGCTGAGCGAAACGGCAACGGCCAGCGCGGCCGAGCGGAAGAGAGGAGTACGGAACATGCGAGCGTCCTTGAATGGGCACGGGAAGGTGTCCTGGCTCGCTGGGCCGTACTGCGACGGCCCGCCCCACATCTGTCTGCGCGGGGTGGGCTGGCTGGGGTTGCGGGGGGAATGGTAGCAGGTGGGGGGCGTGGCGTGCGCCGGCGCGGGCATGGCCGACGCTCGACCTCGATGCTGCGCCCGCCGCTATGCCATCCGTGGGCCGTGGCTCTGCTGAAGCTGCTGCTCCTCCTGCAGGCGCTGCGCGTCTCCCTGCCGCTGATTCTGCTGCAACTGCGCGACCCGATCGAACGAGGCCTCCACCGGTGCCTGCGCAGCCACCTCCGCCGGCATGCTGGCGCGCTGGTGTGCCGGGTCACTGCGGTCCCCCTGCACGATGAACAGCTTCGGTGCGATATCACCGCGCTGCTCGCCCAGCACCACCTCGTCCACGCGCGAGAACTGCTGCTCCTTCGACAGCGCGAGCAGGCTGGCGCTGACATTGCCGTTGCGCGCCCCGAAAGCGCCGAGGTCGGCCACCTGCTGGTGGATCTGGTTGAGGCGGGCATGATCGTCGTGCGCCGGGTCTGCGGGCGTGCCGCTTGCCGCGAGCGTACTGTTGCCGCGCCACTGCTCGCCGTTCTCGGTGAACATCCACTCGCGGAAGGTCTGCTTCGGCATCGGGTTCCACTGCACCTTGTCCAGCTCGCTGCCCTTCACCTGCTGCGGAATGGCGTTGACCGCGCGGATGTTGTCCAGGACCCTGGTGGCGCCCTCGTAGTTGGTGATCTCCCCGGCCAGCCCGACCGGGCGCAGCCCAGCGTGGTTCAGGGCACCCCATGCGAAATCGGTGCAGGCGTTGGAGAAGAAGTCGTACTCCATGTCGAAGCCGTGCTTCTTCGGGTCTGCCGAGAACTCGAGGATGCGGTCGTACTGCTCCTTGCTGATCTCGATCGTGCGCTCGAAGCGGGGTTTGTCGTAGACCAACACATCCATGTCATCGACTTTGCCCCTGTTCGGCTCGTCCTTGGTGCCTGCGTGGGTGAAACCCATGCTCTCCGGGAAGGGTTCACCCGAACGGCGCAGCGACAGGAACATGTGCCCCGCGAACGATGGCTCCAGCAGAAACCTGTTTCCCTCAGCATCACGGCCGTAGCGCGGCGTGCCGGGGGCCGCCAGATGAATGGTTACGCTGTAGCGTTCGGCATCGTCCTTGTGCATGTCTACTTTCCTAGTGATTGGTAGCCAACGATCAGTTCTGCTTTCAGGCCTTCCAGCCGGGGCCGATCCTCCACAAGGTCCACCCGCAGAAGGTAGCGCCCGGGTGCAATGCCTCCGACCTGCGCCAACTGCAACGTGCGATAGAGCACCTCTTCAGAGTACAACCCGGCCTCGGCCAAGCTGTTGATGTCCACGCTCCCCGTCGTCAGGTCTGTTACCACGCCATCCTCCCCGATTTTCTGAGAATCGCGTCCATCGCGAGTACGCTGCCAGAGCTGCACAGGACCAGGTGCACCGCCATCAATACGCTCCAGGCGCAGCCGCGTTGGCAGCCGTCCCAGCGTGATCTTCTCCGAAGCATCCAGCAGCCGTCGCGCATCGGTATCCTGCAGCCGCAACCCGATGTTCAGGATCGGAATGGCCGGCTTCTGGGGCGCCGGCAAATCAAACGTGACCTCGGCAATCCGGCCGGCCTTCTGCAACTGCACGGCCCGCGTGAACGGCACAACCGTGCGCGCCTCGGCCTGTGCGCGCGTCAGCTGGGGCGGCGCAACCTCAGGCGCAGGTGACGCACGGCATGCCGCCAGCGCGCCCAGCACCGCCAGTACCACCAGCCCCCGCCGAAGTGGCCGCGTCATTGCTCCTTCAACCGCAGCGAATCGGCCACATCGGTCTTGGCCGCCACCTCAGTGGCGATGCTGGCGCGGCGGTGCCCTGGGTCGTTGCGGTCGCCCTGCACGATGAAGATGCTTTCGGCGGCATGGCTGTTCTGGGTCGGCCGGCTGAGCAGCACATGGTCCACACGCGAGAGATTGTTCTGCTTGGCCAGCACCAGCAGGCTGGCGCTGATGCGCTGGCTGGCTGCATCGAACGGGCGGCCGTGCGCGGCGTCCAGCTCCGCCACCTTCTGGATCAGCTGCGAGAACAGGCGATGGTCTGGGTGCGAAGGGTCCAGCAGCGTGCCGGCCACTTCAATCGGCGTCGGCGGCGGCTCATCGCTGGCGCGGTCGCCCTGGCGATGATGCTCGGCCTCGCGCTCGGGCATCGCGTGGTGGGTTTCGGCATTCAGGTCGCTGCCCGGGAACGGCGCGGCGATACACTGGATCTCCGGCAGGTTGAACAGCACCGCGAACTCGCCCAGGTTGCTGCCGCCATCCAGCGTCGCCGGCAGCGGATGCAGGCCAGCGTAGTGCAGCGCCGCCCAGACGAAATCGCTGCAGCGGTTGATGGTGGCCGGGCGATCGACATCGAATTCGAACTCGGCGGGTTCCTCGGCGAAATCACGCAGGCAGCCGTAGTGCTCCTCGGTGATTTCCAGGGTGCGGCTGTAGTACGGGTCCAGATGCTCGTCGGCATCGTCGTGGCGTACCTGCGCGTACTGCACGCCGTTCCGGGTTTCACCCGGTACTTGGCGCGGTGGTGCGAAGCCGTAACTGTGGGCCTCGTCGCCCGCGGCCACCTGCAGGTACATATGGCCGCGCGGCGAGATGCCCCCACTTTTCAGCGGGGTGCCGGGCGCGGCCAGATAAAGGGTTACGGTGTAGCGTGTTGCCTGCTCCATGCCTGTTCAGCCTTGATGGGTACTGCGGTCCTGGCTGGATGATGGCATAGGTGGGATGGGGGGCAGGTGGAAGAAGAGAGGACGCCGATCGCGACTTGCTGAATGTGTGAGCCAGCGTGCAGTACTGGACCCGGGCGCAAGCAAGGTCCCGGCAGCGACTGGAGCTTGCCATTCCACCGTTCTATAGTCGTTTCGATCATGCAAGGGAATCGCCCATGAGCAGAGCGCCGGCTTGCCGGCTTGCCTCCTTCGCCCTGGTGGCGGTGCTGAGCACCACCGCCTGCGCGAAAGCCCCATCCACGGAAACGGGCCCGAACGAACCCCCCATGTCCGAAGCCGCAACCAGCCCCCGTACGGTGGGTGGACATACCTATACAACGGAGCCCGTAGAGGCTCGGCTTGACCCGCACCGCTTCATGTTCCCGGCCAACCTCTACTACAACCAGACGGGCCCCCTGGCCGATGGGGGCGTCATGCTCACGGTGTTCTGGCCGGATTTCGATGCAGCGCCGCCCGGTGATCGCCCGGTGCGCAGCACGCAGGACAGCCGGCGGCAGGTGCTGGTCGAGCTTAGGTACATCGATCGCGTTCCCATCCAGAACTATCTGGCACGTCGGTCCAGTAGTGAGGCCACCAGCGCGCCGGGATCACTGGAGCGAAGGGACCCGGTAGAGAACCTCGCGCTGCGCGTTGCACAACCCGAGCGCTGGGGTCTGACGCCGTATGCGATCGACCCATCGTTGATGGCAGCCTATGCAAAGGACTCGGAGGCTGCTCTGGGCAGGCCTTACGTGCACAACCCAGGAATGGAACCAGACTGGTATGTGGCCCGCTCGGCGGAGGGCCAACTGACAACGTTCATCAGCTGCGACCCGGCAGATCGGATTCCTGACGGACTTGTAGTTCAGGGAAAGACACTTGAACGCGCTGGCGAAGGCCAGATCGCAATGTGCCGCCATTCCATCGTGGACGTGGGCGACAGCATCGCGATCGAGATGAACTATGCACGCGTCATGCTGAGCGACTGGCAGCGACTGGAAACCAGCGTTCGTGATCTTCTGGAACGATATCGCGTTCAGCCGTGAACGATGGAGGTCCGGGCGCTCTTCATTCGGGTCGAACAGTACCTTCAACACCGTCAGGGACTCACCGATGGGCATCACAACGAAGGAGGCTTCGGCTTTGCTCTACGCCATCATGACCAGATTGCTTCGGCCGCAGCTACCTCGAGCTATGCCGCGCGCAGCTCGCATTGGGGCAATTTCCGGACTGTCGGCCTTGCTCACGCTAACATCTGCATGTGCCCGATCGACGGATACGTCTGCCGTCAATGAACGTGCCGCTGCCGCAGATACGCAGCCTGCCCGCATCTCCATGGCCGAGCTGCAAAAACGCATTCTCGCCTACGCGGATTCGCTCAGGTCAAGGGCGGACATCAGTCCGGACAAGTTTGGCACGGCGATCGGTGTGTCACTCGTGCCAGACGAAAAGGTCAGCATCAGGCACATCGCGAAGGACCTGACAACAACGGACGGCTATAACTATGGGGTTACTTATCTATCGGTTGAGTCGGCACGTGAGTTCCCCAACCAAGAGGTGATCTTCTATCAGCTGGGTAAGCAGCCAGTGACAGATGCTCCGAATGGCGTGTGCTACTGGGAAGCCGAAAGTGCCGGACGAGCGCTCGAAGCCCTCGGATACAGGACCGGAGCAGAAGTGCCATTTCAGAGAGGGGGCATCAGGCAGTACCGGCGCCCCATCACCGGTGGTAACCAGGGTATGGATACCAGCCTGTTGACCTATCGTTCCGATGAAGGTGATACAGCGAGAACCTGCGTCTACGCGGTCCAGTTCGGAGGGGGAGACAGATGAATACGAACCCCGCTATCGGAAGATTGTCGAGCTGACTTACCCGTGACACTCAGCGTACCGGCGGTGGCGAGGCTGCCTTACTTGGGCCTGCGCAAGTAAGCAACCAGGAGTTCCGGGTGGTACGGCTCAAGCTGTGGCAGAGGGGAGTGCAGTTGCACTTCAACCCGGTATCGGCCCGGCGACGGATTGCGTGCCCATGCGAAGGCCAGCTGTGCATAGTTATCATCGGGTCGTTCCAGCCCAGCATTCTGCAGCGCCAGCACGTCAACATCGTCCAGCCACGCATTTGTCACTCGACCATCGGCGGGGATGGGAATTGTTCTGGCAGGTTCCCCAATGACCCATTCCAGCCGGTGCAAGGGCACGTCCTTCCATCCGCTCGATTCCAGGCGCTGCATGGAAACCTTCGCCTGGAACCCGGACGCCCGAACATCGGCCAGTGCCCCAAACGCCGCGGTGTTATCCGTGCGGTCAACGCGAATGCCGATCATGAGCGTTGGAGAGGAATTTTTGCTGGGAGCGGCCACATCGAACTCGACCGTCAACGGCGCATCCATTGAGGTAGTCGGCATGGCTCGCACAAGCGGCACCAGATCCGGACGATGGGCCTCTGCTATCGAGCCTGCGTCGCGAGCCGCATCGGGCCGGCAGGCGGTAGCCAGAAGAACGAGTAGTCCCGCGAGTATGTACATCCGGCGCTTTCCATGTGGCTTCATCTTCATTCCTTTCTGCAAGCTGCAGTGCGGCTCACATCCTGATCATCACATGCTCGCCGCACGAATCTGTATCTCGTGCTGCACCCGCTGGTCTTCCAGCTGCTGGTCCATCTGATTCGCCAGCGCACGCTGATGCGCTTCACGGCTGACCGCATCGAACTGCTGCAGTGATTCCTCCACCGATGTCTGCGCCGCCAGCTCGGTCGGCATCGCAGCGCGCTGGTGTGCCGGATTGCTGGGCTCGCCCTGCACCACGAACAGCGTGTGCCCGGCCGGGTGTTCGCGCGTAGCGTTGCTCACCAGCACATGGTCCACCCGTTCCAAGTCGTTGTCCTTGGCCAGCACCAGAAGGCTGACGGTCATGCGTTCGCTGACTTCATCGAAGCTGCGACCGTGCTTGGCGTCCAACGCTTCCACGCCCTCGCGGATCTGCTGATACAGCGCATGATCGGGATGGCCGGGCTGCGTGGGGTCCTGCAGCGTCCGGTTCGGGCCCGGTGCCTCATCCGGTGCGGGCGCGGTCGGTTCAGGGCTTGGCGCTATCGTGGGCGCGGCAGGAACAGTGACAGCCGCAGTGACGGGCTGGTGGTCACCCAACGGAGCCGGTTCGGGCTCTGGCACGTGTTGTGCCGCTTCCTGCTCCAAAGGCCATGGATCGCGCGCAGGCTCAGCAGGCAGCGGCTCCTTGAAGGGCACCGGTTCACTCTCCTGCACTGCCATGTCCTGCTTTGGAGTGGGAGCAACCGCAGGTGCGACCATCTGCTCCGACTCCGATGCCTGCTCTGTGCGCTGCGTGGGCATCATCTGCGTTGCCGCATCCAGAGGCGCGGCGACATGCGGCGTCGCGCGCTCAGGTGCGGCCGGTTGTGCCTGCATCGGCCCAGCGGGCTCCGGCGTCTGTGAGGCGATACGGCTTTCGGTAGGCGCCTCGCTGTTTGGATGGGGCTGAGGTTGCGGCTCCGCCTCACGCCGCTGCGGATCGCGCTGCTCGGCGTACCGCTGTGGCTCGGGCTTATCCTGCGGCGCGGGCGTAGGCGGTGGTGCGACCGCTACCGCTGGCGTGACCGCTACCGCCGCAGGCGCAATGGGCTGCGCAGTCGCAGGCTCTTCAGGCCGCACTTCCACATTCCCGCCCTGCTCAGATGGCTTGTCGCCATGTGCCACCTGCGCGGCCGCTTGTGCAGCCTGCCCCGCATCCACCTGCGCAGCACCCTGTCGATTGGCCTCCAGCAGTGCCTGCCGGTAAGCCTCCTGCTCACCCACCGACAGCGCGGCAATGCGCAACTCGGGCGAGTCCGGCAACGGCGCTTGTTCATTGGCACGCGCGCGCACCTCATTCCATGCGGCCTGCAGCTCCTGCGTGCTGGTGGCCGCGACGGCGCGCGCCACGCCATCCTGGCCTACCTGGTAATGGGTGATGGGTCGGGAGGCGCCCGCGTTGCCCTCGGCTACAGGCCCCAGTTCCTGCAGCGTGGGACCCGTAATGCCGTGCTGCTCGCGCGTGCGCGCCGTGGCCAGGGCAACGGCCTGCTCCCACGCCGGTGACAGCGCAACGCCCGCAGCGTAGTAGCTGTGGCGCAGCTCGTTCTGGTTCACCTCCGCCGCAGATGGCAACGGTCGCGCGTCCAATGCGGCAATGGTCTGGTTGAACTGATCGAGCGACGGCTGCTGGATGGTGCGGGTCAGCTCCAACTCCAGCGCCATGTTCCCCTGCGCGATCTGGCCAGCGTGGTGCCATTGCCCTTCTTCATCGCGCTGGTAAAGCTGGTTGTCCGAGCCCCGGATGGCGTCCGGCTTGGCACGCGCCTGCTCCACCGCTTCCGGCACCAGCGGCACGAAGTCGCTGGCACGGGTAGCGGCGTAGGTCTCCAGATAGCTGGCGGCAATGGCGGCCTTGCCGTTGGCGATGTTGTTCTCGATGCGCTGCACCGCCTCACGATTCAACTCGTTGGCGCGTTCGGGGCTGGCGGTCTGCGTCTCATACACCCCCCGGTCGTTGGCACCGGACACGCTGATCTTGACCCGCCGCGTCCACTGTTCGGTCTGCGCATCGCGGTGCCAGTTGGGGTTGTCCAGACGGCTCTCGCCATCCTTCGCCGGGATGCTGAAAGGATCCTGCGGCGGCGGCGCCTTGCCCAGCGCCAGCTCTACCGCTTTTACGTGGGCGTACGCACCCAGCTCGCGGGCCTTCTCGTAACTGGCACCCACACTGCGCTCAGCCGGATTGCCCAGGCCATCGCCCGCGCTGTCCATGACCGCCTGGCGCTGCCAGTTGAGGCCATTGAACTGCCATGTGACATCGGCCTTGTCGGTCTGCTGGTAGATGGCGCGGTTGTCGAGCAGATCGGCACCCTTGTCGAACGCCTTGCTCATCAGCAGCGCATCGCCCGCGACGATGGCCGCAGGGACGAAACTCGACGTGCCGATCAGTGATGCGGTGGCCATGCCGCCGATCCAGCCACCGCCGTTGCGTGCCAGAGCGTGGGTGAGCTCGGACTGGGCGGCCGTGCCGTTGCCTTCTTCCAGCAGTTGCGAGGTGCGGCGGGCGGTGATGACAGCGTCGGCGCCGGAGGCGAGCAGGCCGCCGGAGCGGATCAGTTGGCTCGTGGAGGCTTCGCTGAGGAGCACTTCCATGGTGGCAAAGCCGCGCTGCGAGACGGGCTTGTAGTTGCTGGGCGATGCCTCAGCGAGATCATAGATTCCTTCGCGAACCTTGCCGATGGCTGGCAGATCGTCCAGCAGAGCCCGTTGGACACGAGCGGTAGTCGCATCGGAAAGCGTCAATCGCCCGGCCTGCTCTGCCTCCGAAACCGCCAAGCGCATCTCCATCCTGCCGGCGACTTCGCGCGCAAAGGCGTCGCGCTCCCCTGGGCCGGCGACCAGGTTCTTGGGATTACTATTAATCTCGTCGATCAATCGAGCGACTCTGGGATCTGAGCGAGTGATTGCTGTCCACTCCGATTCCACCGGATGCATCGATCTGAGCTCAGCCACTTGATCAGCGCGATCAATCAAATACTGTCGATGTTCTCCGATGAACTTCTTGTTGATCACCTCCGCTTCCTGCGAAGTCAGAAAATCCGGCGTCGTGGCAAACACGTCACCATTGACTAGCCCCACCTTCAGTGCGTCTCGTAGATCCTCGACCTTGGCCGCGACACGTGCCAGCGCAGCCTCATCGTCGTTCAAGGCGGCTATACCATCAGATGAACTTCTGATGGCATTAAGCGCGTTCGTCACACCTGCCGTGTACGCACTTTGCGTCCGGCCTCTATGAGGCGATGCTTCAAGATCCTCAGCGAGTTCACCACCAACAGGAAGGTAAAGCCTGTTCGCTGATGCGTCAGCGTCCATCAACCCGTGCTCGACCAATTTGTCGAGAAGATCATTACTCAGGAACAGGCTCTTCTCGAGCACATGATGACTCTGAAGAATAACTCCTCGACTCGGCATCTCTTCAACCTCCTCCACCCCAATTTCCGGCACCCACGCACCGCAAATTAGAGACTGGCTGCATCCATGAGCCAGACGCCCCGAGTCGTCGGCGGCACTCCAAAACCAGACTCAATCAGCGCGTCCCGCAAAATCCGGTCGCAGTAAACATCGGCAGTAAATGGCGTTCTGAAGACGTGCGCCCCGGCAATTACATCCGTTCGAAATGCAAGACTGGCTCCGCCCGTTATGTCATAGAACTTTCCACTTGGATAGCCATCCAACAGTACCTTCACGGTGGAAGCCTCCTCGTCAATCGCCTCCAGCGTTCGCACAACTTCGCAAAGAAAGCGGGCCTCGCCTTCTGATCCATCCTCGAGAGTGAACGCGCAGCGTCTGAAGTCAAATCCTGCCCCGTCTATCCCCTCAAGAACGCGTCGAAGCGACTCGGATACCAGCCAATAGCCTTTGAAGCCCCCTTCAAGATCCTGAGGCATTTCACCCAGGCCGCCGTCATAGCGCAGTCGAGGGCTTTCCTTCAGTGCGGAAAGCCCCCCACTTCCAGGCGGCAAGCTGAGATAGCTGGCCAACGGGACGTCCCGCTTGTTTTCCATCACCACGCCACGCCCACGTCCTCCTCCCCGGGTATCTGGCGTGAGGAGGTAGAACTCACCGAGCTTCGGGACGTTTCCATCGTTCATAGTAGCCTCTCAACTCCCGCCTCTGCTCGGCATTCAGACCTTTCGAAGTGTGTCACGCCCACTGAATACCGCACTCATGTAGCTCGATTTCCTTCCGCAATGCTGCGACCGAGCAGCCATCCTGCTGAGCAAACGCGTCCACGCTCTTTCACATTCTTCAAGTATGCATGCGTAAGCCATCAGGCTCTATTGTGCATCGACAGAACGACCGGCGTGATCATTGAGCCGACCGGCTTCAACTTCAGCAGGCCAATACTAGATCCCCATTGATCAGGGCCACCTTCACCGTGTCCTGCAGCATCCTGATAGCCTCCAAGGCCCGAACGGAGGAGCCCTGGTCACCTCTCAGCGCCCCCTGTCCGTCCGGCGAGGCCTCGATGGCAGCCAACTGCTGCAGCATGCCTTGCGTGTAGGAATCAAGCGGCTCCTTCGCATAGCGTGAGCATCCTATCTGGTCGGCCAGTGCCTGGTCGATGGGCAGATAGAGGCGATTGGGTGACGTATTGATATCGAACTCGCCTGCCGCCTGCAGGTGGCGAAGCAGGGCGCTTCCCGCGACGATCGAGGGACCGATGATCAATTGAGAATCGAACAGTGCGTCATTGTCTTCAATAGCAGGCATGGACGTTTACCTCTATGGTGCGCCGTAACGAGTCTGCCTCGTTCTACCCCGACCTTGTGCCTTGTGCAATCAGATCACTGCGAGATTCGGAACCTAATCAAGCTCGCGTCCCACGTCTTGAGACGCGCTCCAGCCATCCTCCCTTTCCCCTCTGGAGGATGACATGACCAAGATCGACCCCGCATGGCTGGAAGCCTTCGACAAGGAGCTCCTCCACCTGTTCGCCATCGACCATCGCCATGCTGGCATGGATGAGTACCTGCTGGGTTGCTACGCAGACCTTCCGCCACGCGAGGCGGCGCTGGCGTTCGGCAGCGACTACGACCTGGAGCGCGACGATGCGCTGTGGCCACGGCCGGGCGTGGCGCTGCAAAGTTAAGCTGTGTCGTAATCGGCACGACGCGCGAGTCGGCCCTGTGGGCTACGTGTCGCTTTTGGGATCCCGAACAACTGCAAACCGTGCTTTTTGATGCGCATTCGGACGGTAACTTAACACCGGCCGAAACCACCGCACGGCAAGGGTTCTGCCGCGCGCGCGCCATGCAACAATGCCGTAAGCGTCAGCATTTACGGCCTCTGTGGTCTACGGTTTCTTGGCATCTCGCAACCATGCGAGTACATCTTGGCATGCCACCTCACACAGGGTGGCACGGGCGTCGAAAACCCGGTCAACAACCATGTGTTTGCGCTTGTCAGCCGGCGTCACGTTTGTGTGGCGCCGGCTGGCAATCCGTTCGCGGTCCATGGCGGGCGGTGCGTTGGGGGTCTTCGGACCCGCCGGATTGGTTGTTGACCGGTTTTCGAGCCTCGCATCGTCCGCCACTTTTATCGGTGGCGCTGCTGTCTGTCCTGTACGGAGCATTGCCATGAACACATCGGACTTCCGTTCCCTGCACGCGCAGTACGATCCGGACAACGCCGAACCCGAGCGCGAACCGTCCGTCGATCCCAACGCCTTCGTCGCCACGCTGCGCCGCATCGGATCTGGTGCAGCTGCAGATGGCCAGCCTTGGCCGGAGCGGCATCAGCTGCCTGGGCGTTGTCTTCAGCTGGCGGATGCGGATTGCGCGCTGGCCGGGCTGCGTGTGCTGGCGGAGCTGATGTTGGCTGCGGAGCGGACCCGGCAGAACGGTGCGCCCGAGGAGTACCTTGGGGATCGGGTGATGGAAGGGTTGAAGATGGCGTGTGTGGCGTTGACTGCGCAGGTTGCTGAGCGATTGCAGGTGCGGGAGTAGCCCAGTTGGACCTGGCCGTCTGTCGCGTGGCTGCTGGCCATCCAGGTGCTATCGGCGGATCGTTCGTCTTCTAGTCCATCCCCTATCCGCAGAGCGTCAAATGAAGCCTGTGATTTATGGCGCTGTTCTGCTGGCGGCGCTGTCCGCGACGACCGCCAGCCATCACGCCCCTCAAGCCGGCTTGAAACTATAAACCTTTCGCATGGTCTCCGATGCAAATTTTTCTGTCATATGCAAAGAAGCAATTCGATTTGCGCGTGGAGGCATAATGTATGAAGCGCGGCACCCGAGTGATAGATGCTTCGTAGTCAGTTGACGTAGCGCACCTGTGATGCTGGCGGACAACTCGTTGGAGTAGCCTTTGACTGTGTTGTATGCGGGAAGGGAAGTTGATGTTCCCTGCATTGAGCCGGTGCTGTTGCGTTGGAGTAGGCGGATTGTGCTGACACCTGATCCTTGCTGGTAAAGAATAGGAAGCTTATGCGATCCAGTGGAGATTGGATCATGATGTGCATGCATTCCACGGAGGATGCGCAGGGAGGAATTGCCGCCAGCATGACGAATTTTCGGGGAATGTTGCGAGGCAGGGAGGCTTGAGAAAGTAGCCAAAGCATCGATGCAGCGCTATAACGTACTGAACTGAGGCGTAGCGCCAGTCTCCTTCACTAACCAATGGAACTGCACACACTCTCCACGCGTCAAGTGGAGGCGACCTTGGATGAATTCTCTTCTCACATGAGCGAATCTACAGACTGACCAGTACCCGCAGAGATTTGTAGCGCCTTCAGCCTGAAAAAGGATGGAAATGCATCACGATCAGCTTTTACAGATAGAACGAGATAGGTCTTCAAAAGCCTTGGAGCTTATGCGGGAACTACTTCAGCTTACCAAGCCGATTGCGGTGCACCCGAGATGGTCTCACGAAGAGCGGTCTCTTCTTGCAATGCTGCTAACTTCCTCTGCCCGCTCTACCGAAAGCGTCTTCCTGCTCTGCTCTTACGGGCAATTGTGGGATGCCGAGATGGTCCTTCGTGCAGTGGCGGAGGCTACACTGAAGACTGCATACATACTGCAGAGTGAAGATGAATTCAAAGCGAGGGTTGCTGAATACTCCACCGACCATTTCAACATTTCTTTACTCAAGGACGACTCAAAACTGAGAAGTACCCTTGCGGCACTGTCTGAACCGGATTCACGTGAGTGGCTTCCTCTTAGGGAGAGGCTTCTTAGCGAAGAAGAATTGGATGAGCTTGGCCGACTTTACGACAAGACTAAGCGTCGCTCGATCGAATCGCGCTGGGGAGTTGGTGGACTTTTGAACTCACTCCGCAAAGACGCCCCGCATCGAGTCCCTAGATATGATGCCCTGCTTCACAATTACTCTTTGTCAAGCCATATCCAGCATGCCGATTACATTGGAATCTCTCTCCCATACGACAGACAGTCCCGAGACGAGGAGAGGCGAGATGCTCTAGAACTAGCGCACCTCTCACGCCTAATTTCGGACTGCTTCTCTCTTATGTACCTACGGATCGTGTCTGGCTACCGATTCTTAGATCTGGATCTCAAGCCTATCTTGGATGGACAGAAGCGAGTCGACGAAATGGGAAATGGCTTTGGAAATCCATTTGGAGAATGGATGAAAGTTGAATACGGCGAAGATGAAAGTTCAGAATAGAACCTTGGGGACGCCCTGAACCAATCACGGCTGAGTCCTGAATCTCCAGCGCCGGAGTGATCCGGGGCTATCTTACGCAGAGTCTTGGCATATTCTTACGCCCCGTAGTGCCCTTACCAGCATCTCGGGACGCAGTTGACGCCATGGTAGAACCAGCTGCCGGCGCCCCATATTCGACGGCGCGAACATCGTGAGCACCCACACGGTGCTCTTGGCCGGCCCTCGGCAGCTGACCGGGCGCAGCCGAACTACTGCCTATCACCCCGAACGGATGCTCAATCGTGGCGCGCAAGCTGGCTTTTGCACGCCTCCCGGAGCTGCGCCTGCTTTCGCTCGCGCGCTCCTGATTGTCTTCGCCCCGGATCTCTTAGCCGTGTTGATGATCGGCGCTTTGCAGTCGGCCAGGCCACTCGCTTGTCTGCGCCGGTATTGCCGCGATCGCCCAACACGCAGCCGTCCTTGCCGTGGAGCATTGCTTCAATGACCGTGACATCGCCCACATTGGTTGCAGTGCACTTCACGTGGTGAGCCAGACCTGAAATCTCATCCACGCCGATATGCACCATCATGGGCTGGTGTCGACGGCTGCCTCTGCGGAGCTGATGCGTCTCAGGATCGCGCGCCTCGCCCGCGTTCTTGGTCGAACTGGGCTTATAGGCAATGGTCCATTCCAAGAGCGTGCCTGCGCGCAGCCCCTAGCCTCTGCAGGCAGTATACGCGTTCGCCACTTCGGGCATCTTAGCGGCCAGATCCCGCTTCTCCAGCAGACGACGGAAGTGGAATCTCGTGGTCTCACCCGGAATCGCATCGAGGCCGCTGAGTCGGGTGAATAATCGCATCGAGGCAAACTCGCGCAATGCTTCCTCCTCGCCCGCGTCGCTCAATGGATCCCACGGCCACAGCAGATGGCTGCCTAGATGGCTCCTCAATTTGTGTCGTCATTCTTTTCGGGGATGCCGGTACTACCCGAAGGCATGTTCAGAGTGTCCCTTGACGTTTCCGAAGCAGCGGATGAAAGAACGCAATCCGTATGTGGTCGGTCTGTAGCATCATGCGCTCGGCATCTTGGTCGCACAGCAAACCTGCGTAGCCGGTCCCGAACCGATGCTGCCGTCGCGCTACAACTCCGATCGCTGGAGGGCTCACGCGGCTCTGAACCAAGTCACCCAATTCGTCGCATAGCGGGTCAAGGCCGGCGGCCCACCTCTGGAGCCGATCACGGTGCTCGATCTGCGTCGCACGATCTAAGTGCCGCATTTACAACCACGCCTTCCAGAACCCCTTTCTCGAGAATATCTAGCAACACCACGCTCTGCCTTTCAGTCGGAAGCTTGGAGGGAATCTGCATAGCAACCTTGAGCACTCCGTCTTCCTTTGGCGTGAGCAGATCCCTCTCAAGTAGTGACTGATAGATGCGAGCCCACTCCGTGCCGGGAATCGTCAGCACCTTTCGCTGCGCTTCGATACCGTTGTCGATCCTCTGCGTCTCCTTCGCAGTCTTCACGATCGCTGCCTGATCGTCCTGCGGGACAAGTCGATCGTAGAACTCGGGTGGGAGAAGATTGGCAATGGCGTCGGTACGGGCCTGTATCCTAGTCCAGCACGCCTCCCTTTTGCACCACTCGGAAATGTTGGAAATTCCTTGCGGTGGCCTGATGATGTCATCGTTCACGCCCGCCGACACGACGGCGATGGCACTTTCGAGCACTGGGTCGACCTTCTGTGCATTCCAAGTGCCGACAAAGTCGATGCACTCCTTCCTACGCCTTGTGATATCACCGAGTACTGCCAGCGTGTAAGCGACGATGTTTGCTCGGTACCCGCCGTTGTACCAAGGCTGTGCAGAAACGATGCGCTCCGTTGCGCGGAAGATCAGGCCACGTGCGACAGCCCTCTTGAAATAGAACTCGTTGAACGCATCGGATGATTTCTCCCACTCACTGCCGATGCGGGCGGCATAGCGTGCAAAGTTCTTCTGGGAACCAAGATTAACCCACCTGGGGTGGTCATCCCAGACATTCTCGAACTTCGCAAGATCCGTCTTGGTGAACATTTGTGGCTTGGGATGCTCCGCCTTGAAGCGACGCTGCTCCGCAGGAGTGAGCTTCGAGTGCGCATCGGCATACTGGCCGCGCGCGCGCTCGTAGAACCAGCGCGTCTCGCGCGGGGCTCCCTTCTGCGCCGGTGCCCAGATCCGACGGGAAAATCCTTCCATCCGCACATGGAACGGGTGGTTCGAGAAGAAATCGGCGGCATTCACCCTATTCTGGGTGTTCGCATATTCCGATATCTTTGGAACGACCGTTTCGCTCTTTAGATTGTCGATGACGGACAGCTTCAACTGAACGAATATCTGGGAAAGATCGGCCTTGTCGCGCTTGCGTGTGTGGAACAGCGATGCAGTGGTCTGGCCACCATTCACGATCTGGAGGTCGACAACCCTCGTGATTGCCAGACCGGAATCCGTCATCCCTGTTTCGACGCTCTGTGCTGTGGCTGTTATCCCGTTGTTGTAGGCAAAGAACATCCCTGGTTCGTTCAGGATCGTCGCCCTTATTCCCTGGTTCACATTGCCGCGAGCCTGCAGGAAAGTTCGGACGTTCTGCTCAAGCAATCGCGCTCCGAATTTTTCGTACAGAGCTGCCAACACTTCGGCAGGCATGACCATCAGATAGGATTGATAGGCGTCGGTCTCCAGATGTGCTGGAAGACAGGCGATGCCCTTACCGAACATCTGTTCAAAGTCGAGGTCGAGTGGTTCCTTGTGGCTGCGGGAGCTTCGCTGCCGGTGAAGCCTCGAGATGTCCCATATGTGGTGAGCAGCCGGAACTCCTGCCACTTCCGCATCAGGAAGGGCCTGGATTTTCTCGCTGAGCGTGCGTTCGGAGAAGAGAACCAAGTTGACCTGCCGAATGGCGTCCTTGCGATCCGCAATCTGCCTAGCAAGGCCGTACTCCGGCGATGTGACCTCAAGTTCGCCGGCCAGGCCCTTGTTGGCGCTGGCTTCGAGGAAGTTGGCAACACGCTTGAATGCCGCGGCCACTTCCGTTCTGGTGAGCGATGCCAGCTCGTTCCGGGAATCGAAGTCCGCGATGAAAAGGTCCAGAACTCCTTCGTCATTGAACCAGTAGCCATCCACGCGCATGCCACGCTGCGCCCGGAAATGGCAGAGTTCAAAACCTTCCGTGAAGCCGGTCTCGACAAGGTCGTTCGCGATGGTCTCCATGAACTCGGAGAGCTGGAAGCTGCCATTGGCTTCGGCGCCCGCCAACAGTTCCTGTCGGAAGTCGTGGAAGAACTCTTCTTCGGTCTGCTCCATCAATCCTCCCCGAAGATGGCCGCTTCGTTACACTCGTACGGAGCAATCGTTTCCAGCCTGATGTCATAGGCCACGTTGGTAATCCCTGGCGGCAGTTGCGACCGCATCAAACGCGGAAATCCGTCACCAACACGATAGCTGCGCACGTCGCTGACGACAAAGCGCGGCTCATCGTAGCCAAGAAGGGGCGCATAACCATGCGCCACCAGCTTCCGGTCAAAGGCCTCGACGGCATCCGCCTCGCCGAGTCGTGCCTGGACTGCGGTAACGATCTCGTTGAGCGAGCGGGCTCCTGCGGTATCGGCCAGATCGCTCAGCCGGTACACGCGGAGGAACAGCGCGTCGTTCAGTGATTCGAGTTGGTCTTCCGACGAAACGCGGACGCTGCTCCGCTCCGCGCCCGAGAGCGATTTGATCTCGACGGCTGTGTTGCCGAAGATGAAATCCTGATGCGATCGTTCCGGACCGAGCCAGGCTTCGACGGCGGCCCTGCTCGACATCTGCCGATCGATCAGTTCCATCAGAAACACGATTTCGGCGAAGAGGCCGCGGACCTCCTCGATGGACAGATGCTGACTTCGGCCTGACAGGAAGGTCTTCCAGCGGCAGATGTGCGCCAGCGAGACGGCGAGAGAGCTGGCCGAATCGGTGGCGTGCTCCAGCGAGGATGCAAGGGTGCGGCAAAGTCCTTCGAAGAGATCGCGATCGACCTGTCTTTCAAGGGCGAGGACCAAGTGCTGCTGCCCCTGAACTCCGGCACGGAGATCGACGTCGATGCCGTTCACCGTGACCGCATTCTTCCGGTACTGGGCTGCATGATCCCCCTGGAGCTCTACGATGAACAGGCAGGCGCCCCCGGCATCGCGTCCCCAGAAACAGGGCACGGCCGTTCCCACCGCAACTTGGCGGACATTGAAGTCCGATCCCGGGACGGCAATGTCATCCCAAGGAGAGGAATCAGGCATCGTAGTCATCCTCTTCATCAGGGTTGTCCGCAGGGCCCTGCATCTGCTTCAGCCAGACTCGATTGACAACAACCTTAACCTCAGTTCTATAGAGACCATCTGGATAACTCACGCCGAAAGCAGGGATACGACACCCTGTAAACTCTTCGTTATCCATTGGGGTCAACACATGAAGCATCAATAGCGGCTTATTCCGCACCACTCGATAATGGTAATCCGACGGCTTCCCCGTTTTACTCTTGATATCGGAGGCCGCTTTGCGCTGAGCGTCAAGAATTTGCTCTTCACTCAACCCAAATTTCTCGTCGCCTCGACTCGCAACTCGATATCCGGATATTTTCCATTCATCCATAGTCGCCCCTTCTGCCGTCCGATCCTGTGGACCAAGCCTGAAGTTATCAGCATCACCAGCCCCCTTAGAGATCAGTAAAACATCGCCATTCGGATACTGATCTCTTATGGCTTCCAAATAATCCAGAGCCATCATCTTCTTCAGGGATGAATTCTTGTGTGTTTTGAATTCAACCAAAAAGTCCTCAATATCGCCAACTCCAACATTGGGTATGAACCACCCCTTGTCCGTTGACTGAGCTCGGCTGCTGAGTCTTTTCCATAAATCCTCTATCAGCCGCTCATTTGCACTGTTGATTTCCTTGTCAAATGGCAGCGAGGTGCTTTCAACGAGCTGCCCGGTAAGGTTTTGATTAATGACAACCTCTTCTGCCGCGCGCATCTTATTCGCCGCAGTAATCAACAGGCTCTTCGAATGTGACCGAACGTACAAGCCGAAATAATCAGGACTCAATCCATTCCGACTCATCTGCTTAGCCTGTTGGACAAGTTCTTCTGCTGCCTCGGCAATATGAGAGTACCAATCAATCGAATCGCGAGAGAGATGAACGCGGCAGAGGTCCTGGAAGCCCGGCCGGTAACCGAACCAGCGCCCCATCTGCATGAGGGTGTCGTACATCTTCGTATTGCGGTACATGTAGCTGACGGTCAATCCCTCGATGGTCAGGCCTCGGGAGAGGCTCAGACCACCGACCGCGACCGCGGTCAGCCCGACTCCTTCCTTCGCGTAGCGGGCGTAGTCGAGCACCTCGTCACTCTTGCTGTTGATGACATAGAGGTGGAGGTGCTCGAAGACGCCGCTGAGGGCTGCCTTCACCTCCGCCCAAGTAAACCCAGCATCGGCATACTCCGCATCGAAGGCGTGCTTCAGGCCCTGCATGTACGCGTTTCTTGCGGAAACCTCTTCCGGCATCGCGTAGTTGGCGAGAACCGCTTCCCTGATCTTCTTCTCCCTGAGACTCAGGAAGTCACGCACGGCCTTCTGAACGGGCACGAAGCGCGACACATTGATCATCATTGAGCAATGCTTTCCTGTCTGCCCACGCAGGTTGCGGATGGCGCGAGCGACGATGAATTCGTCGAGTGCGCGATAGAGGCTGGGGGGCAACTCGGGGACAGCATCGTCACGCTTGTGGGCGTACGGAATGAGATTCTCACAATCGTCGATCGGCCTCACGATCGATTGACTGGTCGCCTCGTCGAGGAACACCTTCTCGGCACCGAAGTACGTCGTTGGCGCGTCCAGGCAATAGATGAAGTCGCGAGGGAACAGCTCCTCACGCACATCATCGCCATAGGCGTCGGGGTTGATAAAGATGTTGGCGAATGGGGTCGCCGTGTAGCCGACATAGCACGATTTTGCGAACAGCCCGAGGATGCGCCGGATCATCGCATTCGTTCGTGTCGGATCCAGATCCTCCTTGTTCGTGTTGATCGACGCGTTGTCGGCCTCGTCGTCAATCAGCAGCATCGGCACGTCGGAAATCCGGCCATCGCCCTCGGCGTTCAGCTCCTTCAGCCATTTGTGAAGAGCCGTGAGCGTCGTCACATTCTTCTTGATGACCAGAATGATCGGCTTACTGAAGTCGTTGATCTTCCAGCCGCTCTTTTCCGCCGTGTTCTTGTTGAAGTCCTCGTTGATGTTGGTGAGGGTGGCCGGATGCGGATAGCCCGGCGCGAGGCCGACGCCGATGTTGCGACGATCCTCGGGATCGCTGGACCGGCCGATGAAGGCCTCATCGATGCGCTGCTGCGTCTGCTTGCGCAAATTGTTGTGAATGCCGGCGACGACGATGATGAACTTGTAGCCGGCGTCGGCGGCGCGTGCTATCAGGCCGGTGTAGTTGGCCGTCTTGCCCGACTGCACATGACCGATGACAAGGCCGCGACGGTTCCAGGTTGTGCCCTCGCTCAACGGATCCTGCAGGTGGCCAAGAATGCGGGTCGTGACATCGCTCAGCGACTGGACCATCTGCGGCGGCCAACCTTCCTTGAGAAGAAAGTTTCCATAGGATTCCGCATATGTCCAAGCGACATCATCACGCTTGTGGACCCACTGATCATCATGCTTCGCAGTGACATCCACCAGCGAAACACCGGCCCCCATGCGCGTGTCAACCGATATCATCGCCTCGGTGACGATATTGCGGAGATCGCCCGTATAGCCGAAGATCGCGGCGATCTCTATCGCCTTCTCCTCCACCTGCTCGCGCGTCGGCGTCTCGGCCATGTTGGCAAGGCCTGAGATGAGCGCGTTGGCGATGTTTCGTTCTTCCGTGATGACTGTGAGGCTCATGCAAAGGTCTCGCTGATGAATTTTTCGGCCAGTTCGATCTGGCCATCGAAAAGGTGCGTCGAGCGCACGATCTGGAGAAAGGCATTCGGATCGCCCGGCCCGTCGCCGTAGAGCACCTTCCTGAGACTCTTCAGGCGCTCCAGAGTCTGGCTTTCATCCACCGCCCTCCGGTTGATCTGGCGCGGATGGGTCGAGTAATCGGAATAGATCATCTCCACCGGCAGGGAGGCGGCAATCGAATCCAGCAGGACACGAAGCAGATCCGCATCCTCGGGCGAAAGTCTTGTGCCCAGGGATGCAATGAGAGGGTGCTGCTCGTTGATTGCGAAACGGATGCCGCCATGATCGGCGTAGCGCTCCCAGAATAGGGCCTGGCTTTCCTGAAAGAGCTTCTGCCCGCGCCCCCTATGCACCGTCACGCTGCGGGCAGTAATCCTGTTGATGATCTGACGCAGCCGCTCCCGCACCCCATGCGGCGGGCGGGCACGCGATTTCTTGATGTCGATGGTCCAGGCTTCGTCCAGACTGTTGGGAAAGTCGATCTGTACCCGGGCCAACTTGGTGGCCTCACCCTTCGGCACAAGTCTGAACCAGTCGCCCCAAGCCATTAGGCGGCCGTTTCGATAGACGTAGCCCCCCTGATTAGAGATGAAGTCACTACGATCCTGGTAGTAGTCGTACTCGGACGCGGACAGACGACTGTGATGCGGAAGCACGTAAGGCTGCAGGCGCACCTCGGCCTCGCCGATGCGGACGATCTCCTCTGGAAGCACCTGGGTGGCAGGATTCTTCCTGCAAAAGGGATCGAATGCCGTAATCGGACGGCCATTGACGGTGAGAGAAATCCTGGCATGTCCCTTGATCTCACCCGAGAGAAACCGGTGGAAGACAAGTGACAGATGTCTGCCCACCGCCTCAAGCTTCTCATTGACAATCTCGTCTCGACGATGCCCGGCTTCGTCCTCCATCAATCGATCGAGCTCTCGCCAAATAACGGCCGTGCCGCGGGCGCCGAGCCGTTCGACGTAAGGGAACCCATGGATGTCCGCATCGTCCAGGATGGAGAGAATCCAGTCGTCGGCAGCATCGATGCGATCCAGATTCCATTCGGCTCCGCAGAAAGTTCCATCGCGTGTGCTCACAACGGTCAATGAGCGGCATTGGGAAAACGAGGCTGTCTTCAGGCCAAGGCCGAAGCGCCCTAGATCCTGCGGCGACCGATGCTGCCTGGGGTTGCCGGTCCCATGACGCATTGCACCGAGCAGCTCGTCTTCTGTCATCCCCTTGCCGTTGTCGAGGATGACCATCACAGGATGCTTACCGGATGCATCGCAAATGATGTCGATGGTGTCCGCGCCAGCGGAAATGCTGTTGTCGATCAGATCGGCAATCGCAGTTTCGAGTGAGTACCCAAGGTCCCGCATCGATTCCGAAAGGCAGGCCGCGCTCGGCGGATGACTGCGATCACGAGCCATCGGCTTCCTCTTGCGTCTTCTCGTGAGTCAAGCGCATGGTAAGCTCCGAATTGCTGCTTCGGGTATCGTATTCATCCGTTCGCATTGCCAAGCGGAAGCGCGGAGCTGCCATTCCTGCAGACATTCAGGCGGAAGATGCTCAAGACCATGCGCGTTCCAACCACTCCGCAGCGCAGCCGCATGATGTCGAGCATTCGCGGAAAGAACACCCGGCCGGAGCGGATACTTCGCTCCCTTCTTTTCGCCAGGGGCTTTCGATATCGACTTCATGTGCGGGGGCTGCCCGGCTCCCCCGACCTTGTGTTCCCGAAGCACAAAGCAGTGGTATTCGTCCATGGGTGCTTCTGGCACCGACATGAAGGGTGCCGCTATACAACCACTCCCAGTACCAATGAAGATTTCTGGCTGCAGAAATTCCAGGGAAATGTCGCTCGCGACACGCGCCATGCGGAGATGATTCATGCGCTTGGCTGGCGTATGGCGGTCGTATGGGAGTGTGCCTTGAAGCACTCGCGCGAGGAGACTGCACAGGTGGTTGAGGAATGGCTGCATAGCGGCGAGGATGTCTTGGTGATCGGTCAAAGCACTGACTAGCCCGCTTCAATAAGTACCGGAAGCTGTTCCGGCAGGTTTCGCTACATACTTCCCGCCGGCATCTTCTTTAAGATGTAACCAATCTGCCTTCGCCTCCTCTTATTCATTTCGTTCAAAAGGCTACGAACGGTCTTGGCTAGCTTGTGGGCAAGCAACGGAGGCACCGCATTGCCGACCTGGGTGTACTGCTCCGTGCGGTTGCCCGCGAAGAGGTAGTTGTCGGGAAACGTCTGGAGCCGTGCTGCTTCCCTGACCGTAAGACTTCTGCATTGCGAGGGATCGTAGTGGATGTAGTAGTGCCCATCCTTCGCAATGTGGGCCACCACCGTGGTGGACGGTTCATTCCTGCACTGCACGCGGAACCGGTCCTTGAATGGGATCACTTCGGATTCCCGATCGACATGCGCATTGATGTGATCAGGAAGCAGCTTGGGAGGGAAGACATCCAGCGTCGGGCAGTATCCCGATAAGTGAGCAAAACTGGCCGAGAAAAGATACCGAGCAAGATCGGATGCCATGTGCCCACGCGCCTCATGCTGACAAACCCCCCCCAAACTTCGGTCGTGAAGCCATTGCTGAAGCTCTGTTGGCTTCTTTAGCCTTTTGTAGTCCCGTGAAATAAAGGCGCCACCAGTGGTAGTGCTGGTTGCCGCAGCAGCAAAGGAACGCATTTTCTCGATAATGGCAGATTCATTCTCTGTCTTCCAGCCCTTGACGCACGAGGGGGCAGCTTGGACAGCTTTGCGCCACGCCTCCACCGAATCGCCACGCGACAACTTGCTGCGGATTCGAGGAAGATCGTCAATGGCCTGCTTGACCGTGACAGGCTTTGCCACGGGTGCCAGCAACTGATGCTGAGGAATATCCAACCCCTTCCTCACTCCGAGCAGAATCACGCGATGCCTGCTTTGCGGAATCCCATGCCGCTCGGAATGAATAAGGTAGTCGGTAGGTTCCAGCGAGCTCTCGTCGCCCTTCTTGGTGAAGGATCGGATTTCGTACTCGAGCCCCTCGGTCGGCATTGAAAGATCCGCGATGATCTTCTCGAACATCGGATTGCCGGAGTGCTTGGAGGAAAGCAAACCCTTGACATTCTCCATTACGAAAATGGTGGGCTTGTGCACTTGGATGATTCTCAGGTACTCCCTGTAGAGGAAGTGCTTTTCATCCTTGTGAAAGTCTTTGTCGTTGGCACGCCTGGAGCGCCCCGCCAGCGAATACGCTTGACAGGGTGGGCCGCCGATCAGCACCCAGGTTTCCTGCCCCTTAAGTGCAGCCCGAATTTCCTTGTCTATGCTGACTTCATCGGACTTGCCAAGTTCTAGGCATCTCGCCTCGGTGGCAGCATGCTCAAAGGCGCTGGCCACGGCAGGGATCTTGCGAAAAGCAGCCTCATCGATCTCGCGCCGTATGTAGCTGTAGTAGTGCTTGACGTCCTTGGTGCCACGCAGGCGCCTGAACACTGCCCTGAGCGACAGCGTGCGATGTGCGACAGCATCCTTCTCAATAGAAAGGGCAATCTCGAAGAATGGCTGCCTCTTGTGGCCCCGCAGGGACGCGAATCCTTCCCCGAGCCCTCCTGGGCCAGCAAAAATATCAATTATGGGAACTGGCATGCCAGAAATCCTCCCCTTAGTACTTCCGGAAATTTGATGTGATAAGCCCTCCTTAGAACTGAGAGCATTCAGAAATCACCACTCATCTTGCTTGGCAACTGCCCAGACCTGCGGTCAGCGCAAGCACGCTAGCGCTCCGTCCATTCTTCCCACCTTCGTTCCATAGATTTGCGCGCCGCTTAAAGTCAGGAGATAGATCCATCTCACATTCCTTCAAGCGCGTCAGCAGTAAATCAATCGTCCTGCTCTGCTTGAACAAATCCATCTTCGCAGGATAAAAGAACGCGTTAATGAAATTACCCGAGCTTCGCCGCTCAACTTCGAGGCCGCCCCCCGCTAGAACCCGTCGCTTCCAGTGGCATTCCTGCATCAACATTACCGCCCACCGCAGACACCCCACATGGCAGACCGTTTTCGCTTTCATTGTATTCAATTCAATGACATTCACATCGTTAGCAAAATAAAAAGGGCGGCTACTCGCCGCCCTCTTTATCACCACAGATGCCATCTCGGCAAGGGCACTACATCAAACCCCAACAGGATTAGCCTTCTCCGGATCAATCTTGTACTGCTTGATCGCCCGGGCCACATCCTTCGCGGTCATCTTCCCTTCCTTCGCCAGCGCCGCAATCGCGGCATGCGCGATGTAGTACCGGTCAACCTCAAAGAACCGGCGCAGGTTCGCACGCGTATCCGAACGGCCGAAACCATCGGTACCCAGCACGGTGTACGACATCGGCACGAACGCGCGGATCTGGTCCGCATACGCACGCACGTAGTCGGTAGCAGCAATCGCCGGGCCCTGGCGGCCTTCCAGCAGCTCGGTCACGTAGGCCTTGCGCTGCTCACCTTCCGGATGCAGGCGGTTGGCACGTTCCACGTCGAAACCATCGCGACGCAGTTCGTTGAAGCTCGGGCAGCTCCAGATGTCGGCGGTCACGCCGAAGTCCTTGTCCAGCAGCTCGGCGGCAGCAATGGCTTCGCGCAGGATGGTGCCCGAACCCAGCAGCTGCACGCGCAGCTCGCCCTTCTTCGGCTTGCCGGCGTCGGTCAGCAGGTACATGCCCTTGACGATGCCTTCGGCCGCGCCTTCCGGCATTTCCGGGTGGGTGTAGTTCTCGTTCATCAGGGTGACGTAGTAATACTCGTCCACTTGGTCTTCCATCATGCGCTTGGTGCCGTGCTGCAGGATCACCGTCACTTCGAAGCCGAAGGTCGGGTCGTAGCTGCGCACGTTCGGGATGCCACCGGCCACCAGATGGCTGAAGCCATCCTCGTGCTGCAGGCCTTCACCGTTCAGCGTGGTGCGGCCGGCGGTGCCACCCAGCAGGAAGCCGCGGGTACGCATGTCGGCGGCCTGCCAGGCGATGTCGCCCACGCGCTGGAAGCCGAACATCGAGTAGTAGATGTAGAACGGCAGCATCGGCACGTTGCTGACCGAGTAGCTGGTACCGGCGGCCATCCACGAGCTGATCGCACCCGGCTCGCTGATGCCCTGCTGCAGCACCTGGCCGCTCTGGTCTTCGCGGTAGAACATCAGCTGGTCGGCGTCCACCGGCTTGTACTTCTGGCCGAACGGCGCGTAGATGCCGATCTGGCGGAACAGGCCTTCCATGCCGAAGGTACGGGCTTCGTCGGCCACGATCGGCACGATGTGCGGGCCCAGTTCCTTGTCGCGCAGGGTGATGTTCAGGCTCTGCACGAAGGCCATGGTGGTGGAGTAGCTGCGCTCGCCGCTGCTCTTCAGCAGGCGCTCGTAGGCTTCCAGCTTCGGTGCCACGAAGGTCTTGTCGGCCTTGCGGCGGCGCTGCGGCAGGTAACCGCCCAGCGCGGCACGGCGTTCCTGCAGGTACTGCACTTCCGGCGAATCCGGGCCCGGGTGGTAGAACGGCACCTGGCCGTCGGCCAGCTGCGCGTCGGTCACCGGAATGTTGAAACGGTCGCGGAAGTGGCGCACCGCTTCGTCGTCCAGCTTCTTGGTCTGGTGGGTCGGGTTCAGTGCCTCACCGGCGCTGCCCATGCCGTAACCCTTCACGGTCTTGGCCAGGATGACGGTCGGCATGCCCTTGGTGTTCACGGCCTGGTGGTAGGCGGCATACACCTTGTGCGGGTCGTGGCCACCACGGTTCAGGCGCCAGATGTCGTCGTCGCTCAGGCCGGCCACCATCGCAGCGGTTTCCGGGTACTTGCCGAAGAAATGCTCGCGGGTATACGCGCCGCCGAAGGCCTTGCAGTTCTGGTATTCGCCGTCGACGGTTTCCATCATCAGCTTCTTCAGGACGCCGTTGGTGTCCTTGGCCAGCAGGGCATCCCAGTAACCGCCCCACAGCAGCTTGATCACGTTCCAGCCGCCGCCACGGAACACGCCTTCCAGTTCCTGGATGATCTTGCCGTTGCCGCGCACCGGGCCGTCCAGGCGCTGCAGGTTGCAGTTCACCACGAAGATCAGGTTGTCCAGGCCTTCACGGCCGGCCAGGGCGATGGCACCCAGGGTTTCCGGCTCGTCGCTCTCGCCGTCGCCGATGAAGCACCACACCTTGCGGTCGGACTTCTCGATCAGGCCACGGTTTTCCAGGTAGCGCATGAACTGCGCCTGGTAGATGGCGGCCAGCGGGCCCAGGCCCATCGACACGGTCGGGGTCTGCCAGTAGTCCGGCATCAGCCACGGGTGCGGGTACGAGGACAGGCCACCGCCATCCACTTCCATGCGGAACTTGTCCAGCTGCTCTTCGCTGATGCGGCCTTCCAGGAAGGAACGCGCGTAGATGCCCGGGGCGCTGTGGCCCTGGATGAACAGCAGGTCGCCCGGGTGGTTTTCGCTCGGGGCGCGCCAGAAGTGGTTGAAGCCCACGTCGTACAGGGTGGCGCCGGAGGCGAACGAGGCGATGTGGCCGCCCAGGTCACCCGGCTTGCGGTTTGCGCGCACCACCGTGGCCATCGCGTTCCAGCGGATGATCGAACGGATGCGCCATTCCAGCTCGGCGTTGCCTGGGCTCTTGGCCTCGAACTGCGGTTCGATGGTATTGACGTATTCGGTGGTGGGAGAGAACGGCAGGTAGGCGCCCGAACGACGGGTTAGTTCCACCATGCCTTCCAGCAGCTGATGCGCGCGCTCGGAGCCCTCGACATCAATAACGGCCTTCAACGACTCGATCCACTCCTGGGTTTCCACAGGATTCGGGTCGTTGTTCAGCACCTCGTTCAACCAGTTCATTAGCGCTCCCATAACCGCACGCACGCGCGCGACTGTTGTATAGATTTCTAGACCGCAAAGTGTAGCGCACCAAGGGCTTTCGTCACTTGGCTACGCAGGCGTATGGATGCAACCGGCCAGTGTCCGCAAGGGGCTTGCCGGGCCCGCTGATGGCCCTGCGGCGGGCCTTGGCGGCGGCGCGGGCTGTCGCTTGCGGCCGCTGCGCCCATGCGCAGGACGCAGTGTTACTGCTGCCGATGACGGTTGTAGGGCAACTCCGGAACCGCCGTAGGTGGGCGCCGGGCAGCGGTTCTGAACCGGCGACAACATGTCGCACCTGCCTCTGGATCACTGCCAGTCGCGGGCCCAGGGTGGGTCGCGAGTGATGGGCCCGATGGCCCTGCTCCCTTCCACAGCATCGCCGGGGCGCCTCGCAGGGGGCGCCCCTTTTGCTGTGCGCACGAAGGTCCGTGGCCCAAATTGCACCTGCTTGTGGCCGGATCGGATGTTGTCGCTTTCGACATATCGATATATCGTTTGCACACTCGTTTACCGATATATCGAAATGAGCCGTACCGCTTCTGCCAGAGCCCGCTCCACCGATCCCGCGGTGCCGCGCCGCAACGGCCAGCCGCGCGTGCTGAGCCGCGGCGACCTGCGCCTGCTGGTGCTGGCCCTGATCGGCGAACAGCCGCGCCATGGCTACGAGCTGATGCAGCTGATCAGCAACCAGTTCATGCAGGCCTACACGCCCAGCGCCGGCACCATGTACCCGCTGCTGGCCAGCTTCGAGCAGGCCGGCTGGATCGAGGCCGAGGAAGTGGATGGCAAGCGGATCTTCCGCATCACCGCCGCCGGCGAGTTCGAGCTGAAGGTGCAGCGCACCCAGGTGCGCCTGGCGCAGCGGCGTGCCTTCGACCGTGCCCGCGAGATCACCAAGGCCTCGCTGCCGCCGCCGCTGGCCACTGCCCTGCGCGAGTTCAAGCGGGCGCTGGTGCATCACCACGGCCGCTGGGCCGAGGGCGAGGCGGACGAAGTGGCGGCGCTGCTGACGCGGGCCTCGGCCCTGCTCAACGGTACGGTCGGTAGCGAGCAACCACCGATTTCAACGACCCAGCCAGACTGACGCCAGCCAGGTCTCCCCTACGCCGCGCGCCCGCGCGACACCTTTACAGGTAACCCCCATGACCGAACACAACAACACGCGCCTGCGCCTGGATGTGCGCTTCCGTGAACTGACCGTGCTGCGCACTGAAGAGGTCACCCCGCACATGCGCCGCGTGGTGCTGGGTGGCGACGACCTGGCCGGCTTCGATTCGCCCGGCGCCGACGACCACATCAAGCTGTTCTTCCCCAACGCTGCGGGCGAGATGGTGCTGCCGGTGCTGACCGCCGAAGGCCGCAGCTACCCGGACGGCAAGGTGCCTTCGCCCTCGCGCGACTACACCCCGCGCTGGTGGGACCACGAAGCCGGCGAGCTGGCCATCGACTTCGTGCTGCACGACCAGGGCGTGGCCGGGCCATGGGCCGAACGCGCACAGCCGGGCGACATGCTGGTGATCGGCGGTCCGCGCGGCTCGTTCGTGGTGGCCGACACTTACGACGCCTACGTGCTGATCGGCGATGAAACCGCGCTGCCGGCCATCGCCCGTTGGCTGGACGTGCTGCCGGACGGTGCCGAGGTGCAGGCCTTCATTGAAGTGCGCGACGAGGACGAGCGCCAGGACCTGCCGCAGTACGAGAACGTGCGCATCCACTGGCTGGAGCGCAACGGCTTCCCGGCGGCCAGCAGTACGCTGCTGGAAGACATGCTGACCGACTTCGAGGCCCCGGACGGCGATGTCTTCTACTGGATCGCCACCGAATCGCGCCGCGCGCGGATGATGCGCAAGTTCATCGAAGGCCACCTGGGCGTGCCGCGCGACTGGATTCGTTCCACCGGCTACTGGAAGGCGCATCCGGACGAAACCGACGGCGATTGACCGGGCAGCCGGTGGGTGCGGACCCTGCTTGGTGGGTGCGGACCGTTGGTCCGCACGCCTTTGACGCACCTTCCTGGGTGGGTGCGGACCGTTGGTCCGCACGCCCTTGACCATGTAGAGCCGAGCCCACGCTCGGCTGCTTTTCGCTCCACCCTCGCGTTACGCGCGATGAGCCGAGCGTGGGCTCGGCTCTACAGGAGCACTGGGCGCCGCCTGCCGCGTCCACCCGAACCGCTTCGCGGCCCATATCTCCAGCGCCACCAGCAGGGCGATGATCAGCACCGGCAACAGCAGCCCGAAGTACACGCCGGGCATCATGCCGTTGATCTGCGCCTTCACCAGCCGCAGCACGCCACGGGTGTGCAGCAGCTCATCCACGTGCATGGTCAGCGCCTCGCGCACCACTTTCGGTTCCAGGCCGAGGGTACCGGCCCGTTCCACCAGCGTGTCTTCCACCATGCCGCACAGCAGACCTTCGCGCACTTCCGTGGGTGATACAGCGGGCCATTGTGGAGCCGAGCCCATGCTCGGCTGCTCGTCGTTCCGCCATCGGAAAACCCTCGCGCTGCGCGCGATGAGCCGAGCGTGGGCTCGGCTCTACAGGTATTCCATCGCCCGGTTCAACGCATCCGCCGGCAAGCAATGCGACAATCGCGCTCCTTTCCTGCAGCAACGAGGCCCACATGGCCAAACTGACCCTGGCCAGCGTGGACGCGCTGCGTACCCGCTTCGCTGATGACGCTGCCTGCGACGCGGCCCTGGCCGCCTTCGCCGATACCGCTGCACTGCGCGCACCGCTACGCGACCTGGTGGAGGCACAGCACCGCTACCTGCAGGCCGAATTCGAAGTGACGCAGGTGGCCGACGTGCTGCGCCGCGACCAGAAGTACGCGCCGGTGGGTCGGCCTTCGATCAACATCGTGCAGCTGCGCAAGCAGCAGGCGGCCACCAAGCAGGCGGCGCTGATCGCCCGCCAGCTGGTGGCGCAGGCGGCGCAGACGTTCGTGCGGGTGAGCGGGATGACGGTGAAGGCCAAGCAGAGCCCCAGCGAGGCATGTGGGGCATGGTTGGGCGCGCTGCGCTGAGGGATCGTGCGGACCAACGGTCCGCACCCACCAAATGCAGGTTGACACCCACCAGATGCAGATCCGCACCCACCAGATGCCGGTTGGCATCTACCGGGTAGTGCCGGCCGCTGGCCGGCAACCCCATCGGCATCGGGTGCCTCGCATGCAGAACCCAAAAAGAAGGCCCGCTTTTCAGCGGGCCTTCTGCCTTCTCACGACGAGTGAGCTGGGTGCATCAAGCTGCCGGCTTTTCGCCGGTGGCTTCGGTGGTGATGCGGATCTTCACTTCATCGCTGACGTTCGGGGCATAGGCGCCTACGCCGAAATCGCTGCGCTTCAAGGTGGTGGTGGCATCGAAGCCGGCGGCCGGAACCTTGGCCATCGGGTGCTCGCCGCCGCCGTTGACGGTGACGTCCAGGGTGACCGGCTTGGTGATGCCCTTGATGGTCAGGTCGCCGGTGACGGTCAGCTTGTTGGTGCCGGCTGCTTCCACCTTGGTGCTCTTGAAGGTGGCATCGGCGAACTTGGCGGCGTCGAAGAAGTCGGCGCTCTTCAGGTGCTCGTCGAACTTGGCGGTGAAGCTGTTCAGGCCGCTCAGCGGCAGCTTCACTTCCACGGTGGACTTGGTCACGTCTTCGGCGTTGTACACCAGGGTGCCTTCGACGTTGCCGAAGTGCGCGCTGGGGTTGGAGAAGCCGAAGTGGCTCCACTGCGCCAGCACGTCGGTGTGGCTCGGGTCCAGCTTGTAGGTGCCCGAGGCGATCTTGATCGCTTCGGCAGCCGGCGCAGCAGCGGCGGCATCAGCGGCCGGGGTGGCAGCCTGCTCGGTGGTGGCCGGGGCGGCGGCATCGGCAGCCGGGGCAGCGGTGTCGGCCGGCTTGGAGCAGGCGGCGATGGCCAGGGTCAGGGCCAGCGGCAGCAGAAGTTTACGGGTGGCGCTCATCTGAGGAACTCTCCGGATCGTAGGGTGGGTACACGGTGCAGCAATGGCCCGCCGCGGAACAGCGGGCCCGAAACCGATACAGCGACTTACGCGATGCGCGCCGCTTCGTCGAACGACAGGCGCGGCAGGCGCGGGAACAGGCCCGCCGGATCACCGTAACCCAGGTTGACCAGGAAATTCGACTTGATGGAGGTGCCGGCGAAGAAGGCTTCGTCGACCTTGGCCGGGTCGAAGCCGGACATCGGGCCGGCATCCAGGCCCAGCGCGCGCGCAGCCAGGATCAGGTAGGCACCCTGCAGGCTGCCGTTGCGGATGGCGGCTTCGTGGCGGCCTTCCTGCGGGCCATCGAACCAGGCCTTGGCATCGGTGTGAGGGAACAGGTACGGCAGCTTCTCGTGGAAGTCCAGGTCGAAACCGATGATGACGGTGACCGGCGCAGCCATGGTCTTGGCCAGGTTGCCTTCGGACAGCGCCGGGGCCAGCTTGTCCTTGGCCTCCTTCGAGGTGACGAAGACGAAGCGCGCCGGCGTGGTGTTGGCCGCGGTGGGGCCCCACTTCACCAGGTCGTACAGTTCCTTCAGCAGGCTCTCGGGGACCGGCTTGTCGAGGAAGGCGTTCTGGGTGCGGGCCGTACGGAACAGCTGATCAAGGGCGGCGGCGTCGAGCGCGTGGGACATCGGTGGATCTCCAGGGCGGCGAAAGGAAGTCAGTGCCCGCGGGCGGCGCGGGGCGAAACGACGAGCCGCAGTGTAGAGTGTCGCGACTGTTGCAACACCCAGCAGGGCTGAAACGAATTAATGCCAATGGTGAAACGATCGAGCGCGCCATGGACGGTCACCGACGGCCGTGCGGGCAATGTCCGCCAGGCGGTCGCGCTGGCCTCGGCACTGCGCCAGGGCACCCACCGACCGCTGCTCCTGCAACCGCGCGCACCCTGGCGCTGGCTGTCGCCGCGGCGCCTGCCCGGCGATGTGAATGGCTATGGCGAGGCCTTGGCGACACTGGCTGCCGAGGCCCCGGCGCTGGCGATCGGCTGTGGCCGCCAGGCCGCCGGTGCCCTGCGCGTGCTGCGTGCACGCGGCAGCCAAGTGGTGCAGATCCTCGACCCGCGCATCGGCGCCCGCCATTGGGACGTGGTGGTGGTGCCGGAACACGATGCCCTGCGCGGCAGCAATGTGCTGACCCTGCTCGGCAGCCTCAACCCGGTGGACGACGACTGGCTGGCCTGGGGCCGCGCCGCGTTCGCCGGCTTCAGCACCCTGCCCGGCCCGCGCACCGCACTGCTGGTCGGCGGGCCGACGCCGCTGGCGCCGTGGGACGAGATGGCAATGATCGGTGTGTTCCAGGCGCTGGCCGAGCAGATCCGCAATGAAGGTGGCAGCCTGCTGGCGACCACCTCGCGACGCACGCCGCCGGCATTGGCCGAGATCCTGCGCGCGAAGTTCGCCGACCTGCCGCACGTGATCTGGGGCGATGGTGGTGACGGTACCAATCCCTATGGTGGCCTGCTCGGCTGGGCCAACCGCGTGGTGGTCTCGCCCGATTCGGTGAACCTGCTCTCTGAAGCCTGCGCCACGCGCATGCCGGTGATGGTGGCACTGGCCGATACCGCGCAGGGCCGGCTGGCCCGTTTCCAGCAGCAGTTGCGCGAACGCGGGCGCTTGCAGCCGCACTGGCTGGACTGGCAGTACGACCGCATCGAGCCATTGCGCGAAACCGCGCGCGTGGCGGCGGAAGTAAAGCAGCGCCTGGCCTTGGGGTAGTGCCGGCCGCTGGCCGGCAACGCTGTGCGCATTACCGGACACCCTGCCGATGCCGGCCAGCGGCC
>NZ_JAXBRE020000025.1:0-61006 GCF_047520985.2 Stenotrophomonas sp. BR163
CCGTGTGCGCAGGATTGCGCACACGGCAAGACCGGGGTTGGGCGTCCTGCCCAACCCGCCCGAGGCATGCCTCGGGCCCATGCGGCTCACGCCCCCGCAACCGGACCCACCCCGCCTTCTACAGAATTCTGCGATCTGCAGTAGATCCACGCCATGCGTGGATGCATTTCGATTTCAATTCGACCTATTCGATGTCAATGGACGTTCATCCACGCACGGCGTGGATCTACCCAATCGCGAAAATCTGTCAGAGGTGGGGCGGTGTGGGCTTGCAGGACCGTTGGCGCCATGGATGGCGCCATCGAGCCCCGATGGGTGAGGGCGCTTTGCTTGCGAAGCACTGCTTCGCAAGCGCCCGAACGCACAGCCGCCAGCGGCTGGGCCGGTCTGGGGGTTTACGGCGTGTCCTGCAAGCCCACACCGCCCTACCACCCACGGAATGCTCGCTGTTGCTGTTGCTTCGGCCTCTGCGGGTGCAGGGCCGCAGGCCCTGCCGAACCCCCCTCACTCCGCGACGTGCTCGACCTGCCGCGGTTCGGGCTTGGTGTCAGGCAGCTGCCAGAAGATCATCGTCGAGGTCAGGGTGATCGCGCCCACGCACAGGAATGTGGCATGCAGCGCGGCGGTCGCGCTGTTGCTGTCCAGGTGATTGCCGAACGCGGCCAGCAGGCTGCCGGCCGCCGCGGCGCCGAAACCGGCGGCCAGCATCATCACCATCGACAGCAGGCTGTTGCCGGAACTGGCGAATTCGCGGTCAAGGTCGCGCAGCGTCACGGTGTTCATCACGGTGAACTGCAGTGAATTGACCGCGCCGAAGAATGCAAGCTGCACCAGGCGCCAGGCCAGGTGCTGGCCGGGTGTCATCAGGATGAAGCTGGCCATTGCCAGCCCCACCAGCACGGTGTTGGTCATCAGCACGCGGCGGTAGCCGTAACGTTCGACCAGCTTCACTGCCAGTTTCTTTGAGACCATGCCGGCGGCCGCCACCGGTACCATCATCAGGCCGGCGTTCATCGGGCCCAGACCGAGGCCGACCTGCAGCAGCAGCGGGATCAGCATCGGCATGGCGCTGCTGCCGATGCGCGAGAACAGGTTGCCAAGGATTCCGATGCGGTAGCTGGGTACGCGGAACAGGGCCAGCGAGAACAAGGGCGCGGTGGAATTGGCTGCATGCAGCCAGTAGCCCACCAGCGCAGCCAGGCCCGCGACCGTCATCAGCATCACCAGCGCGTGCGGGGTGCCGAGTCCGGAGATGCCGTCCAATGCCAGCGACAGCACCACCATCGCAAAGGCCAGCATGATGTAGCCGCGCAGGTCGAAACGGGTGCGATGGCTGGCGTAGTGGTCGGGCATGATCTTCATCGCGGCGATGAAACCGATCACGCCGATCGGCAGGTTGATCAGGAACACCCAGTGCCATGAGGCGATCTCGACCAGCCAGCCGCCCAGCGTCGGGCCGATCAGCGGGCCGACCAGCGCGGGGATGGCGATGAAGCTCATCGCGCGCAGGAAATCCTCGCGCGGCACCGAGCGCATCACCGCCAGCCGGCCGACCGGCAGCAGCATCGCACCGCCGATGCCCTGCAGCACGCGCGCGCCAACCAGCTGGTGCAGGTGCTGGGCCAACGCGCAGGCCAGCGAGCCGAGGGTGAACAGGATGATCGCCACCAGGAAGGTGCGCCGGGTGCCATAGCGGTCGGCGATCCAGCCCGAGGCGGGAATGAAGGTGGCGACCGCCAGCGCATAGCTGAACACCACCGACTGCATCTGCAGCGGGCTCTCGCCCAGGCTGGCTGCCATCGCCGGCAACGCCGTGTTGACGATGGTCGAGTCCAGCATCTGCATGAAAATCGCCAGGGACACCAGCCACAGCAGGGGACGCTGGCGGTTGTAGGTCGATGGCGATGTGGGCATGGGGTGTGGCCGGTGCGGCGTGGGGGCCGCCATGATCGCGCACTGCGGGTCACGGCGCGATCAACATCGCGCCGTGATGGCATGCGGAATGCTCAGCGTTGGCTGTGCGCGTGCACCGCGTCGACCAGGACCTGCACGTGCGCCGGGTCCATGTCCGGCGACATGCCGTGGCCGAGGTTGAACACATGGCCTTCGCGCGAGCCGCCGTTGCCGGCGGCATAGGTGTCGAGCACGCGCGCTGCGGCCGTGGCGATCGCATCCGGCGAGGCGTACAGCGTGGTCGGGTCGAGGTTGCCCTGCAGGGCGACGCGACCACCGGTGCGGCGCATTGCTTCGTCCAGGTCCAGCGTCCAGTCCAGGCCAAGTGCATCGGCGCCGGTCTGCGACAGTGCTTCCAGGTGCAGGCCGGTACCCTTGCCGAACAGGATCAGCGGCGTGCGCTCGCTGCCTTCGCCGCGATCCAGGCCCTGTGCAATCCGCTGCAGGTAACGCAGCGAGAACTCGCGGTACATCGCCGGGGACAGCACGCCACCCCAGGTGTCGAACACCTGCAGCGCCTGCGCACCGGCCGCGCGTTGCGCACCGAGGTAGGCGATCACCGCTTCGGTGGTGACCTCCAGCAGGCGGTGCAGCGCCTGCGGATGGTTCAGCGCCATCGCCTTGATGCGTGCGAAATCCTTGCTGCCGCCGCCTTCCACCATGTAGCAGGCCAGCGTCCAGGGGCTGCCGGAGAAGCCGATCAGCGGCACCTGGCCGTCCAGCTCGCGGCGGATCAGGCGTACCGCATCCATCACGTAGCCCAGGTCCTGCTCCATGTCCGGCACCGCCAGCTTGGCGATGGCCGCTTCATCACGTACCGGGTGGCGGAACTTCGGGCCTTCGCCCTCGACGAAGTACAGCTCCAGGCCCATTGCATCGGGAATGGTGAGGATGTCCGAGAACAGGATGGCTGCGTCCAGCGGGAACCGGCGCAGCGGCTGCAGGGTGACTTCGCAGGCGATCTCCGGGGTCTTGGCCATGGCCAGGAAGCTACCGGCTTTGGCCCGGGTCGCGCGGTATTCCGGCAGGTAGCGGCCGGCCTGGCGCATCAGCCAGACGGGGGTGCAGTCCACCGGTTCGCGGCGCAGGGCGCGCAGCAGGCGATCGTTGCGGAGAGGGCTGGTCACGATGGGCATTCCTTGGACGGGAGGAGCAGCGGCGTCAGTCGCCGTGCGAAAGGATCTGGAAGCCGCGATGCAGTTCGGCATCGCGGGCCTTCTCGAAGGCGTGGCGGGCGTCGTCGGCCTGCAGGAACAGCTCGCGCCGCAGCTGCGAGCGGCTGCCGACGCGGCCGCTCTCGCGCAGCAGCTCCCAACCGCCGAACAGGTCCGGCTGCAGGCTCAGGCGCAGGAAACGCGGTGCCTGCGCACCGGCGTCGGGATGTTGCAGGTAGACGTGCATGGCGCCGATTGTAGCGGGGCAGGGGTGACCCCTGCCGCAACGTGGTAGTGCCGGCCGCTGGCCGGCAACTTCATGCGTGGACAAGTCGGCCAGCGGCCGGCTCTACCTGGCTGACAGCACCTTCAGCACCGCCGCTTCATCCACGTCCGGCACCACTTCGGCGCGGCCCATGCCGCGCCACAGCACCAGGCGCAGGCGGCCGGCCACATTCTTCTTGTCCAGGCGCATGCGGCCGAGCAGGGCCTGCGGGTCCAGCCCGGCCGGGATCGCCACCGGCAGGCCGAGGCGTTCCAACAGTGCCTGCAGGCGAGCGCGGTCGGCGTCGTCGGCCAGGCCCAGGTCGGTGGACAGCTTTGCCGCCAGCACCATGCCCACCGCCACGGCTTCGCCATGGTTCAGCGCATCGCGGCCAGGAGCCGAGTAGCCCTGCTCGGTCTCGATGGCATGGCCGAAGGTGTGGCCGAGATTGAGCAGGGCACGCTCGCCCTTCTCGAACGGATCGCGCTCGACGATGGCGGCCTTGTGCCGGCAGCTGCGCGCGATGGCTTCGGCCAGCGTGGCATCCTCGCCGGCCAGCAGCGCATCGGCATGCTGCTGCAGCCATTCGAAGAACACCGCATCGCCCAGCGCGCCGTACTTCACCACTTCGGCCAGGCCCGCGCGCAGTTCGCGCGGCGGCAGGGTAGCCAGCACGCGGGTATCAGCGATCACCGCACGCGGTGGATGGAACGCGCCGACCAGGTTCTTGCCGGCAGGGATGTCGACCGCGGTCTTGCCGCCCACCGACGAATCGACCATCGCCAACAGGGTGGTCGGCAGCTGCACGCAGTCCACGCCGCGCATCCAGCAGGCGGCGGCAAAGCCGGCAAGGTCACCGACCACGCCGCCGCCGAGGGCGAACACGCAGGCATCGCGGGTGGCGCCGAGCGTGGCCAGCGCTTCGATTGCGCGGCCGAATTCGGCCAGGGTCTTGGACGCTTCGCCCGCGGCCAGCACGTGCTCGCCGACGATCAGGTCGGGGCGTGCGGCGAGCAGCGTCTGCTTCACCGGCGCCAGATAGCGCGGGGCGACTTCGCTGTCGCTGAGCAGCAGCACATGGCGGCCGCGCACGTGTGAAACCAGTGCAGCGCCATCGGCCAGGGCACCGGCGCCGATGGTGATGGAGTAGGGGCGATCGCCGCCAACGGCGACCTGCAGCAGGGCGGGGGAAGTCATGCGGTCATGTCCTGGCGCTGCCATTGCATGGCCAGCTTGACCACCAGTTGGGCAGTCGCGTCGGCAGCGGTATACGGGTCGGTATCGAGGGTGAGGTCGGCCAGTTCTCGGTACAGCGGGTCGCGCTGTGCGGCCAGATCATGCAATACCTGCTCGCGGTCCGGGCGCTGCAGCAGCGGCCTGCCCTTGTCGCGGGCCAGGCGCTCCAGCTGCGCGGCCACGCCGACCCGCAGGTAGACCACGAAGCCGCGCCGGGCAATCAATGCGCGGTTGCCGGGGTCCAGCACCGCGCCGCCGCCGGTGGAGACCAATTGGCCGCGGCCTTCCAGCACGCGGGCCAGGGCCTGCCGCTCATGGCTGCGGAAGCCGGCTTCGCCGGTGTGCTCGAAAATGGTCGGGATGCTGGCGCCGGCGGCATCGACGATGGCCTGGTCGACGTCCACGAAGTCCAGCGTGAAGCGCTCGGCCAGGCGGCGGCCGATGCAGGTTTTGCCGGCGCCCATCGGGCCGATCAGGATCAGGTTCGGAGCAGGATTCATGCCCTGTGATGCTAACACCTCCGTGCCCTGGCCTTTACGTTCTTCACGTCAGGGTAGGTGTTCCTGCGGGGTCTCCCGCGCCAGCCGGAGTACAGGCCATGACGGTCGCCAAGGTCATCGAAATCACCGCCTCCTCGCCGAAAAGCGTGGAGGACGCCGTGCGCAGCGGGCTGAAGAAGGTCTCCGAGACGGTCAAGGGTATCCAGGGCGCCTGGGTGAACGAGACCAAGGTGGTCACCAATGGCAGCGGCGAGATCACCGAGTGGCGGGTCAACCTGCGGGTGACCTTCCTGGTGGAATAGGCGCGCTCAGCGCACGTCCTGCACCTGGCGCTGGCCGTCCAGTACCACCACGTGGTCGGCGAGGGCGGGCAGGGTGTGCAGTGCCTGCCGACTGACCCGCTCGTAGTACTGCACGAAGCGCTCCAGCTGTGGCCGGCTCATGCCGTGCCGGCCCGGCTGCGCGGCCTGCAGGTTCTGCTCCTGCTGCCAGCGCCAGCGCGGTACCACCGAGAAATCCGGCGGCTGAAGGAACCATAGCCGGTCGCAGCGCTGCCACAGCGCCGGGTAGTCGCGGGCCAGCGCCTGGTTGCACCAGCGCCGCCAGCGGCCATCGGCGTCGGCCTCGCGCTCCAGCGCGTTCAACGGGCTGTCCAGCGCGATGTCATCCTGCGCGGGCGTGCCCAGGAACCAGCCTTCGAACACCAGCAGGTCCAGCGGTTGTTGCAGGCGCGGCCATTGTGCTTCGGGAAGGCGTTCGTCGGCCAGCTTGTCGAAACGCGGCATCGCGAAGGGCTGCCGCGCGGCCACCGCATCCAGCACTGCATGGGCCAGCGCCAGGTCGTGGGTGCCGGGTGGGCCGCGGGTGATCAGCAGTGGGTGCACCTGGCGGGCCAGCCGTTGGCGCTGTGCGCGGGTCAGGTAGACGTCGTCGATCGACAGCGTGGCTGCGTTCAGGCCGCGTGCCTGGGCGCGGGCCACGACCTGCGCGGCCAGCGTCGATTTGCCGCTCCCCTGCAGGCCGCTGATCGCCAATACTGGAACCGCTGCGCCACTGCCCAGTGCATTGTCCAGCACCTGTTCGGCCAATGTTTCGGGGAATCCTTTCACCTGGGGCATATACGCAGCAGCAGCCATGCAGCCACAATAGCCCAATCCGTGTGAGAAGAACGCAATCATGAGCGACCTGTACGCCGAAGCCCTGTCCACGTTTGCCAGCCTGTTCGAAGAGGCCAGGCAGAGCCGCGAGGTCGAGCCGAACGCCATGACCGTGGCGACCGCCGATACGCACGGCCGTCCCTCGGCGCGCACCGTGCTGCTGAAGGCGTTCGATGAGCGTGGCTTCGTGTTCTACACCCACCTGGACAGCCACAAGGGCCGGGAGCTGCAGGCCAATCCGCAGGCTGCACTGCTGTTCCTGTGGCGCAGCCTGCGCGAGGCCGGCATCCAGGTGCGCATCGAAGGTCGTGTCGAGCAGGTGGCCGATGCAGAGGCCGATGCCTATTTTGCCAGCCGTCCGCGCATGAGCCAGATCGGTGCCTGGGCCTCGCAGCAGTCGAAGACGCTGGCCACGCGCGAGGAGTTCGACGCGCGCGTGGCCGAGGTCGAAGCCCGCTTCGAGGGCCAGGACGTTCCGCGCCCGGACGGCTGGAGCGGCCTGCGCGTGGTGCCTGACCGCATCGAGTTCTGGTACGGCGCGCAGTTCCGCCTGCACGAGCGCTGGTGCTATGAAGCCGGTGCTGAAGGGCGCTGGAGCAAGCGACTGCTGTATCCGTAAGGCTGACTGATGCAACGCCTGCCGCTGTACCGCGTGGTGGTGTTCGTACCGCCGCCAGCACTGGACGCAGTGAAGCAGGGCATCCTTGCGGTGGATGCCCTGGCAGGCGGGGGCTACGAGCACGGCATGTGGTGGTCGGCGCCGGGGTTCGAGCAGTTCCGCCCGCGCGTGGGTGCGTCGCCCGCGCAGGGTGAGGCGGGGCGCACCGAAGTGGTCGCCAGCGTGCGCCTGGAGTTCTGCCTGCCGCGTGACGCGCAGCGGCTGCAGCGCATGTTCGAACAGGGCATTGCACCGCATCACCCGTGGCAGGTGCCGGTAGTGCAGGTGGAGGAAGTCGAGCTGCTGCTGGCTGATGCACGCTTATTGTAGAGTCGAGCCATGCTCGACTGCGGTTGCTCTACCAAGGGTGGATTGTCGCATTCAGACCCATGCGCTTCATCTGCGGGCAACCAACCAACCGGCACACTCTGACGAATGCCCTTGATTTCCGGAGTCGCCATCCCCTCCTGGCGTTGCCTGTTTGCGGTGCCGCCGCCGCGTCGCGGCGTGGAAGCACTCCTGTTGCTGCTGGCCCGCATCATCGCTGGAGTGATGTTCTGCGTGTCCGGCTGGAACAAGGTGTTCACCGACGCGGGACGCGAGCGCATGGTGCATACGCTGGTCGATGCGGGTATCCCGTTTCCGGTGTTCAGTGCGCCAGTGCTCGGCGGCATTGAATGGATCGCAGGTGGACTGCTTGTACTGGGCGTCCTCAGCCGCCCATCGGCACTGCTGCTGGCGGGGATCTGCGCGGTGGCCGCGCTGACCGACGGCATCGCGCGCATTCCTGCCGGACTGAGCGTGCCCGATTGGCTGAGCTGGTTCTTCTATCTTAGCGAAGTGCCGCTGGGCGTGCTGTTGCTGTGGATCGCAGCGGTGGGCAGTGGCCGCTTCGCCTTCGACGCGCTGGGTTCGGTGCGTGGTCCTCGTCGGTAGATCTACGCCATGCGTGGATGCGGTGCTTGACCGAAGAGCAGTGCGAACCAAGGTTCGCCCCTGCCAGGCATCGGTTCGCGCCCACCAGGCAACGAGTGGTTACAACCCCTCCGCGCGTAGCCAGCGCCACAGCGTGGTGCGTGATACGCCCAGCGCCTGCGCCATGCCCTCGCGGTCATTGCGGTGTTCCTGCAGCAATGCTTCCAGCTGCGCACGCGGTGGACGCTTGCCGTTGCTTTCCACCGGCAGTGCCGTCGCGCCTTCGCTTGTCAGCTCGGGCGCAAGCTGCAGCAGGCGCGCCGCGTCGATCAGCCCTTCACCCGGCTGCCAGTGGATGCGCAGTCGATCGACCAGATTGCGCAGTTCGCGCACGTTGCCGGGCCACTCGGCGGTGGTCAACACTGCAGCCCCAATGCCCTCATGGCACTGCCTGGTCACCGTGCCCCTGACGCGCCGCGGTGTGGAGGGGCAATAGCGCGAACCGCTGCTGCATCCATGCTGTCGTCCGCATATGGACCGGCGTCCAACGTCGATCTGATCACGACAAAGCAGGATTGGATGTGAATGTTCTACTCCATTCCAGCTCTTGGTGCCGCGTGGGCCTTTCTTTGGTTGGCAGAGCCTACTGCGGGCCCCGTGCACGCGATGTTGGTCTCCACGGCATCTGTGGTGATACCAGACGCGTCCTTTAGGTGCGTCCGGACCTTGAAATGCTTGGGCCAATCAGGAGCGCTCGAGTCGCAACCCCATGTAAACGTCATCGGCGAGGGAATGTTCGCGGTGTAGCGCTTCGTGCCGCCCGTGCACGTCCACCCCACAGGGCAGGAAAGCACTTCCAGGGTTAGCTCGACGGGGAAGCGTGGATACCCCTTGAAATGGACATCGACCGGGATGGAGGGCGAAGGCCCAGAAACATCAGGAGCACCTTCGATCTCAAAAGGGATCGTCAATGTCGTTACTCCGAGAATGGAAAGCCGCTCGATCGGCATGAAATAAAGATGGTTGATGCGGTCGCCGGCGCCGCGCGCATGCACAATTCCGTAAGCGCTCCTATGTCCAGCCTCCCCGGAGAACACAGGGCCGCCACTATCACCATCTGCATTCATTTCAAGATCATCGGCATTCATTGCTCTGACATAGCTCGCCGGTTGGCCATTGTAGTCCTCGGTTGCGGCATTGATGTCGGCAACTTCGCCACAGGTGTATCCAGTGGTGGCGCCGCTCTTGCACACTGGCATGCCTACGGCAAGGTCAGCGGACGCTGTTTCACTGATGATCGTTTCCGGGCCGCCCTCGACAACTATTTCATTCCTCTGTTGCTTGGGGGTGCCGATGACTCGTTGCTTGTTCCACTGTACGTCGTAGTTGCCCGCATCGCTTTCATCCTGATAGAGCAATTGCAGGGTGGAGTTCAAGTACGTCAGATTGTTGTCGCAATGCCCGGCCGTTACGATCCCCAGTTCCCGCGTGTCGTGCTCCACGACGTTGAATCCCATGGTGCAGTGATTTCTGGGGCCGCTTACTTTGGTTCCGCCGATAAGTGCCGTTGGTTGGGGGAATCCCGTCGTTTCACGGATCCTGATGAAGTCTGTTGTAGCAAGAAGTTTTGCCAGCACCTCTCTCGCTCTTCTGCCATCCAATACCCGTAGTTCGACTTCCGACCTTCTGATGTCGATTCCGCTTTCGAAACGCACTCCCGATCTCGACAGCTGTTCGCCCGCTTCTTCTTGCGCCGCCAGTAACATCTCAAGGGAGCGTGGCGCGACTCTCGCGGAATACAGTCTGCTCTGCGTGTACTTGGCTAGATTTCGCTCTGGATCCTTGGTGAACAGCACGACGATCTGGAATTCGGGTGAGTGCTCGATGTAGAGGCCTGCGAACGTTTCCGGGTTCTCCGTCGCGATGCGTCGCTGCAGTCGACCGGCGTCTCTCGATGCGGCGAGTCGTTGTGTCGCCTCTTTGGTGGAAGTCCTGTAAGTGTCTGCGTACTTCTCAGCAACTATGTCCCTGTCCTGGGTCGCTGCGTTAAGATTGAATATCGCAGATGCTGCAAGCAGGGTGACGGTTGCAGTCAGGATGTTGCGTGATCCGGATGAGGGTTTCACTGAATATCCTTATCTAGTGTCAGGGGGGGGTATGACGTCCTCTCTTCGGGATTCGCGGAGTGATTTCTTGAACGTCATGGTTCTGATTGATATCGCGTGCTTGCGTAGTATGGTGTGAGCTGTTCGGCAGTTCGGGCTATTTGGGCGGATGCGCTAGCCCTGAGGGGCTGGAACTGTGCAGCGGCGTCGGTCGCATTCGTGTTTCTGGTGTTGGGATTTGTGGATGCGCCGCCGCGGGCGGGCCTTTTGCGTCACTACGTCGCTGGAAAATCACGCCAGTTCGCGGCTTCCATTAATGAGCAGGCTTCTGGAGCAGATCCAACCCTGAGGAGTGCTGGTAGATCTCCGCCGTGCAATGGCGCGGATGCGGGACTGTCGCAGATCCGGTACGACTTGGCTGATCAGTTTCCCTCCTAATCCCGGTAGACCTTCGTGGGTTGCAGGGGGGGGGCAGGGCAGGAGCCCGGGGCCGCCCTTGTAGAGTCGAGCTTGCTCGACTGCTCTTTTCAGTCGAACATGGCTCGACTCTACAAGCCCTCCGAGCGCAGCCAGCGCCATAGCGTGGTGCGTGACACGCCCAGTGCCTGCGCCATCCCCTCGCGGTCATTGCGGTGTTCCTGCAACAGCGTTTCCAACTGCGCACGCGGCGGGCGCTTGCCGTTGCTTTCCACCGGTAGCGCAGCGGCGCTCTCATTCACCAGTTCGGGTGCCAGCTGCAGCAGTCGCATGGCATCAATCAGCCCTTCACCGGGCTGCCAGTGGATGCGCAGCCGATCCACCAGATTACGCAGCTCACGCACGTTGCCTGGCCAACTGGCGGCGGTCAGCACCGCCAGCGCATCCTCATCCAGTGGCGCATCGATTCCACGCAGCTGGCGGAAGAAGTGCTGTGCCAGCAGCGGGATGTCACTGCGCCGCGCACGCAGCGGGGGCAGGGCGATGCGTAGTGCGGCCAGCCGGTAATACAGGTCGCGACGGAAGCCGCCGGTCGCCGCGCGCTGCTCCAGCGACTGCAGGGTGGCGGCCACCACGCGCAGGTCGACTGCGGTCGGTTCGGTAGCGCCGACACGCAGCACCTCGCGTTCTTCCAGCACGCGCAGCAGGCGGGTCTGCAACGGCAGCGGCAGTTCGCCGATTTCATCCAGGAACAACGTACCGCCATCGGCGGCCTCGACCAGGCCGACGCGACCACCGCGCCGTGCACCCGTGAAGGCGCCATCGCTGTAGCCGAACAGTTCCGCTTCCAGCAGTGATTCGCTGATGGCGCCGCAGTTCAGCGCCACGAAGCGTCCGCGACGGCCACTGGCTGCGTGCAGCTGCCGCGCCACCAGCTCCTTGCCGGTGCCGGTTTCGCCGGTCACCAGTACGGTGCTGTCATGCGGTGCATAGAGCGCGATCTGTGCGCGCACCTGGGCCATCGCTTGGCTGTCGCCGAGCAGTTCATGCGCATCGGCACGCGCTGCCGGGCGCCGGCGCGGGGCGGCGTGGTTGCCGCCGGAGCGGGCCAGGGCCTGGGTCAGCTCCAGCGCATGTTCGAACGCCTGCCGCACCGAGTCAGCCGAATAGAGCAGCACGCCGGGCAGGCCGGCCTGCTCGGCATGGTCAATGGCCATGCCGGTGCCGACGATCACCTCGATGCCATTGGCGCGCAGGTCGGCGATACAGTCGCGCGCGTCCTCACGGGTGACGAAGCGGCGATGCTCGATATCCAGGCCGAAACTCTGCTGGAAGTTGCTGAACACGGGTACGTCGCTGGCGTGGGTGACCAGGCCAATGCGGCTGGCGATGCGGCGGGCACGGGCCAGCGCTTCCATCAGGTCGAAGCCGTTGGCCTGGATCGGCACCAGTGGCAATTCCAGCCGGCCGCGCAGCCAGGCCGCGTTGGAGCCGCCGGCGATCACCACGTCGCAGTGCTGGCGGCGCAGCCGTTGGCCGATCACGTCCACCGCTTCCTCGAAGCCGAGGTTGATCTGCTCGATGCGCGCACGGCGGTCGAACTCGGGAATGACGTCGCCGAGCAGGCCGGTCAGGCGCGAAACGCTGACGGTCCAGATCACCGGGCGACCGAGGTCGGCGTCGGCGTGGCGCAGGAGGGAGCGGGGCAGGTACATGGCGGCGGGAGGTCGACGGGATGTTTCATGATACATACGTTTCAATGTTTCATATGTTTCACTATCGCGTGGCGGTCATCCCCGTGAAATCAACGGCTTGCAGCTTGGCATGGTGCTTGCGGCTACCTATCCGTTCTCCAACCTGGATTGCCGCATGACCGCTTCCGCCCCTTTCTCCGCCGGTGCCCGCTTCCGTGAGGCGCTGGCTGCCGAATCGCCGCTGCAGGTGATCGGCGCCATCAACGCCAACCACGCCCTGCTGGCCAAGCGCGCCGGCTTCCGCGCCATCTATCTGTCCGGCGGTGGTGTTGCCGCGGGCTCGCTGGGCCTGCCGGATCTGGGCATCAACACCCTGGAAGACGTGCTGGTGGACGTGCGCCGCATCACCGATGTCTGCGACCTGCCGCTGATGGTTGACATCGACACCGGCTTCGGTCCGAGCGCGTTCAACATCGCGCGCACCGTGAAGTCGCTGATCAAGGCCGGCGCGGCCGCCTGCCACATCGAAGACCAGGTCGGCGCCAAGCGCTGCGGTCACCGTCCGGGCAAGGAAATCGTCTCGCAGGGCGAAATGGTGGACCGTGTGAAGGCGGCTGCCGATGCCAGGACCGATCCGGACTTCTTCCTGATCGCGCGTACCGATGCCATCCAGGTGGACGGCGTGGACAAGGCCATCGAGCGCGCCATTGCCTGTGTCGAGGCCGGTGCCGACGGCATCTTCGCCGAGGCGGCCTACGACCTGGACACCTACCGTCGCTTCGTCGACGCGGTGAAGGTGCCGGTGCTGGCCAACATCACCGAATTCGGTGCCACCCCGCTGTTCAGTCGCGATGAACTGGCTTCGGCCGGTGTTGCGATCCAGCTGTTCCCGCTGTCGGCGTTCCGCGCGGCCAACAAGGCGGCCGAGAACGTCTACCAGGCGGTGCGCCGCGATGGCCACCAGCGCAACGTGGTGGAAACCATGCAGACCCGCGAAGAACTCTACGACCGCATCGGCTACCACGCCTTCGAGCAGCAGCTCGATGCGCTGTTCGCCGCCAAGAAATAAGCAGTACCCTGCACCATCAAGTTTCGGAGGGAAACATGAACGATACGACCGCAACCCCGACCTTCAAGCCGAAGAAGTCCGTCGCCCTGTCCGGCACCGCCGCCGGCAACACCGCGCTGTGCAGCGTGGGCCGCAGTGGCAACGACCTGCATTACCGTGGCTACGACATCCTGGACCTGGCCAACACCAGCGAGTTCGAGGAAATCGCCTACCTGCTGGTGCACGGCAAGCTGCCGACCCGCGCCGAGCTGGTTTCGTACAAGGCCAAGCTGAAGTCGCTGCGTGGCATCCCGGCCGCGGTGAAGGCCGCGCTGGAAGAGCTGCCGCCGTCGGCGCACCCGATGGACGTGATGCGCACCGGTGTGTCCGTGCTCGGCTGCGTGGCGCCAGAGAAAGACGACCACAACCATCCGGGCGCGCGCGACATTGCCGACAAGCTGATGGCCTGCCTCGGTTCGATGCTGCTGTACTGGTACCACTGGAGCCACAACGGCCGTGCCATCGACGTGGAAACCGACGATGACTCGATCGGTGGCCACTTCCTGCACCTGCTGCACGGCGAGAAGCCGCAGGACTCGTGGGTGAAGGCGATGCACACCTCGCTGATCCTGTACGCCGAGCACGAGTTCAACGCCTCGACCTTCACCTGTCGTGTCATCGCCGGTACCGGCAGCGACATGTACAGCGCGATCTGCGGTGGCATCGGTGCACTGCGTGGCCCGAAGCACGGCGGCGCCAATGAAGTGGCGTTCGAAGTGCAGAAGCGCTACGACAATCCGGATGAGGCCGAGGAAGACATCAAGGCCCGCGTCGAGCGCAAGGAAGTGGTGATCGGCTTCGGCCATCCGGTCTACACCGTGTCCGATCCGCGCAACAAGGTGATCAAGGATGTGGCCCGCGAGCTGTCCGAAGAACAGTCGAGCATGAAGATGTACGACATCGCCGAGCGCCTGGAATCGGTGATGTGGGACATCAAGAAGATGTTCCCGAACCTGGACTGGTTCAGCGCCGTCAGCTACCACATGATGGGCGTGCCGACCGCGATGTTCACTCCGCTGTTCGTGATCGCCCGCACCGCCGGCTGGAGCGCGCACATCATCGAGCAGCGCATCGACGGCAAGATCATCCGCCCGAGCGCCAACTACATCGGTCCGGAAGACCGCGACTTCGTCGCCATCGACAAGCGCGTCTGATCCACCTGCTGTCCCCATCCGGCCGGCCGCGTGCCGGCCGGATGCTTTCGCCGCCGCACCGCCGGCACCCGGCCCGCCCCAAGCATTCCGCCAGCCCATGAATACCGATTACCGCAAGAACCTCCCCGGCAGCGCGCTGGACTATTTCGACGCGCGCGCCGCCGTCGATGCAATCCAGCCCGGCGCCTACGCCACTCTGCCGTACACCTCGCGCGTGCTGGCCGAGAACCTGGTGCGCCGCTGCGATCCGGCCACGCTTGGCGACTCGCTGAAGCAGCTGATCGAGCGCCGCCGCGACCTCGATTTCCCATGGTTCCCCGCGCGTGTGGTCTGCCACGACATCCTCGGCCAGACCGCACTGGTTGACCTGGCCGGCCTGCGCGATGCGATCGCCGACAAGGGCGGTGACCCGGCCAAGGTCAATCCGGTGGTGCCGGTGCAGCTGATCGTCGACCACTCGCTGGCGGTGGAGTGCGGTGGTTTCGACCCGCAGGCGTTCGAGAAAAACCGTGCGATCGAGGATCGCCGCAACGAAGATCGTTTCCACTTCATTGACTGGACCAAGCAGGCGTTCCAGAACTTGGACGTGATTCCGCCGGGCAACGGCATCATGCACCAGATCAACCTGGAGAAGATGTCGCCGGTGGTCTACGTGCAGGACGGCGTGGCGTTCCCCGACACCTGCGTGGGCACCGACAGCCACACCCCGCACGTGGATGCGCTGGGCGTGATCGCGATCGGTGTGGGCGGCCTGGAAGCCGAGAACGTGATGCTCGGTCGTGCCTCGTGGATGCGGCTGCCGGACATCATCGGCGTCGAGCTGTCCGGCAGGCCGCAGCCGGGCATCACCGCCACCGACGTGGTGCTGGCGCTGACCGAATTCCTGCGCAAGGAGCGCGTGGTCGGCGCGTACCTTGAATTCTTCGGCGAGGGGGCGGCGGCACTGACCATCGGTGACCGCGCCACCATCTCCAACATGTGCCCCGAATACGGCGCGACCGCCGCGATGTTCTACATCGACGGGCAGACCATCGATTACCTGCGCCTGACCGGCCGCGAGGAATCGCAGGTGGCGCTGGTGGAGAACTACGCCCGCACCACTGGCCTGTGGGCTGACGACCTGGCCACCGCGCAGTACGAGCGCGTGCTGCGCTTCGACCTGTCCAGCGTGGTGCGCAACATGGCCGGCCCGTCCAACCCGCACAAGCGCGTGGCGACCGCCGAGCTGGCCGAGCGCGGCATCGCCGACGAGGCCAAGCTGGCAGCGGGCAAGGCCGAGCAGGCGCAGGGCCTGATGCCGGATGGCGCGGTGATCATCGCCGCCATCACCAGCTGCACCAACACCTCCAACCCGCGCAACGTGATCGCTGCCGGCCTGCTGGCACGCAAGGCCAACGAGCGCGGCCTGCTGCGCAAGCCGTGGGTGAAGTCATCGTTGGCGCCCGGCTCGAAGGCGGTGCAGCTGTACCTGGAAGAGGCCGGCCTGCTGCCGGACCTGGAAAAGCTGGGCTTCGGCATCGTCGCCTTCGCCTGCACCACCTGCAACGGCATGAGCGGCGCGCTCGATCCGGCCATCCAGCAGGAGATCATCGACCGTGACCTGTACGCCACGGCTGTGCTGTCGGGCAACCGCAACTTCGATGGCCGCATCCACCCGTATGCGAAGCAGGCCTTCCTGGCGTCGCCGCCGCTGGTGATCGCCTATGCCATCGCCGGCACCGTGCGCTTTGACATCGAGAAGGACGTGCTGGGCGTGGACGCCGACGGCAACGAGGTGCGCCTGAAGGACATCTGGCCGAGCGACGCCGAGATCGATGCCGTGGTCAAGGCCTCGGTGAAGCCGGAGCAGTTCCGCCGCGTCTACAACCCGATGTTCAATGTGCGCGTGGAGCACGGCGCGACGGTCAACCCGCTGTACGACTGGCGCCCGCAGAGCACCTATATCCGTCGCCCGCCGTACTGGGAGGGCGCACTGGCCGGTGAGCGCACGCTGTCGGGCATGCGCCCGCTGGCGGTGCTGCCGGACAACATCACCACCGACCACCTGTCGCCGTCCAACGCGATCCTGGCCTCCAGTGCCGCCGGTGAGTACCTGGCGAAGATGGGCCTGCCCGAAGAGGACTTCAATTCCTACGCGACCCACCGCGGCGACCACCTGACCGCGCAGCGCGCCACTTTCGCCAACCCGAAGCTGTTCAACGAGATGGTGCGCAACGACGACGGCAGCGTGAAGCAGGGTTCGCTGGCGCGCGTGGAGCCGGAAGGCAAGGTGATGCGCATGTGGGAAGCCATCGAGACCTACATGGAGCGCAAGCAGCCGCTGATCATCATTGCCGGTGCCGACTACGGCCAGGGCAGCTCGCGTGACTGGGCCGCCAAGGGCGTGCGCCTGGCTGGCGTGGAGGCGATCGTGGCCGAGGGCTTCGAGCGGATTCACCGTACCAACCTGATCGGCATGGGCGTGCTGCCGCTGGAGTTCAAGCCGGGCACCACCCGCCTGACCCTGGGCATCGATGGCACCGAGACCTTCGACGTGGTCGGCGAGCGCACCCCGCGCGCCGAGCTGACGCTGGTCATCCACCGCCGCGACGGCCAGGACGTGATCGTGCCGGTCACCTGCCGCCTGGACAGCGACGAGGAAGTGGCGATCTACGAGGCCGGTGGCGTGTTGCAGCGCTTCGCGCAGGACTTCCTGGAAGGCGCCAAGGTGGCGTGATACCGGCCTGAATGCCTGCCCCCGGAGGCCGGGGGCGGGCTTGTCCGACACCTGGGCAGGGCGCACACTGACTTGGCAAAAACTGCCAATGGAGAGTCTCATGGCCACCATGAACATTTCGCTGACTGATCCGCTCAAGCAGTTCGTGGACGAAGAAGTGCGCGAAGGCGGCTACTCCAGCACGTCGGACTATGTGCGCGACCTGATCCGCCAGCGCCAGCGCAGCAAGGCCGAAGCACTGCTCAAGCAGTTGATTGCCGAGGGGCTGTCTTCTGGTCCTTCGGCGCCTCTGGCGCCGGATCACTTCGACAAGCTCCGTGAGCGTGCTCGGAACCGCAAGTGAAACCTTCGCACTGGTCTCCTGCAGCGGTTCTAGATCTCGACCAGGCAGCAGCCTGGTATGCAGATCAGGGCGGAGAAGTGCTGGAAGTCGGCTTCATCGATGCGGTGGAGTCCGTCGTCAAGCTGATCGAGGCTCACCCGGGTGCTGGTTCCACATTGCATGCGGATCTGTTGCCCTCGCTGCCAGCGCCGTTGCGTTTTCATCCGGTTCGTCGCTTCGACGGCTACCTGGTCTACTACGTGGAGCTACCTGCGCACGTTTCCATCGTGCGCATCTGGAATGCTTCGCGGGGTATGGAAGCACTGCTCGAAGACGAGGAGCTCAACCCCGATATTGGTTCGTCGCACCCAGGATACTGATCCATGACTTTCCTCCCGCAACTCCGTATTCCCGCCACCTACATGCGCGGTGGCACCAGCAAGGGCGTGTTCTTCCGCCTGCAGGACCTGCCCGACGCCGCGCAGGTGCCCGGCGCCGCACGCGATGCGCTGCTGATGCGCGTGATCGGCTCGCCCGATCCGTATGGCAAGCAGACCGACGGCATGGGCGGCGCCACCTCCAGCACCAGTAAATGCGTGATCATTTCCACCGCGTCGGTGCCGGACCACGATGTGGACTACCTGTACGGCCAGGTCTCGATCGACACCGCCTTCGTCGACTGGAGCGGCAACTGCGGCAACCTCAGCACTGCGGTGGGTCCGTTCGCGATCGCCAACGGCCTGATCGATCCGTCCCGCGTGCCACGCGACGGCCTGTGCACCGTGCGCATCTGGCAGGCCAACATCGGCAAGACCATCATCGCCCACGTGCCGATGCGCGATGGCGAAGTGCAGGAGACCGGTGATTTCGAGCTGGATGGCGTGACCTTCCCGGCCGCCGAGATCCAGCTGGAGTTCATCGATCCGTCCGATGACGGCGATGCGGGCGCGATGTTCCCGACCGGCAACCTGGTCGACACCCTGGACGTGCCGGGCGTGGGCAGTTTCGAGGTGACCATGATCACCGCCGGCATTCCGACCATCTTCCTCAATGCGGCCGACCTGGGCTACACCGGCACCGAACTGCAGCCTGCGATCAACGAGGACAAGGGGGCGCTGGAGCGCTTCGAGAAGATCCGCGCCTACGGCGCCTTGCGCATGGGGCTGATCAAGAACCTGGAAGATGCGGCGACCCGCCAGCACACGCCGAAGGTGGCCTTCGTGGCACCGGCGCAGGACTACGTGTCGTCCAGTGGCAAGGTCATTCCGGCCTCGGCGATCGACCTGCATGCGCGTGCGTTGTCGATGGGAAAGCTGCACCACGCGATGATGGGTACCGCTGCCGTGGCGATCGGCACCGCGGCAGCGATTCCGGGCACGCTGGTCAATCGCGCTGCTGGAGGCGGCGAACGCGAAGCGGTGACCTTCGGCCATCCCTCCGGCACGTTGCGCGTGGGTGCGCAGGCCGGTCTCGTTGACGGCCAATGGACGGTGACCAAGGCCATCATGAGCCGCAGCGCCCGCGTGCTGATGGAAGGCAAGGTGCGGGTACCGGTCGAGTGATGCGTTGGTGAACGCCAACCAAGGTTGGCGACTACCGGGCCGCAGAGACAGATTGCTTTGGTAGATGCCAACCTTGGTTGGCATGGTGCACGGGCGACCGTGCACCGCAACGAGGAGATCGATAATGTCCGACAGCCACACCCCATCCAACGAGCGTGCAGCGTGGGATGCGTTGCTGGTGGGCATCGTCGACTACGTGCGCGACGCGCGCATCGACTCACCCCTGGCGTTCCAGACCGCGCACCACTGCCTGCTCGACACGCTGGGCTGCGGCCTGGAAGCGCTGTCGTTCCCGGCCTGCAGCAAACTGCTTGGTCCACTGGTGCCGGGCATCAGCGTGGTCAACGGCGCGCGCGTTCCGGGTACGCATTACGTGCTGGACCCGGTGCAGGCCGCCTTCAACATCGGCGCGATGGTGCGCTGGCTGGATTTCAACGATACCTGGCTGGCGGCCGAATGGGGGCACCCTTCGGACAACCTGGGTGGCATCCTTGCCGTCTGCGATTGGCTGGGGCGCAACGCGCAGGCTCTGCGGCGCCCACCGCCGACCGTGCGCGACGTGCTGCTGGCAATGATCAAGGCGCACGAGATCCAGGGCGTGCTGGCGCTGGAGAATTCCTTCAACCGGGTCGGGCTGGACCACGTGGTGCTGGTCAAAGTGGCCACCACCGCTGTGGTTGCGCAGCTGCTCGGCCTGGATCGCGAGCGCATGCTCAATGCGTTGTCGCTGGCCTGGGTCGATGGTCAGTCCCTGCGCACCTACCGGCACGCACCCAACACCGGCTCGCGCAAGAGCTGGGCAGCTGGCGATGCGACCAGCCGTGGCGTGCGCCTGGCGCTGATGGCGGCCAGTGGCGAGATGGGCTACCCCAGCGTGCTCAGCGCGCCGACCTGGGGCTTTGAAGCGGTGTCGATGCATGGCAAGGCACTGACGCTGGGGCGACCGCTGGGCAGCTACGTGATGGAGAACGTGCTGTTCAAGATCAGCTACCCGGCCGAGTTCCATGGCCAGACCGCAGTGGAGGCGGCCATCATGCTGCACCAGCAGTTGCGTGCGATGGGGCGACGGGTCGAGGACATCGCGCATATCGCGATCCGGACCCAGGAAGCCTGCATCCGCATCATCGACAAGCAGGGCCCGCTGCATAACCCGGCCGACCGCGACCATTGTGTGCAGTACATGGTCGCCATCGCGCTGCTGCACGGGCGGCTGGTGGCCGAGGATTACGAGGACGACGTTGCCGCTGATCCACGCATCGATGCCCTGCGGGCGAAGATGGCCTGCCATGAGGATCCGCAACTCAGCGCCGACTACCTGGACCCGGACAAGCGCAGCATTGCCAACGGCCTGGGCGTGCGCTTCAACGACGGTACTGAGCTGCCCGAGGTACTGGTGGAATACCCGCTCGGCCATGCCCGACGCCGGGAGGAAGGCATTCCGCTGCTGATGGACAAGTTCCGCCGGCACCTGGCCCACCGCTTCCCGACAGTCCAGCAGCAGCGCATCCTGGCGGCATCACTGGATCCGGTGGCGCTGGCGGCAATGCCGGTGACCGACTATGTGGACCTGTACCAGCCGGGGTGAGGCCGCTCTGGTAGATGCCAACCTTGGTTGGCATGTGGGGGGGCGCCAGCCAAGGTTGGCGGCTAGCGGGTCCCGGGCGGAACCGGGTTTCCGACCGCCGGGGCGCCAACGCCTTGACGCGGCCTGCCTATAATGGCCACCTCGATCAAGGAGTGACGACATGAGCGGTCCGGCACGGCGGAAGCGGTGGGGATGGGCGGCGGCGGTACTGGCAGGAGGCCTGTTGCTGGGCCTGGCCGGCTGCCGCAACGACAGCGGGCAGTTGCCCAAGGCCAGTGGCGAGGCGATCGCCACCAAGGCCGAGCAGGTGAAGGAATTCACCCTGCTGCGTGCCTACCCGGACCAGAAGAATGACGGCCTGTCGCTGGCGCTGGAGTTCTCGCGCCCGCTGGTCGGCACCCAGGATTTCGACACGCTGGTGCGCTTCGAGGAGAAGGTCGGCACCGAGGACAGCAGCTGGACGCTGTCCGATGACGGCCTGACCCTGCGCTACCCGTTCGTCGAGGCCGGCAAGGAGTTCAGCCTGGTGGTCTCGCCGGACCTGCTGGCCGCCGATGGCAGCCGCCTGGGCAAGGAACTGAAGCAGAAGGTGTTCAGCGGCGAGCTGAAGCCGGTGGTTGGCTTCGCCTCGCAGGGCAGCGTGCTGCCTGCCAAGGACAGCCGTGGCCTGCCGGTGGTCTCGGTGAACGTGCCGGAAGTCGACGTCGAATTCCTGCGCGTGCGCGAGAAGGATCTTCCGACCTTCTTCAGCCAGTACCAGCGCGGCGGCCGCCGTGGCAGCTGGGAGCTGAGCAGCGACTACGAGCGCAGCCCGATCAACAAGCTGGCCGAGCCGGTCTACGTCAACCGCTTCATCCTTGGCGGCAAGCAGAACGAGCGGGTGCTGACCTACCTGCCCACCCAGGACATCAAGGAACTGCAGGAGCCGGGCCTGTACTTCGCCCTGCTCAAGCGTACCGGTGACTACGAAGGCGAGTTCGACACCGCGTTCTTCTCGGTCAGCGACATCGGCCTGCACACCCGGGCCTACAAGGACAAGCTGTTCGTGCATACCGCCGGTCTCAAGGACGGCGCGCCGCTGAAGGGCATCGACCTGCGCGTGCTCGACGCCAAGGGCGAGGTGGTGCTGAAGGGCAGCACCGACGGCAACGGCAATGCGCTGCTGAACTACACCCTGGATGCCACCCACGTGCTGGTCGCCAGCAGTGGCAAGGACACCAGCTTCCTGCCGTTCAACCAGCCGGCGCTGGACCTGAGCGAGTTCGCCGTGGCCGGCCGCGACAACGCGTGGTTCGATGTCTATGCCTGGTCGGGGCGCGACCTGTACCGCCCGGGCGAGACCGTGCGCCTGTCCGCGTTGCTGCGCGACAACGACGGCAAGCCGGTCAAGGCGCAACCGGTGTTCCTGCGGCTGAAGCAGCCCGACGGCAAGACCTTCCGCGAGACCCGCCTGCAGCCGGGCGACCAGGGCTACATCAATTTCGAGCAGGTGATCCCCGCCGAGGCGCCGACCGGCCGCTGGCAGGTCGAGTTCCGCACCGACCCGGCCAGCAAGGAAGCGATCCAGGGCATGACCCTGCGCATCGAGGAGTTCCTGCCCGAACGCATGAAGCTGGACCTGGACAGCGCGCAGAAGACGCTGAAGCCGGGTGAGGACCTGCGCCTGCAGGCCAATGGCGCCTACCTGTATGGCGCACCGGCCGATGGCAACCGCTTCACCGCACGCATGGCGGTGGCCGCCGAACAGAAGCCGGTGGACGGCCTGCCGGGCTATTTCTTCGGTGACCCGACCCTGCAGCTGCCGCGCGAGGCCAAGGACGTGATCGATACCACGCTGCCGGCCAATGGCCAGCTGCGTGAGGATGTGGCGTTGCCGGAAGAGGCGGCCAAGGCCAAGGCGCCGATCGCCGTGGTGCTGTCCGGCAGCCTGTATGAAACCGGCGGCCGCACAGTCACCCGCACCCTGAAGCGGGTGATGTGGCCGGCCAATGCGCTGGTCGGCGTGCGGCCGCTGTTCAATCCCGAAGACGGCGCCGATTCCAATGGCAATGCGCGCTTCGAGCTGATGCGCGTGGATGCTGCCGGTACGCCGCAGCCGGCCAAGGGCCTGAAGATCACCCTGGTGCGCGAGCTGCGCGACTACCACTGGACCTTCAACGACAACCGCTGGGATTACGATTTCACCCGCCGTTTCGAGAACAAGGAAACCCGAACCGTCGATGCCGGCAACAGCGCGGTCGCCTTTGATTTCCCGGTGGAGTGGGGCGAGTACCGGGTGGACGTGTTCGATCCGTCCACCGGCCTGACCAGCCGTTACCCGTTCCGTGCCGGCTGGAGCTGGGGCGATGACAACCGTGGCCTGGATGCACGCCCGGACAAGGTCAAGCTGGGCCTGGACAAGACCGGTTACAAGGCCGGTGACACCCTGGAGGTGACGGTGACCCCGCCGCACGCCGGCAAGGGCATCCTGATGGTCGAGACCGACCGCATGCTGTATGTGCAGGACATCGAGGTCAAGCCGGGTTCGACCTTCAAGATCCCGGTCACCGCCGACTGGGAGCGCCACGACGTCTACATCACTGCGCTGGTGTTCCGTGGCGGCAGTGCGCCGAGCAAGATCACTCCGGCCCGTGCCGTGGGCGTGGTGCATGTGCCAATGGACCGCAAGGGCCGCACAGTGGCCGTCGGCCTGGTCGCGCCCAAGCAGATGCGGCCGGAGCAGGATCTGCCGGTAACCGTCAGTGCGCCGCAGCTGGCCGGCAAGACCGCGCACGTCACCGTTTCGGCGGTGGACGTGGGCATCCTCAACATCACCCGTTTCCCGGTGCCCGATGCCGGTGCACACTTCTTTGCCCAGCGTCGCCTCGGTATCGATGCCTACGACATCTACAGCCGGGTGATCGAGAGCTTCGATGGTGGCAGCGGCAAGCTGAAGTTCGGCGGCGACATGGCGCTGCAGGCATTGCCGCAGGCCAAGCGCCCGACCGCGCGCGTGCAGACCGTGGACCTGTTCTCCGGCCCGGTACAGCTCGATGCCAAGGGCAATGCCCGTATCCGGCTGAAAGTGCCGGACTTCAACGGCACCCTGCGCGTGTCGGCGCTGGTCTACAGCGATGACCAGTACGGCAAGCGTGACGTGGAAACCATTGTGCGCGCCCCGATCCTGGCCGAAGCCAGCATGCCGCGCGTGCTGGCCCCGGGCGACCGCAGCACCGTGACCCTGGACGTGCAGAACTTCACCGGCAAGCCGGGGCAGTTCAACGTGAAGGTGGAGAGCGAAGGCCCGCTGAACCTGGGCGAGGGCAGCCGCAGCGTGCAGTTGAATGCCGATGCCAAGACCACGCTGAGCTTCCCGTTGTCGGCTCGCGAGGGCCACAGCGTGGCCAAGGTGCGGGTGCGGGTGGACGGCAACGGCTTCAAGGCTGATCGCCGCTACGACCTGCCGGTGCGTGCGGCGTGGCCGCAGGTGCTGCGTTCGCAGGTGCGCACGCTCGATCCGCTGGCCGCAGTCAGCCTCGACAACAGCCTGACCGAGGGCCTGATGTCCGAGTCGGTGAATGCCCGCCTGCTGGTCAGCCCGCTGCCGCCGATCCCGTTCGCCAGTGCACTGCAGGGCGCGCTGAACTATCCATATGGCTGCGCCGAGCAGACCACCAGCAAGGGTTACGCCGCGCTGATCCTGGACCAGGCCACCTCGTCGATGCTCGGCGCCGATGGCCTGGATGCCAAGACCCGTCGCGAGCGCATGGAAGGTGCGTTCGGTCGCCTGGCGTCGATGCAGGTGGCCAATGGCAACTTCTCGATGTGGGGTGACGATGGCTACGTGAACCCATGGCTGACCCCGTACATCACCGAGTTCCTGCTTGATGCCAAGGACGCCGGCTTCGCCGTGCCCGACAACGTGCTGCAGAAGGCGCTCAACCGGCTCAGCGAGGATCTGCTGTCCGGCGGCAATCAGTTCTATGGCCAGGAGGATCGCGAGAAGCTGAAGTTCGCCAACCAGGCGTATTCGGGCTACGTGCTGGCTCGGGTCAATCGTGCACCGCTGGGTACCCTGCGCACGCTGTACGACAACGAACGCAGCAAGGCGGTCGGTGGCCTGTCGCTGGTCCACCTGGGCGTGGCGCTGTCGCTGCAGGGTGATGCCAAGCGTGGCCAGGCCGCGATGGCGGCGGCCTTCGCCAAGTCCAGCAGCGAGCGCCCGTCGTACTTCGGCGACTACGGCAGCGCGATCCGCGATGACGCGCTGATGATCGCGCTGACCCACGAGAACAAGTTGGCCAAGCCGGCCTGGGACGCGCGCGCGGTCGACCTCGGTCGTGGCCTGGATGCGCGCCGCAATGCCGGCTGGATGTGGCTGAGCACGCAGGAGCAGGTGGCGATTGCCCGCCTCGGCAAGGCGCTCGCCGCCAACCAGAAGGCGCTGGTAGCCGGTGAGCTGGTGATCGGTGGCACCACCGAAGCGATCGGCGAGCGCAAGCTGTTCGGACGCAACTTCAGCGCCAGCGAGCTGGCCAGTGGCGTGCGCTTCACCCCGCAGGGGCAACCGCCGATGTTCGCCAGCATCGACGTGGCCGGTATCCCGCGCAGTGCACCGGCACCGGACAACAGCGTAGTGGGTATTGAACGCAGTTACTTCGGTACCGATGGCAAGCCGTGGTCGCCGCGCCCGCTGAAGGAAGGCGAAGCGCTGATCGTGCGCGTCACCGTCACCGCCGACACCACGATGCCCGATGCACTGCTGACCGACCTGCTGCCGGCGGGCCTGGAGATCGAGAACTTCAACCTGGGCGATGCCAAGCAGTGGGCCGACGTGGTGGTCGATGGCATCACCATCAGCGACCGGGGTGAGGCCGCCGATACCAAGCACGAGGAGTTCCGCGACGACCGCTACGTGGCTGCGCTGAAGCTCTCGCGTGGCAGCAAGGCCAACGTGTTCTACCTGGTCCGTGCGGTGACGCCGGGTACCTACTCGGTGCCGCCGCCGCTGGTGGAGGACATGTACCGGCCGCAGCTGCGCGGTGTCGGCCGCAGCAACCCGACCACGATCACGGTGGTACAGCCGTGACCGCGCGGACGGGCCGCGACGGCGCGGCCCGTCCTGCTGGCAACCCGCAATGAAGAACACGATGACGACCCGGCTGGCGACCCTGCGCCGCCGGTGGCGGCCGCTGTGGCCGTGGCTGCGCTGGGGCATGGCCGCTGCGCTGGCGCTGCTGCTGGTGCTGGATTTCGCCTTCCCGCCGCCGCTGCCGAAGCAGCGTGATACCAGCACACTGGTGGTGGCTGCCGACGGCACGCCATTGCGGGCGTTTGCCGATGCCGAGGGCGTGTGGCGGTATCCGGCCTCGGTCGACAGCGTCTCGCCGCTGTACCTGCAGGCGTTGCTGACCTACGAAGACCGCTGGTTCTGGCGCCATCCGGGCATCAACCCGCTGGCGATCCTGCGGGCCAGCGGCCAGCTGCTGCGCGGCGGCCGCATCGTGTCCGGCGGTTCGACCCTGACCATGCAGGTCGCGCGCATTCTCGATCCGCACTCACGCACCCCGTGGGGCAAGCTGAAGCAGATGCTGCGTGCGGTGCAGCTTGAGGTGCACCTGAGCAAGCAGCAGATCCTGGCCCTGTACCTGGAGCGTGCACCCTACGGCGGCACCATCGAAGGCGTGGAAGCGGCCAGCTGGGCCTATCTGGGCAAGCCGGCGGCGCAGCTGTCGCATGCTGAGGCTGCGCTGCTGGCGGTGCTGCCACAGGCGCCCAGCCGGCTGCGCCCGGACCGCCATCCGGAAGCAGCGCAGAAGGCGCGCGACAAGGTGCTGTCACGCATGGCCGAGCTGGGCGCGTGGACACCGGAAGAAGTGGAGGATGCGCGCGTCGAGAACGTGGTGGCGCGTTCGCTGCGCCCTCCCTTGCACGCCGCGCTGCTGGCGCAGCGCCTGCACTCGGCGCATCTGGGCCAGGCACGCATCCAGAGCAGCATCGACATCGGCCTGCAGCGCACGCTGGAAGAGCGCGTGGCCAGCTATTTCTCGACGCTGCCCGAGCGTACCTCGGCGGCCCTGCTGGTGGTCGACAACCGGACCCTGCAGGCACGCGCCTATGTCGGCACATTGTCCTTCGGTGACCGCCAGCGGCTGGGTCACGTGGACATGGTGCAGGCCTGGCGTTCGCCAGGCTCCACGCTCAAGCCGTTCCTGTACGCGATGGCGCTGGACGATGGCCTGATCCATTCGGAAAGCCTGCTGGTCGATGCACCGCAGAGTTTCGGCAGCTACCGCCCCGGCAACTTCGACATGGCCTTCAATGGGCCCATCGGTGCCTCTGCCGCATTGCGGCTGTCGCTCAACGTACCGTCGGTGGACCTGCTGCAGCGGGTCGGCGCGGCGCGCTTCGCTGCCCGCCTGTCGCACGCCGGGATCCAGCTGCGCTTCCCGCCGGGCAGTACGCCCAACCTGTCGCTGATCCTGGGCGGCACCGGCGCGCGCCTGGAAGACCTGGTCGGCGCGTTCGCCGCGCTCAACCGGAGCGGTATCGCCGGCCGCGTGCGTTATACCGACGACGAGCCCATGATCGAGCGGCGCCTGGCCTCGCCGGGCGCCAGCTGGATCGTGCGCGAGATGCTCGAATCAAACCCGCGCCCGGGATACAGCGCCGGGACGTTCGATGTCGGTGGCCGCCCGCGCGTGGCGTGGAAGACCGGCACCAGTTACGGGTACCGCGATGCGTGGGCGATCGGCAGTACCCGCCACTACACGGTGGGCGTGTGGGTGGGCCGGCCGGACGGTACTCCGTTGCCGGGCCAGTACGGCGCGGTCACCGCGCTGCCGCTGATGTTCGAAGTGGTGGACAGCCTGCCGCGCCAGCGTGGTGATTCGGCGGCCGCGCCGATGCCGGCCAGTGTCAGCCAGGAAGACATCTGCTGGCCCACTGGCGAACGTGCCGAGGGGCTGCCGGCGGCACTGTGCCAGCGCAGGATGCCAGCCTACCTGCTCGATGGTGCCGCACCGCCGACCTTCCCGGAGCGCGAGGCGCGGCGCTGGCAGCCGGGGCGGCAGCGTTACCTGGCCGATGCGCGGACCGGTCTGCGTGTCTCCGCTGATTGCCGTTTGCCGCATGAGGAAGTCGCGCGTGAGATCGCGCGCTGGCCGGCGCTGTTGTCGCCGTGGCTGCCCAAGGCCACGCGCGACGCCTCGCAGCTGCCGGCGCTGTCGCCGGACTGCCGTGATGATGGCCGGGAGGCCAGCGTCGCGCTGCACATCGATGGCCTCAATGATGGCGCCGCACTGGCGCGTGCGCCCAACGCCGAACATGGCGTACGCCTGCAGCTGCGCGCGCTGGGCAGCGAGCAGGCGGTGGACTGGTTGCTGGATGGACGCTGGATCGCGCAGACCCGCGGCGCACAGTTGATGCAGCGCGAGTTCGCCGATCCCGGGTCGCATACCCTGACCGCCTTGGCCGCGGACGGCGCGTGGACGCAGGTACGGTTCACTGTCCTCCGGTAGGTGCCGGGCCATGCGCGGCGGGATGGCATTGCTCCGCTTTGGTGGGTGCCAACCTTGGTTGGCACGCGAACGGCAAAGCGCCCACCAAGGTGGGCATCTACCAGAGCATCCGCAGCGCAATCATTCCCCGATCCACCCATCCAGCAGATCGGCGAACTCGTCGGCGTGTTCCTCTTCCTGCGCCAGGATCTCTTCGAGGATGCGCTTGGTGGTGGTATCGCGGTCGCCGATGAAGTTGATCATCTCGCGGTAGCTGTCGATGGCGATGCGTTCGGCCACCAGGTTCTCGCGGACCATGTCGCGCAGGTCGCTGCCTTCCTTGTATTCGGCATGCGAGCGCGCGGTCAGCGTATCCGGGTTGAAGTCGGGCTCGCCGCCGAGCTGCACGATGCGCTCGGCCAGCTTGCCGGCATGCGCCTGTTCCTGCTGTGCATGTTCAAGGAATTCGGCTTTCACCGCGTCGGCCAGCATGCCCTTGGCCATGAAGTAGTGCCGGTAGTAGCGCAACACGCACACGTACTCGGTGGCCAGTGCGTCGTTGAGCAGCTTGATCACCACCTTGCGGTCGGCGCTGTAGCTGTCGGTGATCGCACCATCCTCGATGTTGCGCCGGGCGCGCTCGCGCAGGGCCGTGCGCTCGCTGATGCCGGGAATCTGCGCGGCGGGCTTGGGGGCTTTGGCTGGCTTGCTGGACATGGCTGGCCGTTTCCTCTTGCGGTGGGAGATCAGGTGGGCAGGTGCTCCAGCACGTAGTCGGCCGAAGACACTTCGAATTGACCAGGCTGTTCAACCCAGGCGGCGCGGACCACGCCGTCGACCACGTACAGGGCGAAACGGCGCGAGCGGATGCCCATGCCCGAGGCACTGGCGTCGAGCTCCAGGCCGAGCGCGCGGGTCAGTTCGGCATTGCCGTCGGACAGCATCAGCAGGCCGTCGGGCACGTGCTGATCTGCGGCCCAGGCCTTCATTACGAACGGGTCGTTGACGGCCATGCAGTAGACATCGATGCCGCGCTGGCGGAAGGCCTCGAATTTCTCGACGTAGCCGGGCAGGTGGCGGGCCGAGCACGTCGGCGTGAACGCGCCGGGCACGGCGAACAGCACCACCTTGCGCGCGTCGAACAGCGAATGCGTATCGAGCGTTTCAATGCCCTCGCGGATGCGCTTGAGGGTCACTTCCGGAATGCGGTCGCCGACATGGATGGTCATGGGGGAACTCCTTGCTGGGGCAGCGTAGTGGGCCGGATGGGACAGGGGCGTCAAGACATTGGAAAACCGGCGTGCAGGCCCCATCTTCAGGCTTTGCGGAGCGGGCTTCCAGCCATAGCCTGGGGCAGGGCGATGGCAACCGCATTGCGCAGGATCAGTCGGCCTCACTGGCGCCGCACGAGGGGCGGCGGAGCATCGCCGGCGCGTAGAATGAACCCGGGGCGGCGCCACCGGCGCGGCCGAAGCAGATCGAGGTAGCTGGATGGAATTCAAGGATTACTACGCCACCCTGGGGGTGGAACCGAGCGCGGGCGAGGCGGAGATCAAGACCGCCTACCGGCGGCTGGCACGCAAGTACCACCCGGACGTCAGCAAGGAAGCCGGGGCGGAGGACAAGTTCAAGGCGGTCAACGAGGCCTACGAGGCGCTGCGCGATCCGGAAAAACGCGCGGCCTACGACCAGCTGCGCGCGCAGGGCTATCGCCCGGGCGAGGAATTCAACGTGCCGCCGAACTACGGCGGCGCCGGTGGTTTCAACTTCGAGGAAGTGTTCGGGGGTGGTGGCGCCAACGGCGGCTTCAGCGACTTCTTCGAAAGCCTGTTCGCGCGCCAGCGCGGCGGTGCCGGTCCTGGCCCGGGGTTCAGCAGCCAGGGCCATGCCCCCAACCGCGACACCCGTGCCAAGCTGTCGGTCCCGCTGGAAGCGGCCTACAGCGGCGACAGCCTGCGCATCACCGTCAACGGCAAGCAGCTGGACGTGCGCGTGCCCAAGGGCATCCGTCCGGGGCAGGTGATCCGCCTGGCGGGGCAGGGCAACCATGGTGGCAACCTGCTGCTGGAAGTGGAGTACGCCGCACACCCGCAGTTCGAGGTCGATGGCCGCAACATCCTCTACACCTTGCCGGTCACGCCGTGGCAGGCCGCGCTGGGCACCAGCATCAGCGTGCCGACCCTGGGCGGCGCGGTGGAACTGAAGATCCCGGCCGACTCCGATGCCGGGCGCAAGCTGCGCCTGCGTGGGCGGGGCCTGCCGGGCAATCCGGAGGGCGACCAGATCGTCGAGATCGAGATCGTGGCCCCGGCCGCGACCGACGAGGCGCAGAAGAAGGCCTACCGGAACCTGGCCAAGGCGTTTGGCGAGACGATCTGAGACGCCTTCCGGTAGTGCCGGCCGCTGGCCGGCAGAGGTTTGATTGCCGGCCAGCGGCCGGCACTACCGCGCGCGTCTCAACCCTGGCCGGCGAACACGCGCTCCAGCACTTCGGACAGCTCGTCTTCCGAGAACGGCTTGGTGATGTAGGCCTTGGCGCCCTGGCGCATGCCCCACATGCGGTCGGTGTCCTGGTCCTTGGTGGTCACCAGGATCACCGGAATATGCCGGGTTGCCTCGTCGCGGGCGAGGGTGCGGGTGGCCTGGAAGCCGTTGAGATTGGGCATCACCACGTCCATCAGGACCAGGTCGGGCAGCTCGGCCTTGGCGGTTTCGACCCCGGCCGCGCCATCGGTGGCGGTCAGGATCTGGTGCCCGAGCTTCTCGACGATGCGCTGTATCCCCAACAGCTGCGACGGTGAGTCGTCGACGATCAGAATGCGTGCCATGTTGTTCCCCATGTAATGCCCGCAGTGTAGTGCGGGCTCATTACCGGCGGGAGGGGCGCATCTGCCGTCCGTCGCCTGCCTGCGACGTTCAGTCGATCCGCACCACGGTGCGGCCCAGCGCTCCGCCCGCCAGCATCCGCTCGAACACGGCCGGCAGGCCATCGAGGCCGACCTCCGCGGTACAGATGCGGTCCAGGTGCTGCGGTTTCCATTCGTTGCCCAGCCGCGCCCAGACGTCCTCGCGCAGCCCGCGTGGCGCATTGGCCGACGACACGCCCAGCAGCGACACACCACGCAGGATGAACGGCATCACCGTCATGTCCAGGGTCGGGCTGGCCGCCAGGCCGGCACTGACCACGCTGCCGTAGGGCGCGGTCTGCGCCAGCAGGCTGGCGAGCATGGCGCCGCCGGCATTGTCCAGGCCCCCACCGAAACGCGCCGATTGCAGTGGGCCGGTGTCGGCCAGGGCCTCACGCGGCAGCACCTCGGTGGCGCCGATGGCGTGCAGGAAACCGGTCTGGTCGGGTTTGCCGCTGATCGCATGCACCGTGTAGCCGGCGCGGCTGAAGATCGACAGTGCCAGCGCACCGACACCGCCGCTGGCGCCGGTGACCGCCAGCGGTCCAAGCTCCGCGCTCTGCCGGTTGTCCTGCATGCGCAGCAGCGCCAACGCCGCGGTGAAGCCGGCGGTGCCCAGCACCATCGCCTCGCGTGGGCTCAGCCCGGCCGGCTGGGCGATCACCGCACGCGATTCCAGCCGCACATACTGGCTGTAGCCGCCGTCGCGGGTCTCGCTGAGGCCGCAGCCGGTGGCCAGCACCGCGTCGCCTTCACGCCATTCCGGATCGGTGCTGGCGACCACGGTGCCGGCTACGTCGATGCCCCCCACCAGCGGGAAGCGGCGCAGGATCTTTCCCTTGCCGGTGCCGGCCAGGGCGTCCTTGTAGTTGACCGAGGACCAGCTGGCGCGGATCAGAACCTGGCCGGGGCTGAGGTCTTCGACCTTGAGCTGGGCCAGGCCGCTGCGGTAACCGGCGTCGTCGTTTTCGATGCGGAAGGCGGTGAATGGGGTGGTGGGGGCCATCGGCATTGCCTGACTTCGAGGAAAACGCCACCTTACCCCGTTGCCCCCCTTTCGATCCTGCCAATCCGCCCCATCTTGTATGATCAGTAATGGTTTCACGGCTGGCGCCGCGGGAAGGGCCCGCGCCGCAGCCCACATCTTGATGGAGCGTGCATGGCCTGGAATACACCCGGCGGCAACAAGGGCGGACAAGGCCCCGAGGACAATCGACGCGGGCCGTTCGGGTCGCGCGGCGGTGGCAATGGTGGTGGCTGGGGCGGATTGCCCGGGCCGCTGAAGGACCTGTTCGACGGCGGCATCGTGCGTTGGGTGGTGGCGGCCGTTGTGCTGCTGGTGCTGTTCTCCAGCTTCCAGCTGATCGGTGAACAGCAGCGTGGCGTGGTCCTGCGCTTCGGCCAGTTCTCGCGCATCCTGCAGCCCGGTCCGAACTTCAAGCTGCCGTGGCCGATCGAATCGGTCACCAAGGTCAACGCCACCGAGATCAAGACGTTCTCGATCCAGGTGCCGGTGCTGACCCGCGACGAGAACATCGTCAACGTCTCGCTGAACGTCCAGTACCGCATCGACGACCCGCAGCAGTACCTGTTCGGCACCGTCGATGCCAACCAGGTGTTGGAGCAGTCGGCGCAGAGCGCGGTGCGCGAGGAAGTCGGCCGTGCCGACCTCAACGCTGTACTGAACAATCGTGGCCCGCTGGCCGTAGCTGCCGAGGAGCGCCTGCAGGCACTGCTGAAGGCGTTCAAGACCGGCCTGACCGTGACCGGCCTGACCCTGCAGGACGCCCGTCCGCCGGAAGAAGTGAAGCCGGCCTTCGACGAAGTCAACGGTGCCCAGCAGGTCAAGGAACGCCTGATCAACGAAGCCCAGGCCTACGCTGCCAAGGTCGTGCCGGAAGCCCGAGGCCAGGCCTCGCGCGCCCGTACCACCGCCGAAGGCTACAAGCAGGCTGCGGTGTCCAAGGCCGAGGGTGACGCGCAGCGCTTCAGCCTGTTGCAGGCCCAGTACAAGGACGCCCCGGAAGTGACCCGCAAGCGCCTGTGGCTGGAAACCGTGCAGCAGGTGCTGAGCGAGAACCGTAAGGTGATCGGCGGCGATGGCCGCCAGCTGATCTACGTGCCGATGACCGGAGATACCCGTCCCACCACCTCGGCCCCGGCCGCAGTGGCGAACCCGGACGTGGTGATGCCATCGCTGCCGGGTGCAGCGGTGGAAGCTTCCCGTGATCCGGGCCGGCCGGTGGGCCGCCCGACCGGGCGACCGAGCGGCCGTGAGGAGGGCAGCCGATGAAGAGTCCTATCTGGATCGCCGTGATCGTGGCGGTGGTGCTGGGCCTGCTCGGCTCGGTGTACGTGGTCCGTGAGGACCAGACCGCCATGGTGCTGAACCTGGGCAAGGTGGTGCGTTCGGACATCAAGCCGGGCCTGCACTTCAAGGTGCCGGTGGTGGAAACGGTGAAGGTCTTCGACCGCCGCTTCCAGGTGCTCGACACTGCGCCTGCGCGCTACTTCACCGCCGAGCAGAAGGACGTCAGCGTCGACTTCTTCGCCATCGGCTACATCTCCAACGTAGGTGACTACTTCCGTGCCACCGGCGGCGACCCGCGTGTGGCCAACGCCCGCCTGGCGCCGATCATCACCGACTCGCTGCGCAACCAGATCAATTCGCGCACCCTGCAGCAGCTGGTGTCCGGCGACCGCAGCGAGCTGATCGCCGAGCAGCTGAAGGGGATCAACGAGGCGGTGGCCGGCCTCGGCATGCAGATGATCGACCTGCGCATCAAGCAGGTGGACCTGCCGACCGACAGCCAGGTGATCAACGACGTGTACGAGCGCATGCGCGCCCAGCGCAAGCAGGAAGCGGCCAAGCTGCGTGCGGAGGGCGAGGAGCAGTCGCTGACCATCCGTGCCCAGGCCGACCGCGACAGCACCGTGCTGATCGCCGAGGCCGAGCGTGATGCACAGCGCCTGCGCGGTGAAGGCGATGCCGAGGCGGCCCGCATCTATGGCAAGGCCGGCTCGGCCGATCCGTCGTTCTATGCGTTCTATCGCAGCCTGGAGGCCTACCGTGGCTCCATGACCGACGGCAACGGCGTGATTGTGCTCGACAAGAACGACCCGTTCCTGCAGTACCTGAAGAACGACCGCTGAGGTCGCAGGGCACTACCCCACGGGGCCCGGCCAGACGCCGGGCCCCGTGCTTTTTCCGGAGTTCCCCATGAAAGATCTGTTCGCCGCCGTCTGTCTGGTCGCGGTGCTGGAAGGCCTGTTCCTGTTCGTGGCGCCGTTCGCCTGGAAGCGCATGGCCGAACGCCTGCTGGACCTGCCCAGCCCGGCCCTGCGCAGCTTCGGGGGGCTGGTGCTGCTGGCCGGCCTGAGCCTGCTGTGGTGGGTGAGGCATTAGCAGGGGTCAGATCCCTTTCCGCAGGAAAGGGATCTGACCCCATTTCGGTCCCCTGACCGGCCGGTGAAGCCGCCGGTCGGAAAGGTGGCACCGGACCCCGGAAACCCGGATAATGCACAAAAGCCGGACGGGCCTCCCCGTTCGGCTTTTTCCGTGTCTGGGCCTTCCATCGCCGGCTGCTCCCCGTTTGGAGCCGCCCTCCAGGTGCTGGCCAGCCCCGCCACGGTTTACCCGTCCGCGGCCCCGATGGCCGCAACAAACCGAGGAGCCCGTCATGGGTCAGTCTGTCGTAGTGTTGGGTGCCCAGTGGGGCGATGAAGGCAAGGGCAAGATCGTCGATCTGCTCACTGAGGAAATCGGCGCCGTCGTGCGCTTCCAGGGCGGCCACAACGCCGGCCACACCCTGGTCATCAACGGCAAGAAGACCGTCCTGCACCTGATCCCGTCGGGCATCCTGCGTGACGACGCGCTGTGCCTGATCGGCAACGGCGTGGTGATCTCGCCGGCCGCGCTGCAGAAGGAAATCGCGGAGCTGGAAGCCTCCGGCGTGGAAGTGCGTTCGCGCTTGAAGATTTCCCCGGCCGCGCCGCTGATCATGCCGTACCACATCGCCCTGGACCAGGCGCGCGAGCGCGCTGCCGGTGGCAAGGCGATCGGTACCACCGGCCGTGGCATCGGCCCGGCCTACGAAGACAAGGTGGCGCGTCGCGGCATCCGCATCGCCGACCTGCATTACCCGAAGCAGCTAGAAGAACTGCTGCGCACCGCGCTGGATTACCACAACTTCGTGCTGACCAAGTATCTGAACACCGATGCAGTCGACTTCCAGAAGACCTTCGACGAGGCGCTGGCCTTCGGCGAATACGTGCAGCCGATGAAGTCCGACGTGGCGGGCATCCTGCACGACCTGCGCAAGCAGGGTAAGCGCGTGCTGTTTGAAGGCGCGCAGGGTGCGCTGCTGGACATCGACCACGGTACCTACCCGTATGTCACCAGCTCCAACACCACCGTCGGTGGTGCGCTGGCCGGTTCCGGCGTCGGCGCCGATTCGATCGACTACGTGCTGGGCATCGCCAAGGCCTACGCCACCCGCGTCGGCGGCGGCCCGTTCCCGACCGAACTGGACGACGAAGTCGGCCAGGGCATCCGTGACCGCGGCGCCGAATACGGCGCATCGACCGGCCGCCCGCGTCGTTGCGGCTGGATGGACATCGTCGCGCTGAAGCGCGCCGTGGCCATCAACGGCATCAGCGGCCTGTGCATCACCAAGCTGGACGTGCTCGATGGCATGGAAAAGCTGAAGGTCTGCATCGCCTACGAATACAACGGCAAGCGCACCGAATATGCTCCGCTGGATGCGCAGGGCTGGGAAGAGTGCACCCCGGTGTACCTGGAGTTCCCGGGCTGGAGCGAGAACACCCACGGCATCACCCAGTGGGACGAGCTGCCGCCGGCGGCACGCGCCTACCTGCGTTCGCTGGAAGAACTGGCCGGCTGCCCGATCAGCATCGTTTCGACCGGCCCGGACCGCGACCACACCATGGTCCTGCAGGATCCGTTTGCCTGAGTGAGAGACCGGTAGCGCTGGGCCCTGCCTGGCGTCGCAGAAGGAAGAAGCCCCGCGAATGCGGGGCTTTTTCGTTACTGTGTCGCCAGTCCAGTGCCGGCAAGGAAGCGAAGCGATGACCAGGATGCCAGCGTGAAAGGCGAGACCGTGGTGCGGATCACCCTGTGGGTGTTGTGGAGCCTGTGGGGCGTCGCCTGCGTGGTGCTGGCGCTGGGCGCCATCGCCAATCATCTGGCCTCGCGCACCCAGACCCTGCCGCTGCTGCTGAGCCCGGGCGCGACGGCTGAGGTCACGGTCTACCGCCTCATCGATGACCCACTGCGGCTGCGACTGCGGTATGCCGCGGACGGTACTGAGGCTGACCCTGAAGTGCTGCTGCGCATCGATACTCCCACCGATCATGGAGACTTCCGCGCAGAAGAGCGTTCGGGAGTGGCCGGGCAGGGCATCAACCGCAGACTGGCATCGGTTGAATCCAGCGGCCTCATGGCGTCCTACTTTGGTTATGGCCGCGGCGATGCATTGCCATGTGGCCGTTCATGGCTGCGGGTAACCGTGCTGGAGGTGGACCCTGCGCTCGAGGGGCGCGCGGCAGACATCGAGCTGCAGCCACCCTTGAATCTACTGAAGCTGACCGACCTGGACTACGTCTGGCTGTGGCCGTTCTTCTTCTGGAAGGTGGCGGCGCTGTTCCTGCTGATTCCGGGGGCAGCCTTGGCGGTGTTCACGTTCACCTTGCGGCGCTGGCAGCGCCGCACTCCCGCGAGGTAGTGCCAGACCCAGTGTGGTGGCACTCATGGATCACCGGAAACTTGCCCGAGAGGGGTAGGATCATGCCCATACCGGGTAACAACCCGCCGGTCCTTCTGCGCTGACGTCAAAGGGCGGTTCAATTCAGCCGCATCGACCTGCCGTTGGTCTTCATGCGCGGGTGGAGCGTCGCTGCAGTGCGCGCGGCACTGTTGGTTGCGGAGAATCCAGTCTCTACGCGACCACGGCGCTTCATCGGTCTGAACAGGATCTTGTCGCTTTTCACCTTAAATCAACACGGGACGACAGGCGGGAGTCTGCCGGGGATCGCCGCGTGCCAATGGCTGCCGCCACGCATGGCGTCTTGCATGCAGCTTGCGCTGGCGGAGACTCGTCGCCAGCAACATGATGGATGACTACCGTGCGGGTCCTGCACGGTATCTGCCTGCCAATTAGGAGCAATCACATGGGCGCATGGGGACACGGTTCATTTGATAATGACGATGCCTGCGATCTGGCCTGCGATCTGACGGAATGCACGGATCTCTCGATAGTGGAGGAAGCGCTGCGCGCGGCTATCAACCCCGATGATTACCTAGAGGCACCTGAAGCGGGCAGGGCGGTCGCGGCTGCAGAGGTGGTGCTGGCACTGTTGGGCCAGCCGACGGCTGCCATTGCCGAGGAAGAAGCGTTACTCGCTTGGGTCAAGGCATGCAATCAGGTGCCATCGTCAGCGATGTTGTTGCTTGCACAACTCGCTGTCCAGCGTGTACAGGCCGAGGACTGTGAACTGCGGGAATTGAAAGAGGAATCCGACTCGTTGGACGAATGGATGGCCGAAGTGAACAGGCTGCAGGAAGGCCTGCGCGCCGCATGCAGCGTGATCGGCTGACGCGTCAGCGTCCGGCTGCTCGCAGCAATGGGTAGGGGTTGATCGATTCCCCCTTCCACCACTGCCTCTCCGGCCCCAGCACGTGTACCTCAAAATGCAGATGCGGCGCGTCGGCATTGGCGTTGCCGGTGCTGCCTACATAGCCGATCACCTCGCCGCGCTTGATCACCTGCTTCTCGGCCAGGCCATCGGCGTAGCGCTGCAGGTGCGCGTAGTAGTAGCACCAATGCCCGCTGGGCTCGAACTGGTAGATCGTCAGGCCACCGCGCTCGCTGTCGAACAGTTTCTCCACCGTGCCATCGGCCACCGCCAGCACCGGCGTACCTGCATCGGCCAAGATGTCGATGGCATCGTGTACGCGCCCCTCGCTGCGTGCATCGGTGAAGGTATCGCGCAGCTGCGAGGGCAGGATGCCCTGCACCGGCAGCAGCAAGCCGGACGGTGCATCGGCAGCCTGGGCGGCCGGCGGCACGGTGGAGGCGGGTGGGGCTGTTGCGCCTGGCGCTACCGGTTCCGTCACCGGCGCGGCGGCTACCGTCGATGGCGCTTCCGGCAGCGCGTCTGTCACCGGCTCATCCATATCGCGGTGCAGCCACCAACCTGCACCCAATCCCAGCAGAACACCAAGCACAATCAGTTGCGGAAGACGCATCGACTCACTCCTGCATCACGACAGGCACCGAGGTGTCTACTGCGTCGGCCACGCGCAGTGCATCCCAGTTGGTCATGCGTACGCAGCCATGCGACTCGGTCTTGCCCACGTGGCCGGGTTCAGGCGTGCCATGCAGGCCGTAATGCGGCTTGGACAGATCGATCCAGACCCGGCCGACCGGATTGTTCGGGCCGGGCGGCAGCGTGGCCTTCTTTTCACCTTTTCGGGCATCCCAGAACAGCTTCGGGTTGTAGTGGAACGGCGGGTCGCGGTACACACCCAGGATCTTCCATTCGCCGATCGGCAACGGGTCGTGCTGGCTGCCGGACGACACCGGCACCTGCGCGATCACCTTGCCCTGTGCGTCCAGTAGCTGCAGCGTGGAGTCGGATTTGTCGACCACGATCCTGGCGGCCTTCGGCAATGCGGCCGGGGCGATGTTGGGGACCTGGATGCGGCTGCCAGCCCTGGTCAGATCCACGCCGGGATTGAGCATCTTCATCAGCTCTGGGGACGCGTGGAAGCGCTCGCCCAGGGCTTCTTCCACACTACCGTAGCCCAGCGATTTCAGCTTGGCCTGGGCGGCAGGTCCTTTCGGTAGCGTCTGGAACGGGCCGACGACATCCTCAGCAGTCAGCGTGTAGCTGGCCAGCGGCGTGATCGTATCGGCCTGCAGAGCCTTCCAGGTGGCGTCGTCCAGCTCACCCGTTACGGTAAGCCCGTGCGCCGCCTGGAAGCCTGACACCGCCCGCCGCTGGTTGCTGCCTACCTCACCATCAATCTGGCCTGGAGAGAAGTTCGCGCGATCCAGCAGCACCTGGGCATGCAGTGCGGAGCGCACCGCGGTGTCCGGGCCAGCCTTCTCGGCAATGGGGGCGGGCAGGTTGGGCGGCGGCGCCTGCGCGAAGGCCGGGGACGCCAGCAGCGAGATTGCGAGCAGGGTGGATCGGGACACAGATGAGCGCATTGGGATCTCCAGCAGGTACGCCGCCACCTTGCCCGCAGACGGTGCGGAGCCGCCGTGAAAGGGATCTGATACCCGCATGAGCAGGCATGTCATTGCGGCCGGCTGGCACCGGCAGGTGCCGCTGGGACGGGGACTCACCAAGGTGAACGGTGGCCGACGCCGTCGATGGGCGGCGATCAAGATTGCCTGCCGTGCCGCCGATAAGGCCACATCCCCCCGTTTTGGATACCCCCATGAACTACTTGAGGAACGTCAGGGTTGCCTGGCGTCTTGGGCTGGGCTTTGGCCTGTTGCTGCTGCTGGTTGCCGCCGTAGTGGCCACCGGCGCCACCGCCAGCGTCGTGCAGAAGCGCGCGATGCAGCAGGTGGTCGACGTCAGCGTGGCCAAGGTGCGCCTGTTGTCGCAGATGCTCGACGCCAACAACCAGATGATGGTGGTGCGCCGCGAGATGCTGATCCGTCAGGGCGAAGACCGCGGCAGCGATGAGAAGCGCATTGCCGATCTGGTCAAGCGCTATGAGGCCAGCTGGACCGCCTACCAGGCACTGCCAGGCGATGCGGAGGGCAAGGCCATCGCGGAAACCATCGCGGCCAAGCGTGCCATCGCGCGCCCGCTCAACAAGCAGACCAGCGAACTGATGGAGCAGGGCGACTACCCGGGCGCCGTGGCGCTGACCCTGGGTCCGGTGCAGGAAGCCGCCAACGGCTGGAACAAGGCGCTGTCCGATGGCGTGGACTTCGAGGAGAAGGAAAGCCGTGAGGCTGCCGCCGAGGCGATCCGACTGGGCGAGCGCAGCCTGCTGCAGCTGCTGGTGCTGGGCGGCGTCGCGCTGCTGGTGGGCATCGGTGCCTCGGTGATGATCGGCCGCAGCCTGACCGGTCCGCTGGCGCGCGCGGTGAACCTGGCCGAGCGCCTGTCCAAGGGACAGCTGGACCAGGAGTTCCGCCTCGGTGGCCGCGACGAGCTGACCCAGCTGGGCGAGGCGATGGCCAGCGTGCGCCAGAGTGTGCAGGCGGCGATCGGCGCGCAGTTGCAGATGGCCGAGCAGCACGAGGCCGGTGCAATCCGCTATCGCATGGACGCCAGTGCGTTCCCCGGTGATTTCGGCCGCATGGTGCAGGCCACCAACAGCCTGGTGGAGTCGCACGTGCAGGTGGAACTGCTGATGGCCGAGGTGATGCAGCGTTACGCCATGGGTGACCTCAGCCGCGACCTGCCGGACTACCCGGGCGAGAAGGGCACGCTGACCCGCACCCTGGCAGCGGTGAAGCAGAGCCTGATGGCGATCAACGCGCAGATCGATCAACTGGCCCGTGCCGCACGCGCCGGCGATTTCAGCATGCGTGGCGATGCCGCTGCGTTCCAGTACCAGTTCAAGACGATGGTCGAGCACCTCAACGGCATGATGGCCAGTTCGCAGGCCAGCATCGCCGATGTTTCCGACGTGCTGCGCGCGATCTCGCATGGCGACCTGACCGCACGCATGGAGGGCGAGTACGACGGCGTGTTTGCGCGCATGCGCGACGATGCCAACACCACCACCGCGCAGCTGACCGGCATTGTCCGCGGCATCCAGGTGGCTGCCGACAGCATCAACAACGCGGCCCAGGAACTGGCCGCCGGCAACAACGACCTGTCGCGCCGCACCGAGCAGCAGGCCGCGAATCTGGAAGAAGCGGCCGCGTCGATGGAGGAGCTGACCTCCACCGTACGCCAGAACGCCGAACTGGCGCGTCAGGCCGACAGCGAAGCGCATGCCGCCGGTGCCGCCGTGCGCGAGACCGAGCAGGCGATGGCACAGATGGCATCGGTGATGGGCGAAATCGATCAATCCTCGGCGCGCATCTCGGAAATCTCCACGGTGATCGACGGCATCGCGTTCCAGACCAACATCCTGGCGCTGAATGCCGCAGTGGAAGCTGCGCGTGCAGGCGAGCAGGGCCGTGGCTTTGCCGTGGTCGCCAGCGAAGTGCGCACGCTCGCACAGCGTGCCGGTGTCGCCGCCAAGGAGATCAAGGAACTGATCGAGGACGCCGCTGCCAAGGTGAAGAGTGGCCTGGCGGTGACCGTTGAATCGGAAGCCGCGATCGCACGCGTGGCGCAGGCCAGTTCGCGCACCACCCAGCTGATGAGCGACATCGCAGCGGCCAGCAAGGAGCAGGCCGCCGGCATCGAGCAGGTCAACCAGGTGGTCGTGCAGATGGACCAAGTGACCCAGCAGAACGCCGCGCTTGTGGAGGAGGCCACTGCCGCGAGCCGCGCGCTGGAAGAACAGGCGCATGCACTGACCACGTCAGTGGCGGTATTCCAGCTGGAGCAGGGGCCGCGCATGCCGGTCATGCCGGCGCGGGCGGCGTAAGCGACCTGTAACTGGATACTGGATGGCGCCCTGCCTGCGATGTCCCGCATGCAGGGCGTCGATGCACCCACCGGAACGATGCCGCGGGCTAGCGCCCGCGGGCTGAGCGTTCGATCAGCCAGCCGGCTGCGTACAGCAACAGCAGTGTTGGCGGAACCAGCACTGCATATGCGGTCGACCAGGGCTTGCCACGCAGCAGGCCGCCTGCGCCGATGGCATCGAGTGCGGCAGACTGCAGGGTGATGGGGAGCGCCATCAGGATATAGGTACCCTTCGGGTCCCCCTCCGACTGCGCGCCGTGAACCAGCCATGCGGTCAACAGCAGGTAGACCACGCAAAGCGCAAGACCGGTCCAGCTCAGGAGTCGCCGCATCTTCATCCGCATGCCCCGGTTCAACGGACGTCGAAGCGGGCCTGCAGCGGCAGGCTCACTTTCCGCAGCAGATCCCGGACCACCACCTGCGCAGTCCACGTGCCTTTGGGATCACCGGCCTCGGCGACGAACTTCAGGTGCAGGTTGGTCATGTACAGCAGGTTTGGCGGGCCGGTCAGGGCGGCGGTGAAACAGGGAACATCGCGTTCGTCGATACTGGTACTGCCGTCCGGGCGCAGCATGCGCAGATCGCAGTGCACCTTGGGTACGCGGTTCTCGTCCAGTTGCGGGTTGGAGAGGAATGTCAGCAGGAACAACTCACCGCCCAGGTGGACTTCGTTGGCCTCGTTGAAGCCGGGAGTGGTCTCCGGCGGGGTCTCCCACTTGGCCCGCCAGTCGGCATCGGAAGTGACCAGCAGCGATGCCGCGAAGCCGCCGCTGGATTTCATGGCATCGGTCTCCGTCAACGCCTTGCCATCCCCATTTATCCAACCATCGCTGGCGGAGCTGTTCAGTGGCAGCATCATGGCCATCATGGCCAGCGCGCAGGTCCATCGCATCAACGGCTCTCCCGGGTAGCCGCGTCCCGCGGCAGAGCGGGTAGTATTGCCCAACATTGGCCGGCAAAGCAGCAGGACAGCCTGGGCAGGGGTTCCGTTGCCTGCCGATGTGGGTGATGCTTGCCGGCAAAGGAGGTGGCATGGGAATCGGGAGCGAGGAAACGCCGATCTTTTTCCCTGCATCGGCCGCGCCGCAGCACGTGCTGATGCTGCCCGGTCTGGATGGCTCCAGCAGGCTGTCGCCCCCGTTCCTGTCGGCACTCCAGGCTTACGGTCTGACAACGCAGGCGATCACGCTGCCCGCGCAGGGACCGCAGGATCACGCCACGCTTACCCAACGGCTGTGGTCGCAGCTGCCCAGTCGTCCCTTCATCCTGCTCGCCGAGTCTTTCTCGGGCCCGTTGGCTGTTGAACTGGCCACGCGGCATCCCACCGGGCTGCGCGGACTGGTGCTTGCAGCGACCTTTGCGCGTCGGCCGGTGCCACTGCCGGCAGCCAGCGCAGCCCTGCTGTCGCCGGCCTGGCCGCTGCCTCCCGTGGCATTGCTGGCGCGCCTGTTGCTGGGGCCGTGGTACACCCGCGGGCACACGTCGATGCTGCGCGAAGCGTTGGCCAGGACTCCGACGAGCACGTTGCGGCAACGCGCCGCAGCGACCCTGCGGGTCGACGTGCGTGCATTGCTGCCAGCAATCCAGGTGCCGACGCTGTGCCTGCACGCGTGCCACGACCGCCTGCTGTGGCCGCCCAGCGTGGCCGAGCTGCAGGCCCTGTTGCCCGATGCCCGCCATGTATCGTTGGAGGGGCCACATCTGCTGCTGCAGGCGCGTGCCGACGCAGCTGCAGCCGAAGTGGCCGCGTGGATGAGGACGTTGCCGCGTTGAACGATGCGCTCAGCTGCGGGCGCGGGTACGTGCCGCTTTTCTGGCCGCCACCTTGCGCACGGTCTTCTTCGCCGCACGGGTCTTGGCCGCCTTCTTCGCTGCAGCACTGCGCGAGGCGGCTGTACCGGCCTTCTTGACCGCTGTTTTCTTTGCGGCCTTCTTGGTGGCGGTCTTACGAGCCGGTGCCTTCTTTGCCGCCGCCTTCTTCGCAGGCGCCTTCTTCGCGGCCTTCGCCTTGGTCGTGGCCTTCTTTGCGGCTGACTTCCTGGCAGGCGCCTTGCTGGCCGCCTTCTTGCTCGCCGCCTTCTTCGTACCCTTGCGTGCGCTGCCGCTACGTTTGCCGCCACCGTCCTGCTTGTTCACGGTGGCCCAGGCGATGCGCTCGGCAGTCCCTTCACTTGCGCCGCGCTCGCGCTCGCTGTCCTCGATGTGCTCGGCCTGGCGCTTCTGTTTCTCGGTATATGCGGATTTGTCACCACGGGGCATGACGGATCTCCTGTCGTAGTAGTCAGGCCAGCAGGCGCAGCTTCGGTTCACGCGCCCATTGGCGGGTGGCGGCCGCCGCCAGGAATGCCTTGGCGTCTTCCGCTTCGACGATGCCGGCATCGTTGCCGACCCGCGCCGCCTTCAGCAGCGTTTGGCCGCCCGCGTCGCTGGCGATGGCCTTCAGGTGCGCCCACGCCTGGCTGACGAATTCGACGGCTGCACTCTCTTTCGACAAGGCCTTCGCGGCTTCCGGGCTGAGCACCACGGCCACCGCATCGAACACAGCCGATGGCGTGCCCGCCAGTTGCCCATCCGCCGCCTGCATCGCCCCATCGCTCAGCGTGGCGCCGCCTACTTTGGGCGCGACCAGCTTCACGTCTGCACCCGCCTTCCGCGCCGCTTTGCTCAGGCTGGCCATCACGCGCGCGTCGGAGCCTTCATCAAACAGGATGCCGATGCTGCGCCCTTGCAGGGTGGGCTTGTTGCGCCCGATCACGCGCACCTCGGGAGCGGCAGGCATGTCCTGCGCCGGCGTGGCGGTCGGCGCTGGGGCGGGCAGTGCAGGCAGCGCGAGCCCATCGGCTACGCGCTGCGCCAGTGATTCGTCGATGTTGCGCAGGTGGCTGACGGTACGCACCCGCACCTTGAGTGTTTCCACCTTGGACAATTCGAACACGAGTGCCGATGCCAGATGCGCCTGTTCCGGCTTCTCAAGGCTACGGAAGAACATGCGTGCCTGGCTGTAGTGGTCGGCGAAGCTCTCCGCGCGGGTGCGGCCCTTGCGGCCATCGTCGGCGCTGGCGTGGCTGCGGAAACCTGCGGGCGTCTCGCGCGGCGAGTCCTCCTGCAGCGAGCTGGGATCATAGGCGACGCGGCCCTTGGGCACCTGCATCTGCATGTGGCCGTCGCGCTGGTGATTGGCGAACGGGCACTTCGGGGCATTCACCGGGATCTGGTGGAAGTTCGGGCCGCCAAGCCGCAGCAGCTGGGTGTCCAGGTAGGAGAACAGGCGGCCCTGCAGCAGCGGATCGTTGCTGAAATCGATGCCCGGCGGCACGTTGGCCGGGCAGAACGCCACCTGTTCGGTCTCGGCGAAGAAGTTGTCGGGCCAGCGGTCCAGCACCATGCGCCCGATCACCTGCAACGGCACAAGCGATTCGGGAATGATCTTGGTCGGGTCCAGGTGGTCGAACGGAAATGCCTCGGCCTCCTCTTCCGTGAACAGCTGCACCGCCAGTTCCCACTCGGGGAAATCACCGCGCTGGATGGCCTCGAACAGGTCGCGGCGATGGAAGTCATTGTCAGCCGATTGCAGTTTCAACGCTTCGTCCCAGACCGTTGACTGGATGCCCAGCTTGGGTCGCCAGTGGAATTTGACGAACGTCGACTCGCCCGCCTCGTTCAGCAGGCGGAAGCTGTGCACACCGAAGCCCTCGATCATCCGCAGTGAACGCGGGATGGCGCGGTCGCTCATCGCCCACATGATCATGTGCATCGACTCGGGCATCAGCGAAATGAAGTCCCAGAAGGTGTCATGGGCCGAGGCGGCCTGCGGGAACGCACGGTCTGGTTCCATCTTCACCGCATGCACCAGGTCCGGGAATTTCATGGCGTCCTGGATGAAGAACACCGGGATGTTGTTGCCGACCAGATCCCAGTTGCCTTCCTTGGTATAGAACTTGACCGCGAAGCCGCGCACGTCGCGCGGAGTGTCCACCGACCCTGCGCCACCGGCCACGGTCGAGAAGCGGGTAAACACGGGCGTCTTCACGCCTACCTCGGTCAGGATGCGCGCCCGGGTGTGGGCGGCCAGAGACCGGGTCAACTCGAAGTAGCCATGTGCCGCGCTGCCACGTGCGTGCACGATGCGCTCGGGAATGCGTTCGTGATCGAAGTGGGTGATCTTCTCGCGAAGGATGAAGTCTTCCAGCAGCGTGGGTCCTCGAGGTCCCTGCCGCAGGGAGTTCTGGTTGTCTGCCACCGGGATGCCCTGATCGGTGGTCATCGCCGGGTGGCTGCCGCCGGCGCGCGGGTGCAGTTCATCGCCGTTGCCGCGGGGGTGGTTTTCGGTTGCGCGCTTGCCGGTCGGCTTGCTGGCGGCCATGGGGGGAGGCTCCGGATCATCAAGGGAACCACGACACTGGAACCGAACCCGTTAAACCCAGGTTCGGCAAAGGTGAACGTACGGGCAAAAGCAGGCTCGGGTATGCTTGCCCCATGCGAGTCGAGCCCGCCGACATCGAAGCCCTGTTCGACGCCATCCCGGACGTGCTGTTCTTCATCAAGGACCGCCAGGGGCGGTACACCCACGTCAACCAGACCATGCTGCGACGGCTGGGCCTGCGCGCGCGCAAGGACGTGATCGGGCGCACAGCGGCCGAGATCTACCCGACCGGCCTCAGCGCGGACTATGTCGACCAGGACGCCCGCGTGCTGTCCGGCGAGGTGATCGAGAACCTGATGGAGCTGCACCTGTTCGCCAACCGCGAACCGGGCTGGTGCCTGACCTGCAAGCGCCCGTTGCTGGTCGATGGCGCCATCGAGGGCCTGATCGGCATTTCCCGCGACCTGGGCCAGAAGGACAGCCTGGGCGCCCAGTACGAGCAGCTGCGGCTGGCCCTGGCCCACCTCAACGCGCACTACGCCGAGAACGTGCGCATGCAGACCCTGCTGGACATCACCGGCTTTTCGCTGTCCAAGCTGGAGCGCAGTTTCCGCAAGGTGTTCCAGATGACCCCGCAGCAGGTGCTGACCCGGCTGCGGATCCAGATGGCCATGCACCTGCTGCATGGCGACGACAGCATTGCCTGCATCGGGCAGGCCTGCGGTTTCAGCGACCAGAGCGCCTTCACCCGTAAGTTCAAGGCTGAAACCGGTTTCTCGCCGCGCGCCTATCGCGCCCGGATCGGCGGCAACGTCGGCGAGCCCGCACTGGCCTGAGCCCCCTGCTGCGCTGTGCCTATCCCCGCGGGCCTGGGACAGGGTAAGGTGTCGCCCCTGTAGCCCGCCGCCAGCCCCGCCGATGCCCAATTCGATTCCGACCGCTTCGCCGTCCCGCCTCGGACATTCGCTCAAGCCCCGCCAGCTGATCATGATGGGCCTGGGCAGTGCCATCGGCGCCGGCCTGTTCCTCGGTTCGGGCGTGGGTGTGCAGGCGGCCGGTCCGGCGGTTCTGGTCTCGTATCTGGTCGCTGGCGCGCTGGTGATCATCGTGATGAATGCACTGGGCGAGATGGCGGCGGCCAAACCGACCAGCGGTGCGTTCTCGGTGTACGCCGCCGATGCCATGGGCGCCACTGCTGGCGCTACGGTTGGCTGGTTGTGGTGGGTGCAGCTGGTGATCGTGATCGCCGCCGAGGCGGTGGGTGCGGCCGGGTTGCTTGCCACGGTCTGGCCGGTGGTGCCGGTACCGATGGCTGCGTTGGCCTTCATGCTGTTCTTCACTGCGATCAACCTGCTCGGGGTGAAGAACTTCGGCGAGTTCGAATTCTGGTTCGCCATCCTGAAAGTGGCGGCGATCCTGGCCTTCATTGCCATCGGCGTGGCACTGCTGATGGGCTGGCTGCCGCAGGTCACCTCACCTGGCCTGAGCAACTTCACCGGACACGGCGGTTTCGCACCGAAGGGCCTGGCCGGGATCGGTGCGGCGCTGCTGGTTGTCGTTTTTGCCTTCGGCGGCACCGAAATCGTCGCCGTTGCGGCGGCCGAAACCGAAGATCCCGAACGCAGCATCGCCCGTGCCATCCGTACGGTGGCCTGGCGCATCCTGGTGTTCTACATCGGCTCGCTGAGCGTGATCATCGCCGTGGTGCCCTGGACCAGCGAAGCACTGAAGTCGCCCTTCGCCGCCGTGCTGGACATTGCGCGCATTCCGGGCGCAGGCACCGCCATCACCCTGATCGCGGTGATCGCGCTGCTGTCGGCACTCAATGCCAACCTCTACGGCGCCTCGCGCATGATGTATTCGCTGGCGCAGCGCCGCGAAGCGCCGGCTGTGCTGGGCTGGACCGATCCGCGGCAGGTGCCGGTCATCGCCGTGCTGGCCAGCGTGCTGTTCGGCTTTGCGGCCACGGTGATGGAGCTGCTGTTCCCGGACCGGGTGCTGCCGGTGCTGCTGAACATCGTCGGTTCCACCTGCCTGCTGGTGTGGACGCTGTCGCTGGTTTCGCAGCTGGTGCTGCGCCGCCGCGCCGATCGCCTGGGTACCCGGCTGCCATTCCGCATGGCCGGTTTCCCGTGGCTGACCTGCTGCGCGCTGGCGATCCTGGCGCTGATCTTCGGCCTGCTGCTGAGCGAGGCGCACACCCGCCTGCAGTTCTTGTCGATGGTGGCGCTGACCGCCACCATCGCCGCCGGCAGCGCCATCGCCCGGCGCATGCGCGAGGCGTGACTGAAGCTGTAGAGCCGACCCTACGGTCGGCTGCGGTTGCTGTAGTTTCTGTAGAGCCGACCCTGTGGTCGGCTGCGGTTGCCGTAGTTTCTGTAGAGCCGACCCTGTGGTCGGCTGCTGTTCGCGTGGCCGCCAGCCGAGCGCGGGCTCGGCTCTACAGCCGGCATACATCCGCCGTGCCATCCTGATCGTGTGGGCCGCCAGCGGCCCGTCGACCAGGAGTACCGCATGCTGCGCAGCCGTCCCTTCCTGATGTTCACCGGCCAGGCCGAGGCCGCGCTGGCCCTGTACGCCGAAGCCTTTGCCGATTTCCGCCTGCTGGCCCTGCAACGCCACCCCGAGGGGGCCGGCGCCGGCGTACCCGGACAGGTCCGCCAGGCCATCTTCCTGCTCGGTGGCACCCACTACCTGTGCTTCGACAGCCTGGATGTGCACGACTTCACCTTCAGCCCGTCGATCTCGCTGTTCGTCGAGTGTTCCGGTGCCGAGCAGTTCGAGCGAGCGGCACGCGTGCTGGGCGAGGGCGGCCATTGGTTGATGCCGGTGGGTGATTACGACTTCAGCAACCGCTATGGCTGGGTGCAGGACCGCTTCGGCGTATCGTGGCAGTTGAGCCTGGGACAGATGCCGGACCCGTGATCGGGTAATTGTGGGTGTGGACCTTGGTTCACACGCCCTCATGAAAACGGCCCGCTTGCGCGGGCCGTTTTCTTTATCGATGCAGTGAGGAATCAAGCCTCGACTTCATCATCCTTGTAGGCATCGACCGGGATGCAGGCGCACATCACGTTCTTGTCGCCGTACACGTTGTCGACGCGTGCCACCGGCGGCCAGTACTTGCTCTGCTTCAGGCTGGCCAGCGGGAAGGCAGCCAGTTCGCGCGGGTAGGCGTGGGTCCACTCGCTGGCGGTCACTGCGGTGGCAGTGTGCGGCGCGTTCTTCAGCGGGTTGTCCTCGCGGTCCAGGCGGCCGTCTTCGATCGCGCTGATTTCCTCTCGGATCTGGATCATCGCGTTGATGAAGCGATCCAGCTCGTGCAGCGACTCGCTCTCGGTCGGCTCGACCATCAGCGTGCCCGCGACCGGGAAGCTCAGGGTCGGGGCGTGGAAGCCGAAGTCGATCAGGCGCTTGGCGACGTCCTCGGCGCCGATGCCGCTGGTCTTCTCCAGCGGGCGCACGTCCAGGATGCATTCGTGCGCCACCAGGCCGTTGCGGCCGGTGTACAGGGTCTTGAAGTGCGGGGCCAGGCGCTTGGCGATGTAGTTGGCGTTGAGCTGCGCGACCTGGGTGGCCTTGCGCAGGCCTTCGCGGCCCATCATCGCGATGTACATCCAGCTGATCGGCAGGATCGAAGCACTGCCGAAGCTGGCCGCGCTGACCATGCCGACCGGGCCGTTGTCACCCAGCTTGCCCGGCAGGAACGGGGCCAGGTGCTCCTTGACCGCGCATGGGCCCACGCCCGGGCCACCACCGCCGTGCGGGATGCAGAAGGTCTTGTGCAGGTTCAGGTGCGAAACGTCCGAACCCCACTTGCCCGGCTTGGCCACGCCGACCAGGGCGTTCATGTTGGCGCCGTCGGTGTACACCTGGCCGCCGTGCTTGTGGATGATCTCGCAGATCTCGACCACCTCTTCCTCGAACACGCCGTGCGTGGACGGGTAGGTCATCATGATCGCGGCCAGGCGGTCGCTGTACTTCTCGGCGTTGAGGCGGATGTCCTCGACGTCGACGTTGCCGTTGGCATCGGTCTTGGTCACCACGACCTTCATGCCGCACATCTGCGCCGAGGCCGGGTTGGTGCCGTGCGCCGAGTCCGGGATCAGGCAGATGTCGCGGTGGCCTTCGCCGCGCGAGCGGTGGTAGGCACGGATCGCCAGCAGGCCGGCGTACTCGCCCTGCGCGCCGGAGTTCGGCTGCAGGCTGACCGCGTCGTAGCCGGTGCATTCGACCAGCATCGCTTCCAGCGTGTCGATCAGTTCCTTGTAGCCCAGCGCCTGGTCGGCCGGCACCAGCGGGTGGATCTGCGAGAACTCCGGCCAGGTCACCGGGATCATCTCGGCGGTGGCGTTGAGCTTCATGGTGCACGAGCCCAGCGGGATCATCGTGCGGTCCATCGCCAGGTCCTTGTCGGCCAGCGAACGCAGGTAGCGCAGCAGTTCGTGCTCGCTGTGGTGGGTGTTGAACACCGGATGGGTCAGGAACGCGGACTGGCGCAGCAGGCCGGCCGGCAGCGCGTCGGCGGTGCTTGCGTCCAGCGCATCGATGTCGGCCTGCGCGCCGAACACGGCGGCCAGCGCGACCACGTCGGCGCGGGTGGCGGTCTCGTCCAGGCTGATGCCGACCGAGTCGCTGTCGATCGCCCGCAGGTTGTAACCGGCGGCTCGTGCCTTGGCGTGGATCTCATCGGCATGCACGCCGGTGATGTGCAGGGTGTCGAAGAAGTCGCCACCGACCTGCACGCCGGCGTTGCGCAGTGCCGCAGCCAGGATCGAGGCCAGGCGGTGGGTGCGCCGGGCGATGCGGGTCAGGCCTTCCGGACCATGGTAGACCGCATACATCGAGGCCATCACCGCCAGCAGCACCTGTGCGGTACAGATGTTCGACGTCGCCTTCTCGCGGCGGATGTGCTGCTCGCGGGTCTGCAGGGTCAGGCGATAGGCCGGGTTGCCCTGGGCATCGATGGAGACACCGATCAGGCGGCCCGGCATCGAGCGCTTGTAGGCGTCACGGCAGGCCATGAACGCGGCGTGCGGGCCACCGAAACCGAATGGCACGCCGAAACGCTGGCTGTTGCCGACCACGATGTCCGCGCCCCATTCGCCCGGGGCGGCCAGCAGGGTCAGTGCCAGCAGGTCGGTGGCCACGGCCACCAGGCCGCCGCGCGCGTGCACGGCATCGACCAGCGCCCTGTAGTCGCCGACCTGGCCGAAGGTGTCCGGGTACTGCAGCAGCAGGCCAAAGGCTTCCGCTTCCAGTGCTTCGGCCGGGGTGCCGACGCGCAGCACGATGCCCATCGGTTCAGCGCGGGTGCGCAGCAGTTCCAGGGTCTGCGGGTGCACGGCGTCGTGCACGAAGAAGGTGTCCGACTTCGACTTGGCCGAACGCTTGGCCAGGGTCATCGCTTCAGCGGCGGCAGTGGCTTCGTCCAGCAGCGAGGCGTTGGCGATCTCCATGCCGGTGAGGTCGGCGCACAGGGTCTGGAAGTTGATCAGCGCTTCCATGCGGCCCTGCGAGATCTCGGCCTGGTACGGGGTGTAGGCGGTGTACCAGGCCGGGTTTTCCAGGATGTTGCGCAGGATCACGTTCGGGGTGTGGGTACCGTAGTAGCCCTGGCCGATGAAGCTGCGCAGCACGGTGTTCTTGTCGGCGATCGCACGGATCTTCGCCAGTGCCTGCACTTCGGTCATCGACTCCGGCAGCGCCAGCGGCGCCGGCGACTTGATCTTGGCCGGCACGATGGCATCGGTCATCGCATCCAGCGACGCGTGGCCGACGACGTCGAGCATCTGCGCGATCTCGGCATCGTTGGGGCCGATGTGGCGCTCGACGAACGCATTGTGGTGCTCGAGCTCACGCAGGGAAGGGGTGTTCTGGGACATGGCGAAGGATCCGTCAGGAAAGGGCACACGCACGGGCACAAGCCGCCGGTCGGCGGTCTGCGGGGCGCCCCTCTGTCCTTTTGCCTGAGAGTTTGGAAGCGCGGAAAACCGCGGCTTCGTGCCCCTTCGGCGCCGGATCGAACCGGTCTCTCCAGAGTTCTGTTACGGGTGGTATCGGGCCTGAGCGATTACGGGCGTTGCGCCTTCGGCAGCGGTGTTCCGCTTCTCCCACCGTGTTGCCCGCCGATTATAGCCCGTTGTGGGCCCGCTGGCCGCGCCCCGGCGCGGGCCCGCGGCTGAATGGCCGATGGCCCGGCCGTGCGTTTTGTGCACCGCTGCATGGCATCGGGCGCAATCCCCACCTATGATGGGCGGATACCCGAATTCATCTGGCGCCGTCCCCGTTGCAGCGGGACCGGCGCCCGCCGTGCGTGCCGCGCATGGCCCTGCCGGACGCTTCCTTCATGACCGCCGCCGTTGCTCCCTCCACCCGCCGCATGGCCCTGCTGCTTGCCGGCCTGGCCATGTTCGGCCCGTTCTCGATCGATACCATCTTCCCCGCGTTCCCGCAGCTGGCGCAGCGCCTGTCGGTGGACGAGGTGGCGGTGCAGCAGACCATCAGCGTGTACCTGCTGTTCTATGGCCTGATGAGCCTGGCGCATGGCCCGCTGTCCGATGCGTGGGGGCGCAAGCGGGTGATCCTCGGTGGCCTGGTGGTGTTCGTCGGCGCCTCGGTCGGCTGTGCGCTGTCCACCGATCTGGCCACGCTGCTGGCGTTCCGCGCGCTGCAGGGCCTGTCGGCGGGTGTCGGCATGATCGTCGGCCGCGCGGTGATCCGCGATCTCTACCATGGCCACGACGCGCAGCGCCTGATGAGCCAGGTGTCGATGCTGTTCGGCATCGCCCCGGCCATCGCGCCGATCATCGGTGGCTGGATCCTGCTCAGTGGCGCGGGATGGCCGCTGATCTTCTGGTTCCTGGTGGTGTTCGGGCTGGTCCTGCTGGCGGCCACTGCACGCTACCTGCCGGAGACCCATCCGGTCGAAGCGCGCGTGCCGTTGTCACCGCGCGCGTTGATGCGTGATTACGTGCGCATCGGTTTCAATCCACGCTTCCTGCGCCTGGCCCTGGCCGGCAGCATCGGCTTTGGTGGAATCTTCCTGTACATCTCCTCGGCGCCGGTGTTCGTGATGCAGCACCTGCACCTGGGCGAGGGCGGTTTCGCCTGGTTGTTCATCCCGACCATCGGCGGCATGACCACCGGCTCATTCCTGTCCGGGCGCATGGCCGGGCACACCACGCCCACCCGCCAGGTCTCCATTGGTTTCGGCCTGTGCGCATTGTCAGTGCTGTTGAACGTTGGCTACGTGGTGCTGTCGCCACAGTTCGTGCTGCCATGGGCGGTACTGCCGATCTTCCTGGGTGGCATGGGCATGGCGCTGATCTTCCCGATCCTGGCGCTGGCGGTACTGGACATGTACCCGCATCAGCGCGGCCTGGCCTCGTCGCTGCAGGCCTTTGTGCAGCTGATGATCAGCACCGTGGTGGCCGGCGTGGTGTCACCACTGCTGAGCGGTAGCCCGCTGCACCTGGCACTGGGCCAGGCGGCGTTCTTCGGCGCCGGTTTCGTGTTCTGGTACTGGGAACACCGGCGCGAGCGTGCGGCGCAGGCAGCCTGCACGGGTCACTGAGCAGCGCGCAGGGGTAGGGCGGGCCACGATGCCCGAAACACTTGCGGCAGGGAACGGCCGGACTAGGCTGGGCACTCCAGCCAGCCGGTGCGTGGATGCACGACAGCCAGCCGATCCGATGTCGTTGCATGAGGTTTCCCCCAAATGGCTGCGCAGCAGACCTACCGCCTGTTCGAGGTGGCGCTGAAGGAGCGCCGCGTTCTTTCCCCTTCCCTGGATCGCATGGTGTTCACCGGCGCCGACGTGGCGCGGATGAAGACCGAAGGCCCGGACCAGCGCATCAAGGTGTTCTTCCCCTTGCCTGGCCAGGACCTGCCGCAGGTGCCCTGCGGCGAGGACTGGTATCCGCGCTACCGGGCGCTGCCGGACGATCAGCGCCCGCCGATGCGCACCTACACCATCCGCCAGCTGCGTGCAGAGCTGGGCGAGGTCGATGTTGATTTCGTCATCCATGGCGAGACCGGCCCCGCCTCGCGCTGGGCCGTCCACGCTCGCCCTGGCGACCGCGTAGTGCTGCTGGCCCCCGATGCCGACTGTGCCGACAGCAGCGAAGGCTGGGAATGGAAACCGCCGATGGGAGTCGGCCAGGTGCTGCTGGTGGCGGATGAAACCGCGCTGCCGGCGGTGGCCGGCATCCTCGAGGAACTGGCGGCCATGGTCGATCCGCCGCGCACGCTGGCGCTGCTGGAGGTGGCGCAGGCCGGTGATGCCGTGCACCTGAAGGCGCCCTCCAGCGCCGAGCTGGTCTGGCTGCCGCGCGGGCGGGCCGCCTACGGACAGCCGTTGCTACAGGCGGTCCAGGCGCGGTTGGCAGCGGCCCCGGGCGCGGCTGCCGGCGATGCGCTGGAGGAGATCGACGTCGATACGCAGATCCTCTGGGAGCAGGCCGATACCCGCGTGGCCGGGCCGCTGTATGCCTGGGTGGCAGGCGAGGCGGCGGCGGTAATGGCGATCCGTCGCCACCTGGTCCGCGACTGCGGGCTGGACCGCCGCGCGATCACCTTCATGGGCTACTGGCGGCACGGCAAGGTGCTGGACTGACCGTGCTGGATCGAGCACGCGTGAAGCAGCGCTGCGGGCGGGGTGCGTTATCCTTGCGCCCCCCTCGCAGCGGTATTGCACCATGTCCACCAGCTCCAAGACCCGCCGCGACCAGCGCCGTCGCCAGGAAAAGCAGGCCGCCAACAAGGCCGCTGCCCAGGCCTCGCCGGTGGAGCCGCATGCCGAACTGCGCGACGCGCAGCGCACCCTGCTGGCCGGTGTCGTGCGCCGCGACGGCGAATGGGTGCTGGGCATGGACGGCCGTATCGCCGGCCACAGTGACTCCGCCGCACAGGTACTGGCGCTGATCATGCAGGCCGGTGAACTGCACGAGCGCAACGGCACGCCGGTGCGCCTGATGTACTCCGATGCGCTGCGCGACGCCGCGCACGCCGAAGCGAAAGAGAAGGGCCAGACCTTCGAGGAATTCAAGGCGGAACTGGCCGCGGCGATGGCGGCGAAGAAGGACAGCTGATCGCGCCGAATCTGTAGAGCCGAGCCGTGCTCGGCTTGCCGTGCGCAGCACGGTGGAAACGCAGCCGAGCATGGCTCGGCTCTACAACACGGAGAAGGGGCGGATCCTTGCGGACCCGCCCCTTTTCTCATTTCGCCGCCGGGGCGGCGTTGGCCTGCCAGCCACACATCTGGCCTTCGTTCTGCTGCTTCAGCCACTCGTTGACCGGAGTGAAGTACTCGGTCATCGGCGACGAGACGCCATGAGGCGATTTTCACTTGTGTCCTGAGTCGAAAGCGTCAGCGCAACGACCGCTTACCTTGGCAAGGTACGGAACGACTACTCCGTTCTCAGAAACTCTATTTCATGACGGCGGGCTGGATCGCTGGAAACTCGAAGCATCTGGACGTGGGACAGGTCACAGATGCAGATTTTCCGGAATTTCCTTACAGAAGTGTCATGCGAGATAGAAGTGATGTCCGTGGAGAAAAGGTGGATAAAAGGTTGCGCGCAATCCAACTTCATGCGCGCCAACCTTCACAATGGACGAGAGGTGCTGTGCTTTGAAATCCATCGAAGAGCTCTACTTCGAGTTTGACCTCAACGGCTACGTCATCCTCCGTGGCGTCCTTGACCCCGAGCATATTTGCAGACTTCAGCAGTACTGGTCGCAACACCTGGAGAACGGGCCACTTCATGACGTCAATCTGGACTGGGGTGACGAGTGGCGGCAGCTGGTTGACCCAGAGCCGGTCTTCCGCTTCCTGACAGCTGTGTTCAGGGGGCGGTTCCGTATGGACCACATGTTCTGTGCCAGCGAGAGATTTGTGAGCAGCGCAGGTAACCTACACCATCACGCAGACATGTTCGACGAAGGCATCTACTACTGGGTGCGGAATGGTCGTGTCCACGCAGGTCTCATAGGTGTTCAGTACGCGCTGACTGACAACGGGATCTCTCACAATCACTTCTGCTGCATTCCCGGCTCTCACCGCGCAAATTTTCCGGTGCCGGACGCGTGCCGGCAGCTCGAGGGCAATGAGCTGTTGCGGCACATCCCACTTGATGCGGGTGACGCGTTGGTATTCTCAGAGGCGCTGGTTCATGGCACGTACGCTGTGGCAGGATCAAGCCAGCGGCGTGCCGTTTTCGCGCGCTATATGAACAATCACTCGTATTTCCGCCGGCCGCCTGAGCACACGGCGTTGACGATACTGCCTGCCACCCCGAACCACTCGGAAGCTCCTTCCATCCCATTCGATGCATCTCTTCTCACGGAGCGGCAGCGTCGGTTGGTCGCTGAGCCTGCCTATGCGCGCGGACACGAGCCGCTGGGAGTAGCGCCATGAGCCCGGTGAGTGTCAAGGCTGTCATCGCAGACTCAAGCGGGCGGGTGTTGTTTCTACGGAATCCGCGAGGCGAACTTGAGCTTCCAGGAGGGCGTCCTGACGTTGGGGAAAGTCTGGAAGAAACCCTTTCGCGGGAAGTGCTTGAGGAGTGTGGGCTGGTCGTGACAGAGGCTGCTTACCTTGGCAGCCGCTCCTGCGCGATTGTTCCAGGGAAGAGCGTCCTGCTCGTGTTCTACAGGTGCGGGCATGCTGGGGGCGCGATCCGTCTAAGCGACGAACATGCGGACTTCAGATGGGTGGAAGTGGTTGGGGCCCGGCCAGAGGATGTGCCTGAGTACTACTGGTCCGCTGCATTGCAGCTTGAGCAGTGGTCGAGTGTAGACGAGGGGCAGATTCCGGCGCGCGATCTGGAGTATCCGCTAGCGACCGGGGAGCGGGATAGGAAGCGCCTTCTCATAACGGCCGATATTTACGATGCCAGCACGAAAGAGTTCATCGAGACCTACCTTCCTGACAGGAAAGGCAGGATCCTGGAAGTGGGGGCCGGGCATGGGTCCATCTCCCGATGGATGGCCAAGGTGCGTCCGGATTCGGTCGTGTTGGGTGTGGATTCGAGTGAGCAGCAAGTGGCCTTGTCTGCCCGTGAAGCCGATCTTTTGGGCATCAGGAACGTCAGCTACACGGTGGCTGATCTCAGAGAGATCGAAGAGTGGGATGGCGTTGGAGACGAGTTCGATCTGATCACTTGTCGGTTTACTCTGCTGCACCTCAAGGAACGCGCCCGGATCGTGAATGGGTTGCTCAGTCGTTTGAGTGTTTCCGGAGTTCTGGTATTGGAGGAACCTGCGCTGGACAGTGTCTTCTGCATCCCGAGTGTTCCAGCATTTACCCGCGCCAATTCCGCGATCAGAAGGTTCGGCGAAGTAAATGGGCTTGACTATGACTGCATCGCAGAAATATGGAAAATAGCCGCTGGAAGTGAATCGATGCTTCGGGGAGTGAGGTTCAGTCAGCCCACCGTCTGGTCCCGTGCTCACAAGGAGCTGGTGCTGCTGTCGTTCATGAATTTCAAGCCTCGCCTGGTGGCTGAGTTCATTCTCGATCCTGGCGACGCGGACGCGATTGAAATGTCCCTGCGACATGACTACATGGATGAGCGAGTCGTCTCTGGAGGGCTTCGCACTCTCCAAGTCGCGATGTCCAAGGCGACTGAGGTCAATGTATGACCGAGTTCTGGATTGACCAGGCATGCAGCGGTGCCTATGTGGACGTTCCGAACGAGGATGTGGTGGGTTATCTGTCGCGAGGGGACAGCCTCCTGATCTGGGTGATTGATGGCGGCTCTCCGCTCAGTGACCAGCCATTTACCGTTTTTTCTGGTGAATCCAATTCTGGCTGGTTTGCGCGACGCTTGTCGGAGGGTCTGAAGGCAGAGTTCAGTCAACGCGCGTTTGATACGTCCGTGCTGGCGCAGATCATCGACCAGCTCAAGCGCGAGTTCGATGAACGCTCTGAGGGTGTCGCCGCCGAGTGGAGTTGGCCGGTGGCTGCGGCTGTCCTGGTGGAAATCAGCGAATTCGATGGCCAGGTGGAGATGACGGTCTATCGGTATGCAGACTGCTTCTTCAACGTTGTGCAGGACGATCTGGGGGCAGATGTAATGCGCAGGCGAATTACCGCAGAGCCCGCTTGTCTCAATGCGTGGAAGCCAGCATCAGGATTCTGTGGCGCAAAACTCGAGGCCCTGCGGATAAGGCGCGTACAGCAGCAACGCAACGTGGACACGAGTGCGCTGACGATTAACGCGGGGAGTGCCATGAACGCAACGGTAATCTCCTTCAGCGTCAGCAGGCCGCTCCACGTTCTCGTCGGTAGTGACGGCTTGGCGAGGTTGTGGGAGGTATACCGCGAATTGGAGGTTGCCGAGGCAATGTCGATCGTGGCGACTTCAGGCGTGGCACGATTGGTGGCAAGACTGAGGCAGTTCGAAGCCTCTCCCGGGAGGAGCCAGTTGGATATGAAGCCCGTGGATGATGCCTGCGGCATTCATGTATTCATGCCGGCGCGGCGCGAGGCCATGAACAATGCACTCCGCTGAACTGGCCCACGGAGATTGGAAAGATGTCCCGTTTCCAAGGGCAGCGCATTGAAGGGCCTTGTGGTCTCACAAGCTGCCGGCCAGCGGCCGGCGCTACAGAAGGGGGCGGATCCTTGCGGACCCGCCCCTTTTCTCATTTCGCCGCCGGGGCGGCGTTGGCCTGCCAGCCACACATCTGGCCTTCGTTCTGCTGCTTCAGCCACTCGTTGACCGGTGTGAAGTACTCGATCATCGGGCCGGCATCGAGCTTGTCGGTGCCGGTCAGCTCCTTCAGCGTGGCCTGCCACGGCTGGCTGGCACCCTTGCTCAGCATCGCCCAGTACTTCTGGCCGGCTTCCTTGTTGCCGTAGAAGGTGCACTCGTGCAGCGGGCCCTTGTATCCAGCCGCATCGCACAGGCCCTTGTAGAACTGGAACTGCAGGATGCGGGCCAGGAAGTAACGGGTGTACGGGGTGTTGCCCGGCACGTGATACTTCGCGCCCGGATCGAAGAATTCTTCGCCACGGCTGCTGGCCGGGGCCACGCCCTGGTACTTGGCCTTCAGGTCCCACCATGCCTTGTTGTAGTTGTCGGCGGTGATCGAGCCATCGAATACGCCCCAGCGCCAGCGGTCGATCATCAGCCCGAACGGCAGGAACGACACGCCCGACAGCGCCATGCGCATCTGGTTGTTGATGACCGCTTCGCGGCTCTCGGTCGGTGCATCGACCAGGCCGATCGAGCTGAGGTACTTGGGCGTCATCGCCAGCACGATGGTGTCGCCGATCGCCTCATGGAAGCCATCGTTGGCACCACCCTGGAACAGCGGCGGCAGCGGGTTGTAGGCCAGGTCGTAATAGATATGGCCCAGCTCGTGGTAGATGGTGGTGAAGTTCTCTTCGTTCGGCTTGATGCACATCTTGGTGCGCACATCGCCTTCCATGTTCATGTCCCAGGCGCTGGCGTGGCAGACCACATCGCGGTCGTCAGGCTTGATGAACTGGGTTTTTTCCCAATACGACTGCGGCAGTGACGGCATGCCCAGCGACACGTAGAAGTCCTGCGCGCGCTCGGTCATCTGCTTGGCGGTGCGCAGTTCGGCTTCGCGCTGCGCCTTGTACTGGGCCGCCACACTGGCGTCCTTGCCGGCCTTGGCCAGCGCCGCGCTCAGGTTGGTCTGGTACTGCTTTTCCAGTGCAGCGGTGATGTCCAGGCTGCCGGCACCCGGGTACGGTTCCAGCTGGTCCCACAGGTTGGACCAGTCCTGCTGCCACATGTTGCCCAGCAGGTGCGCGGCGATCAGGCCATTGCCCACTTCGGCCTTGTCCTTGCCGTAGGTCTTGTCCAGCTTGGCGCGCGCATAGCAGTGCAGCTGTTCGTACATCGGCTTGACCTGTTCCCACAGGCGATCGGTTTCCGGGCCGATCTGCTCCGGCGGCATGTCATAGCCGCTGCGCCACATCTGGCCGGCATCGGTGAAGCCCATGCCCTTGGCGCCTTCGTTCACCAGGCCGACGAACTTCTGATAGTCGCCGCGCATGTTCTTGGTGGTGCTGTGCCAGCCCTGCCAGGCGTCGAGCTGCTTGTCGTAGTCGCGGCTGCGTGCCAGCACCTGCTCCAGCTCGCCCAGCTGCCGGCAGGAGTTCGGGTCGTTGGCATCGGTGCAGTACTTGCCGGCGCCATAGCTGCCTTCCATGCGGGTGGCGATCTGAGTCAGCTCGGCCAGTTTGGCCGGGTCGCGCGGTGCAGGCATCGAGGACATCAGCTTCAGCAGGTGGATCGCGCGCTTGCTGTCCTCGCTCATCGGCTTGCCGTCGAACTTGGCGGCCTGTTCGATCCAGCTGTTGAGCTGGGTCAGCGAACGCTCATTGGCCTTGGCCGCAATGCGTTCCGAATCACCGTTGATGTAGGTGGAGGACAGCCACTGCGCCGAGGTCATCTCCGGGTAAGCGGCCTTGAATTCGGCATTGATGCGGGCCACGAACTGGTCGGCGGTTTCACCGGCCGGAGCGCTGCTGCTGGCGGTATCGGTGCCTGGGGCAGCTTCCTTCTTGCAGGCGGCCAGGGCCAGCGTGGCGGCGGCGATTGCCGAGGCGAGCAGGAGATGACGGTGTTTCACGGGCGGTCCTTGGGTGGTGAACGACGGCCGAAGGCTAGTGGGCCGTCGCTGCCACCGCAAGTGGCGGAAGTCGGCCGGGCGGCGCCCGGCACCCGCAGAGGCCAGAGCACAAGCAACAGCAACCGCCGAAGCAACCGCAACAGCGGGGTATCCGTGGGATGGCGCGGCGGTGTGGGCTTGCAGGACACGCCGTAAACCCATCCATGGGGGCTCGATGGCGCCATCCATGGCGCCAACGGTCCTGCAAGCCCACACCGCCCCACGTCTGACAGATCGTGGCGGCTGTTGGTAGGTGTCGACCTTGGTCGACACATCTGTCAGGTATCGACAATCAAAATGGGGTCAGATCCGTTTTCTTCCGGAAAACGGATCTGACCCCAAGATCGTTCCAACAGATCGCGGAAAACTGTCGAAGGCGGGGTGGGTCCGGTTGCGGGGGCGTGAGCCGCATGGATGCGGCGACCGAGCTTACATGGACGTACTTGCAGCGTCCCCCGCAACCGGACC